>JANXOV010000067.1 GCA_025357635.1 Pseudomonadota bacterium
CCCGCCGCGGTGCTTACAACTTGAAGTTGACCGTCAGGCCATAGGTGCGCGGCGGCATCAGCGTGCCCACACGCACACTCGCATACAGCGGCGCGGTGATGATGTTGTTCGCCTGCACCAGCTTGTCGCCCGCGTTGCGCACCCAGGCCGTCACCGACCAATGGCCATCGATGGGCTCGTAGCGCGCGTTGAAGTTCAGCAGTGCATACGCGCCCTGCTCAGCATCGGCATTGTTGAATTCGGTGAAGTAGACTTTGTCGGAGAACACCGTTTCACCGCGCAGCGAAATCTTGCCGGCGCCGCCCACGGGGATGCCGTAAGTAAGACCCAGATGACCGCTGTAGCGCGGCGCATTCTGCAGATCGTTGCCCGACAGATCGACGGTGGCGAAGTTATTGCGGTAATCGCCCTGCAGGAATTCCTTGTACTTGGCGTTCAGGTAGGTCGCCGCCACGTCCAGATTGAGCTGATCCGTCAGCTTCGCCTCGGATTCCAGTTCCAGTCCGAAGTTGCGTGCCTTGGCGGCATTGACGGTCTGCACCACGCTGGAGGCGTTGACGAAGCCCACCTGCAAGTCCTTGTAGTCGTAGTAAAAGGCCGCCGCGCTGAAGGTGGCACGGTTATCCAGGAACTTGGTCTTGTAACCGGTCTCGAACGCCGTGACGTACTCCGGGTTGATGACATCGTTCAGGCTGCCGATGTTGATCACGCCGGATTTGAAGCCGCGGGTGACGCTGCCATAAACCAGTGAACCGCCGTCCGTGCGATATTCCAACAACAGCCGCGGCGTCACCGCATTCCAGCTCTTTTCCTTGTCGGTGGGAACCAGGACACCCAACGCGTCGAACTGGAAGAAGCCCGTGCCTTGGCGCTTTTCTTTGTTGAAGCGTGCACCCAGGGTGAGCTTCAAGCGGGAGGCGATTTCCTTGGTGCCCTGCAGGTAGATGCCATAGGCATCGGTCTTGACCTCACCGGTTTGATTGTAAAGGCCATTGTCGAGCGCGTTACACGGCGTCGGGGCCGCCGGAACATCAGGCGAACAGTTACCCCCCGTCAGCAGCCGGATGATGTTGTACAGCGGCACGATCACGCTGCCCGGATTCTTCTCATGGAAATAATTGGCGCCGGCCAGCCAGTCGATGCCGCCCGCATTGGCGCTCAAGGTGAACTCCTGGCTGATCGAGGTGCTCTTTTCGTTGTAGTTGTTCTGTCCGAAGAAATACGCATCCGACACGCCCAGATCGTCGCGGTTGAAGCGCGTGAAATCTCGCCAGGACGTGACCGACTTCAGTTCGAAGTTGCCGGGCTTCCAGTCGACGATGGCCGTTGCGCTGGAGCCATGGCGCTGATTGATGGCGTCTTCGCGCGACCAGATGTTACGAATGTCCCCGCCGTGATCGAAAATCGTCGTGCCACCATAAAAGCGCGCCGGGATTCCCTGATCGGTGGTCACCGTCGGGCCGAAGTAATGAAAGGCGTAGTTGTAATCGTCTTCGTGGAAGTAGTCACCCACCAGATCCACGACCACGCTGTCACTGGCCTTGACGCGCAAGGAGGCGCGAATCGCATAGGCATCGCGATCATCCACTGCATTGCCGGTGAAGAGGTTGTCGCCGTAGCCGTCGCGCTTTTCGTATTTGCCGGCGATGCGGGCGGATATGCGTTCGCTCAGGCCGCCGCCAATCGCGCCTTCAAAAGTCTTTGCCGAATAGCTGCCGATGGTGAGATTGGCATAGCCGTCCAGTTGATCCGTCGGCTTCCGCGTGACCAGGTTGACCACGCCGGCGGTCGCGCCGCGTCCGTAGGTCGTGCCCTGGGGACCGCGCAGCACTTCGACCCGCTCCAGGTCGTAAAACCCCGTCAGCTGCTCAGCAGGGCGCGCGATGACCGCTTCGTTCTGAAGAAAAGCCACGGCGCCGTCGGCGCCCAGGTCGATGGAGGTCAGTCCCACGCCGCGGATGAAGGTGCGGTTGACGCCGAATTGGTCTCCGACCGACAGATTGGGGACCGCCGCCGAGAGGTCCAGAATGTTCTGAATACCACCGGCGCCCAGCGCGTCTGAGCTGATGGCGCTGATCGCCGCGGCCGTATCGGAGATCTTACTGGCCTGCTTGGTCGCCGTTACGACGATTTCCTCAAGCCCGGTGGAGGGTTGCGCGGGCTCCGCGCCAATGGCCTGCGAACCGGCGCCCAGGGAACCAATCAGTGTAAATGTGGCGATTGCGCCACAACGATGCCTAGCCGAAGCGAAGTTCATTGAATGTACCCCCCAGGTACTGATGTGTTGCCCGCAACGCTTGCGGGACTATAATTTTGCCGAAGGTACTATTAGTATAATTTTCTTTATCCTCAGTCAAGTAACCTTTACCTATGGACCATATCCGAGTCGGCGAGGCGCGAATACATCGAATCGAGGAATGGCGGGGAACCTTCCTGACGCCGCAGCAATTGTTCGTCGGATTCGATGACCGGGCCTATGCCTCGAGCAAGCATGAAATTCCTGCCGGGTGCCTGCATCTGGAGGACGACGCCATCGAGGCACGGCTTCAAAGCTGGGTCATCGAGGTTGAGGGCCGCACCATTATGTTCGACACGGGCGCCGGCAATGACAAGATCCGCCCCGGCATCCCGGTGTTCGACCGGCTGAAAACGCCGTTTCTGGACACCCTGGCGAGGGCGGGCTTCCAGCCGGCCGACATCGACCTGGTCGTGTGCTCGCATCTGCACATCGACCATGTGGGCTGGAACACGGTTTTGCAGGAGGATGCCTGGGTGCCGACATTCCCCAATGCGCGCTACGTCTTCCCGCAGGCGGACGCGCATTACTGGGATCCGAAAAACCGTCACCTGTTTCCGGACATGGTCGGGGAAAAGGTGAACGAGGGATTCTTCGAAGACAGCGTGCGGCCCATTCTGGAGCGGGGACTCGCCGACCTGATTTCAGGCTCCGCCGAGATCGCGGAGGGTGTGCGTCTGGACCCGGCGCCGGGCCACACGCCCGGCAGCAGCACGCTGATGCTGGAAAGCCGCGGCGAGAAGGCGCTGTTCGTGGGCGATGTCATGCATCATCCGCTGCAGATTTTCAACCCTTCTTGGAACAGCATCTTCTGTGAAGACGCCGCGAACGCCCGAGTCAGCCGCCGGGCGGTGCTGGCGCGCGCAGCGGATGAGGAGGCGATTCTGATTCCCGCTCATTTCGCCGGTGAGCACATGGTGCGTGTACAGCGCTCGGCGCAGGGTTTCAGGCCGGCGCCGCTGTAGCACCATTGCGCGGGATCGATGCAGCGAGAATCTGAATCCAATGCCGCACCGGCACAGCAGCCTCTGAGCTTAGATGCTGCAGACAGCCGATATTGCCGGTGGCGATCACATCGGGTGTGAGCGCCTCCAGGCTGCCCACTTTCAATGTGCGCAATTGCGCCGACATCTCCGGCTGCAGAATTGAATAAGTTCCGGCCGATCCACAGCAGCGGGTTGGATCCGTGGGTTCAAGAACCTCGAACCCCGCGGCACTCAACAGTGTCTCGACCCGGCCGCGAATCTTCTGCCCATGCTGCAGCGTGCAGGGAGACTGCCATGCCACGCGCCGGCCTTCACCCGCTTTGATATTCGCGCGCGCGATATCCTCAGGCGTCAAGACCTCGCAAATGTCACGGGCGGCCACGCTGATGCGGGCGGCCTTGGCGGCGTACAGCGGATCATCCCGAAGCACCTGCGCGTAATCTTTGACCATGAGCCCGCAACCACTGGCGGTGATGACGATGCACTCGGCGCCCGCCTCCAAATGGGTCGTCCACGCGTCGATATTGCGCCGCACCTGCGACAGCGCCGCTTCCTCGCGGCTGAGGTGATGATTCAGCGCGCCGCAACATCCGCCGCCGTCACGGATCAGACTGATGCCAACGCGATCCAGCACCGCCGCCGCGGCGGCGTTGATGCCGGGTTGAAGCGCCGGCTGCACGCAGCCTTCCAGCACGATCATGCGCCGCGCATGCCTGGCGCCGGGCCATGCGAGCGCGCGGGGGCGCGGCGGTATGGACACTGCCAGCGCACGCGGCAGCAGGCTTCGAAACAATCGCCCCAGGCCCAGCGCCGCGCCGAACAGCGTCCGGTTCGACAATGCCATGCCCAGTGCCGCGCGAGTGACGGACGATGCCGCGGCGCGCGGCGCCTGCTGCGCCACCATCTCACGGCCCACATCAACCAGCCGGCCATAGCGCACGCCCGAGGGACATGCCGTCTCGCAGGCGCGGCAGCTCAGACAGCGGTCCAGATGCTGTTGCGTGATCTGCGTGGGCGCGTTGCCCTCGGCCATCTGCTTGATGAGGTAGATCCGCCCGCGCGGGCTGTCCAACTCATCGCCCAGCAAGTGATAGGTGGGACAGGCCGGCAGACAGAATCCGCAATGCACGCAGCTCTTGATCAGATCGGCGGCTTCGCGCGCCAGGGATTCGAGGGGATGATGCTCGGGCAGCGGCGTATGCATGCGCCTTACAACTCCGCGTGCAGGCGGCCGCGATTGAAAATCGCGCGAGGATCGAAGACCGCCTTCAAAGTTTTTTGCAGGCGCATCTGCGCGGCCGGCACGGGCTCGAAGACATCGCCGCTTCTGTCGCGGGTTCGGAATCTCGTTGCGAAGCCGCCGGCGCTACGGGCAGCAGCGCGAACGGCCTCGATGTCGGATCGATTCCGCAGCCAGCGCTGCGATCCGCCCCACTCCATCAGGCACTCGCCACTGAAGGTTTGCGGCGCACACAGCGCCGGCACGGCCACGCGAATCAATTCCTCCGCCCCGCCGAAGAATGCGTGCGACTGCTCGCGCACAGCGCTCCAGAATTCCCCGCCCGCGGCATGCGCCTCGCCGCCCATGCGCGCGGCCGCCGTCTGGATCGCCGCGTCCGATCCTGACAGCCGCACGAACAGCCGGCCATCCACCCAGCAAGTGGCCGAGATGCAGGAGGGTTGTTGCGCCCACTCGCTCATCTGCCGCAGCGCCGCTTGTGCGCCGAGTTCAAAAACCCGCGTTGCCGACTGCGGCGCGCGCGGCATCACCTTCATCGACACGTCCATCAGAAGACCCAGGCTGCCCAGGCTTCCAACCACGGTGCGTGCGACATCGTAGCCGGCCACGTTCTTCATGACCTGCCCGCCGAAACGCAGCGATTGACCCTCGCCGTTCATCAGCGTCACGCCGAGGACGAAATCCTTGGCAGCGCCCGCATAGGCGCGCGCGGGCCCGGCGATTCCACAAGCGATGGCGCCGCCGAGGGTTGCCGTGGAGCCGAAATGCGGTGGCTCGAAAGGCATGCACTGACCGGACTGCGACAGTGTGGCTTCGATCTGCGCCAGCGGCGTGCCGGCGCGCGCAGTCAGGACCAACTCAGCCGGATCATAGGCAATGATGCCGCGATGCGCGGCCATGTTCAGCGGCTCACCCGGAACCTCGCGGCCATAGAATTGTTTGGTGCTGCCGCCGATGATCCGCACTGGACTGCCGCGGCCCGCGGCGGCAAGCACGCGCTGTCGAATCGGCTCGGTCGCATCCGCGTCCATGACGGTCAAAACCGCGGCAGATGCGCGTGCGGCATCTTGCCTTGATGCACGTGCAGCGCGCCGTAGTCCGCGCAGCGAGCAAGGGTAGGCACCGCCTTGCCGGGATTAAGCAAACCCGCAGGGTCGAAGGCCGCCTTGATGGCATGGAATGCGTTCAATTCGTCCGCATTGAACTGCAGGCACATGGGCCCGAGTTTCTCGATGCCCACGCCATGCTCGCCGGTCACGGTTCCGCCCGCGGCCACGCACAACCCCAGAACATCCGCCCCCAACTCTTCGGCCCGATGCAGTTCGCCTTGCTTGCCGGCATCGAACAAAATCAGCGGATGCAGATTGCCGTCGCCTGCATGAAACACATTGGCGATGGGCAGACCGTATTGCTGCGACAAGGCCGCGATCTGGGCCAGCACTTCGGATAAACGACGACGCGGTATGGTGCCATCCATGCAGTAGTAGTCCGGCGCCAGCTTGGCCACCGCCGGGAATGCGCTCTTGCGCCCTGACCACATGCGATCGCGCTCTGCCGCATCGGCCGCCTGACGCACGAGCGTGGCGCCGAGCGTTCGCAGCAGTTCGCTGACTCGCAGGATCTGCCAGTCGACATCCGCGCTCACGCCGTCCAGTTCGCACAGCAGCAAGGCATTGGCGTCGGCCGGATAACCGCAGTGCGCAAAGCTCTCTGCTGCCTTGATGGTCATCGCGTCCATCATTTCCAGACCCGCCGGTATGATGCCTGCGGCAATGATGGCGGCCACGGCCTCGGCGCAGCGGGCAATGTCGTCAAATGCGGCCAGCAGCAGTTCGGTCCGCTCGGGGCGCGGCACGAGTTTGACCATCACCTCGACGATGACGCCGAGCATGCCTTCGGAACCCGTCAACAGCGCAAGCAGTTCCAGGCCGCAGGTCTCCTGCATTTCATTGCCGATCGTGAGCGCCTCGCCCTCGATGGTCAGGATCTTCACCTGCAGCACGTTGTTGAAGGTGAGGCCGTATTTGAGGCAATGCACGCCGCCGGAATTCTCCGCCACGTTGCCGCCGATGGTGCAGGCGATCTGCGAGGAGGGATCCGGCGCATAGAACAGACCGAAGGGACGCGCGGCATTGGAAATGGACAGATTGGTCGCGCCAGGCTGCAGCCGCGCGATCCGCCGCAGCGGATCCAATTCCAGAATCCGGTTCAGCTTGGACAGCACCAGCAGCACGCCGCCGGCCACCGGCTTGGCGCCACCGGATAAACCCGTGCCGGCGCCGCGCGTCACCACGGGCACGCCGTGCGCGCGGCAGATGCGCAGCACCGCTTGCACCTCTTCCACGCTCTCCGGCAACACCACGATGTCAGGAATCTGGCGGTGTGCGGTCAGCGCGTCGCATTCGAAGGCCACGCAGGCCTCACGTGCGGTGAGCACCGCTTGCCGCTTCAGCGCTCGACGCAACTCATCGATCAGCGCCATGAAAGATCCGTCAGGCTTTGAAATGCGCGGAAGTTTTGGACCTCAACTCCTCGAGCGTGACGACCGGCGCCATCTCCAGGAGCTGGAAGGGCGCCTGGCGATCGGGCCGCGAAAACACCGCCAGGTCGGTGATGAGCAGGTCAACCACGTTTGCGCCGGTCAACGGCAGTTCGCAGCGCGGCTTGAACTTGTGCGCGCCGTCCTTGGATGTGTGCTCCATGACGATAACCACTTTCTTCACGCCGGCCACCAGGTCCATGGCGCCGCCCATGCCCTTGACCATCTTGCCGGGCACCATCCAATTGGCAAGGTCCCCGCCTTCGGAGACTTCCATGGCGCCGAGCACGGACAGGTTGATGTGGCCGCCGCGGATCATGCCAAAGCTGTCCGAAGAGGAAAAATACGACGAGGTCGGCAGTTGCGTGATCGTCTGCTTGCCTGCATTCACCAGGTCCGGGTCTTCTTCGCCTTCGAAGGGAAAGGGCCCCATGCCCAGCATGCCGTTCTCCGACTGCAGCACGACCTTCATGCCCGGCGCGATGTAGTTCGCGACCAGCGTCGGAATGCCGATCCCCAGATTGACATAAAATCCGTCGCGCAGTTCTTTTGCGGCGCGCATCGCCAATTCGTTTCTGCTCCAGGGCATGTGCGATTCTCCGTTGCGCTTCAGGCGGCCGCGCGCTTGCGCACGGTGCGGTTTTCGATGGGCTTGACGTAGTTCACGCCGCGAAAGATGCGCTTCACGAATATCCCCGGCGTGTGGATCTGATCCGGGTCCAGCGTGCCCGGTTCGACCAGTTCCTCCACTTCCGCAATGGTCATGGGACTGGCGGAGGCCATCATGGGATTGAAGTTGCGCGCGGTCTTGCGGTAAATCAGATTGCCCTCGGTGTCGCCCTTCCAGGCTTTCACCAGCGACACATCCGCCACCAAGCCGGTCTCGAGCACGAAGGTCTCCCCATTGACGACGCGGGTTTCCTTTCCCTCGGCCACCAGGGTGCCGGCGCCGGTGCGCGTATAAAAACCAAAGATGCCCGCCCCGCCTGCACGGATGCGTTCGGCCAGCGTGCCCTGCGGATTGAACTCCAGCTGTAATTCACCCGACAGGTACTGGCGCTCGAACTCCTGATTCTCACCCACGTAGGAGGAGATCATTTTCTTGATCTGCCTGGTCTTGAGCAGCAGACCGAGACCGAAGTTGTCTGTGCCGGCGTTGTTGGACACCACGGTCAGATTCTTCGCGCCCGAATCGCGCAATGCCAGAATCAGATTTTCTGGAATGCCGCACAGGCCGAAACCGCCGGACATGAGCGTCAGGCCGTCTCGAATCACGCCTTTGAGGGCGCTCGCCGCATCCGGGAATACTTTTGTTGCAGAGCTCACTTCTGTTTTCCTTCGCCGCTCAACCGGCAGCGCGTCGGAGGGCCGAATCCATGGTGTTGGAGAGCAGCATGGCGATGGTCATGGGGCCGACGCCGCCCGGAACCGGAGTGATCCAGCCCGCCCGCTGCGAAGCGGCCGTAAACTCCACATCGCCGACCAGCCTGCCGCTGTCCAGCCGGTTCATGCCGACATCGAACACCGCGGCGCCCTCTGCGATCCAGGCGCCCTTGATCATTTCCGGTTTGCCGATGGCGGCCACGACAATGTCGGCGCGGGCGACTTCGCTGGGCAGATCGCGCGTGCGCGAATGGCACACCGTAACGGTGGACCCGGCCAGCAGCAACTCCAGCGCCATCGGCCGTCCCACGATGTTGGACGCGCCGACCACGGTGGAGCGCGTACCTGCGAGCTTGATGCCGTACTCCTGCGCCAGACGGATCACACCGAATGGAGTGCAGGGGCGCAACAGGGGACGCTTCTGCGCGAGGAGCCCCGTATTGGTCGGATGAAAGCCATCGACATCTTTGGACGGATCGATCGCGTCCATGATTTCATTCGCATCCAGCCCCTCGGGCAGCGGCAGCTGCACCAGAATGCCGTCGACGCGCGAATCCTTGTTCAGCAGCTCCACTAATCCGAGTAATTCCTGTCGCGTCACCGTTTCCGGCGGATCGAAGGAAAAGGACTCGATGCCGGCCTCAGCGCAGGCCTTCTTCTTGTTTCGCACATACACGGACGAGGCGGCGTTGTGGCCCACTTGCACGACGGCAAGTCCCGGGACCCGGCCGTGGGCGGCACTGAACGCGCGTACTTTCTCCGCGACCTCGGTTCGAACCCGTGCTGCCACGGCCTTGCCGTCGAGTATGGCGGCTGAATTTCCGGCCTTTGCGTGCATGAGCATCAGTACCGGTAGTGATCGGTCTTGTACGGACCGTGCTTGGATACGCCGAGGTAGCCGGCCTGCTTGTCGGTGAGTTCGGTGAGCTGCGCGCCCAGCTTGCTCAGCTGCAGCCTCGCCACTTTTTCATCCAGATGCTTGGGCAGCACATACACGCCCAGCGGATACTTCTCGGGGTGCGAGAACAGTTCGATCTGCGCCAGCACCTGATTCGCGAAAGAGGAACTCATCACATAGGACGGATGTCCGGTGCCGCAGCCCAGATTCACCAGCCGGCCTTCGGCCAGCAGGATGATGCGTTTGCCGTCGGGGAAGATGATGTGATCCACCTGCGGCTTGATGTTCTCCCACTTGTAGTTGCGCAGCTCGGCCACCTCGATTTCATTGTCGAAGTGCCCGATGTTGCACACGATGGCCTGATCCTTCATCTCACGCATGTGCGCCTGGGTGATCACCCGCGCGTTGCCGGTGGCGCTGACGAAAATGTCGGCCTTGTCGGCGGCGTAGTCCATGGTCACCACGCGATAGCCTTCCATCGCCGCCTGCAGCGCGCAGATCGGGTCGATCTCGGTGACCCACACCTGCGCTGACAGCGCGCGCAGCGCCTGCGCCGAGCCCTTGCCCACATCGCCGTATCCGCACACCACGGCAACCTTGCCGGCGATCATCACATCGGTGGCGCGCTTGATGGCGTCCACCAGTGACTCGCGGCAGCCGTACAGGTTGTCGAACTTGGACTTGGTGACCGAGTCGTTCACGTTGATGGCAGGGAAGGAGAGCTCGCCGGCCTTGTGCATCTCATACAGACGCTTCACGCCTGTCGTCGTCTCCTCGGTGACGCCTTTGATGCTGGCGAGGCGGGTGGAGTACCAGGTCGGATCCACTTTGAGCCTGGCCTTGATCGAGGCGAACAAATGTTCTTCTTCTTCGCTGCCGGGCGTGGCCAGAACCTTGAGATCCTTCTGCGCCTTGGCGCCCAGGTGCAGCAGCATGGTGGCATCGCCGCCGTCATCCAGAATCATGTTGCTGAAGCCGTTGTCCGGCCACTCGAAGATGCGGTGCGTATAGTCCCAGTAGTCGGCCAGCGACTCACCCTTGATGGCGAACACCGCGGTGCCGTTGGCGGCGATGGCCGCCGCCGCATGGTCTTGCGTGGAGTAAATGTTGCACGAGGCCCAGCGCACCTGCGCGCCGAGCGCTTCGAGCGTCTCGATGAGCACCGCCGTCTGGATGGTCATGTGCAAGGAACCGGTGATGCGCGCGCCTTTCAACGGCTGGCTCCTGGCAAATTCCTGGCGGATCGCCATCAGACCGGGCATCTCGGTCTCGGCGATCTTGATCTCTTTGCGGCCCCATTCGGACAAGGACATATCCTTGATGGCGTAATCGGGGGATTGCTTGACGGCTGCGTTCATAACCTGCTCCAAACGAAAATTCGAAAAATCCAAACCCAGTGAATTGAAGACGCGAGTTCGCTCACGCCACCTTGCCAGACTTCAATTCCGCCGCCAGCGCGCTCGCCTTGTCGGTGCGCTCCCAGCTGAACTCCGCTTCCTTGCGGCCGAAGTGGCCGTAGGAGGCGGTCTGCTGATAGATCGGGCGCGCCAGATCCAGCATCTCGCGCAGACCGTAGGGCGTCAGATCGAAATGTGCACGCACCAATTGCGTCAGGCGCGTGTCGGACAACCTGCCGGTGCCGAAAGTCTCCACCATGATCGAGGTGGGTTCAGCAACGCCGATGGCGTAGGACACCTGTACTTCGCAGCGATCGGCAAGACCGGCCGCGACGATGTTCTTGGCCACATAGCGCGCCGCATACGCGGCCGAGCGATCGACCTTGGAGGGGTCCTTGCCCGAAAAAGCGCCGCCGCCATGGCGGGCGAATCCGCCGTAGGTGTCGACGATGATCTTGCGGCCCGTCAGGCCGCAGTCCCCGACCGGTCCGCCGATGACGAAGCGTCCGGTCGGATTGATGTGATACTTGGTGCGCTTGTCGATCCATTTGGCCGGCAGCACCGGCTTCAGGATTTCCTCGATCACGGCCTCACGCAGGTTCTTGGTGGACACGTCATCGCGGTGCTGCGTGGAGAGCACCACGGCCTCCAGGCCCACCGGCTTGTCGTTCTCATAGCGCAGCGTCACCTGGCTCTTGGCATCCGGACGCAGCCAAGGCAGCTTGCCCGACTTTCGCACCTGCGCCTGCCTCTTCACCAGCCGGTGCGCCAGCGTGATGGGCGCGGGCATCAGCACGTCGGTCTCATTGGTTGCATAGCCGAACATCAGGCCCTGATCCCCGGCGCCCTGCTTGCGTTCGTCCTTGCGGTCCACGCCTTGAGCGATGTCCGGGGACTGCTTGCCGATGATGTTGAGCACGCCGCAGCTGGCGCCATCGAACCCCATGTCCGAGGTGTCGTAGCCGATATCCAGCACGGTCTTGCGCACGATGGCTTCCACGTCCACCCAGGCGCTGGTGGTGACTTCACCGGCCACGATCACCACGCCGGTCTTCACCAGCGTTTCGCAGGCCACGCGGCCCTTGGGGTCGGCGGCCAGAATGGCATCCAGGATGGCATCGGAAATCTGATCTGCGATCTTGTCCGGATGGCCTTCGGATACCGACTCAGAAGTGAAGGAAAACTGCTTGCTCATGGTGATGATCCTGCCTAGGAAGCTATCGAAAATTCTCGTTAAATCGCTGCTCGAACTGCGCGCGCGTGAAGCCGTGGTTCTGCGGCCCCCGCGATTCGATCTTGATGGCGCCCATCATCGAACCCAGTCTCCCGATGGTCAGCCAATCCTCGCCGCGCAACAAGCCGTGAATCAGGCCGGCGCGAAACGCATCGCCGCAGCCCGTCGGATCCACCACGGCCGTTGGTTTCGCACAGGGGATATCAACGGATTCGGTGGCGGTGTGGATGACCGATCCTTGTGAACCGCGCGTGACAATCAAGGCCTTGACGCGCGACACAATGTCCCGGACATTCCAACCGGTTTTCTGCTGCAGCATCTGCCATTCGTAGTCATTGACCGCAACCCAGGTCGCCTGTTCGATGAAGTGGCGCAGTTCAGCGCCGTCGAACATCGGCAATCCTTGGCCCGGATCGAAAATGAACGGAATTCCCGCGCCGGCAAACTGCACGGCATGCTCCAGCATCGCCTGACGGCCATCGGGGGCGACCAGGCCCATGCCAATGCCGGCCGCGTCGGTGACCCGGTTGACATGCGCATGTTGCATGGCCCCGGGGTGAAATGCCGTGATCTGATTGTCATCCAGATCGGTCGTTATAAAGGCCTGGGCCGTAAATTCCGACTCGATCACTTTGACGTAATCCAGCGGTACGCCTTTCTTGGTCAGCCAGTCGCGGTAGGCGCCAAAGTCGTGGCCGACGGTGGCCATCGGGTACGCCATCTCTCCCAGAAGCTTCAGGTTATACGCGATGTTTGTAGCACAACCTCCGAATTCTCTTCGCATTTCTGGTACTAAAAAAGACACATTCAGCAGGTGGATCTTTTCCGGCAGGATGTGCGCCTTGAAGCGATCGGGGAACACCAGAATGCTGTCGTAGGCAGCGGACCCGCAGATGAGAACGGACTTTTTTGCCGGGGGTACGCGTGACATCCAATACTGCTGCCGATGACCTTAGAAGGACGGGCATTCTACCGGCCTCCACGCCATACGCTACGAATTTTAGAGTCTATATCAGGGCCAATTCTGCCAGCGCCCGCGCCGCCATATCGATGGCAAGTTCAGTGCTGTCATCGGCTCCCGATGCGGTATTGGCGATCGCGATGTTTCCAAACGGCTGGCGTGCGCGAAGGTGCGGCGGCTCCCCGCCCGTAGTGAGGAAATCATCGTAGAGCGGCGAGTACCAATAGGCGTAGCCGTGGCCCCAGCGGTTGACGGTGATGCCTTGGATATCGAGCGCCGGATCGAATCCGTGCGGCCCGAGGGTGCGGCCCAACTGCTCGCGCAGGTTATGTTCGAAGGTCTCGAAGGTCGTGGCATACATCTCGGCGCGCCCCAGCCGAAACTGCTCCTTGATGTGCAGACCCGGCGTTTCATAGCCGCGCAGCATGGTCATGACGATGGGATCATCGGGCGATTGGGAATGCCGGTAGCCGCCCACCGACACCGGCTGCTCAAGGATCAGCGAAGCGAAATAGCTGCCCGGCGCATTGATGAAATTCACGCCGGCGCGATGAAAGGGGCGCCACTGGCGCAGCCAGACATTGACCCACAGATTGGGCGTATGCACGTTGTAGGCGAGCGCCGCCTTCTGCTCCGGCTGCATTTCCGGGCATAGATGGGGGATCAGGTAATTCCAGCAAGCGAGCACGCAGTGCCGGCCGCGCGTGCTGAACAGCTTGCCGCCGCGCATGTAGCTCACCTCCACGCTGCCGCCGCGATCGGCCGATACCTGATTCTGCGCATGCACCACCGTGCTGTTGAGCCTGATACGGGTTGCGTTGCCGCGCCGGTCCAGTTCGTCGTAGCGGGCGCGGGTGAGCATGGAGTCCTCCAGCGTGCGGCCCGGCAGTGCGCGCGGGATCAGCTTGCGCACCAGCAAACGCGCCACGGTCGCATTGCCCTCCGGGAAGTGGTATTCGACGCCACCCGCAGGCCCTGGGGCGGCCGGCAGATTCAACCCTGCGAATCCCGGCAAACCGAAGCGGCGGTGCGCACTGAGTGCGGTCGTCGAACTCAGGCCGCGGCCGCTGCCGTAAGTGCGATCCCGCAGATAGGTGCACACCAAAGGATCGCAGCCAGCGATTTTGACCAGATAATCCGCATAACTCATGCGTGCGAGGCGGGCGACTTTCTGATCCGGCGTGAGCGAGGGCAGGTAGTCGGTGGAGTCGTGGTACAGCCTGTACAGGTCGCGCTTCACGGGATCGGGAAGCGGCGCCTGCGCCATGAAAACCTTCCAGCGTTCCTCGGCTTCCGGCGGCGGATTCGGCGCATACAGGAAGGTGAAATCCGTCCACGGCGCAGGATCCTTGAGCAGGCGGTCTGCGCCGAAGGTTTCGCGATCGAAGAACACGCCCTGCCCCATCCCCAGGCGCGAGTAGAAGCGCGGATCCACCGTCTGTTGCGCGAGGCGCGCGACATCGATGCCCAGATCGCTGTAAATCTCGCACTGAAACGCCGTGCTGTCCTCGCCCGCGTAGATGTTGAAACTGCCGGCGTTCGAGAGGCGCAAGTTGCCTCCCGCGCCGAACTCGTTGCGCTTGGCGTGGCCGCCGAAGTCATCGTGATTGTCGAGGATCAGGACTTTCTTGCCGAAGCCGTGCCGCTTCTGGAAGAAGTACGCGGCGGCCAGACCGCTGATGCCGCCGCCGACCACAATCAGGTCGTACTCTTCGGCGGTGCGCACGGCCTGCGGCGCGGAGTTCCAAAATGTCCCGTCGCGCAGCGCGTGACCTACCGAGTAAGCGCCCGGATAACCGCTGCCCCGCATGCCGGTGAGTGCCGGCGGATAATCCTTCAGATCCGCGCCGCTGTCAGCCTGCGCACGGGTCGCACCGGCGGCGAGGAGCGCGGCCGTGGCCGCAGCGCCGTTGAGAAAATCACGGCGCCGTATCTTGCGATGCATTCCCAATTCACGGTCAAGCGGTCGCGACATGCTCACTTTTCCTGCGTAAACCATTGCCGACTGTACACCGTCCGGCTGCAGCGCTCACCGGCCGTGGACTGTCGCCAGGAAACGCGTTTCGGCGTAGGATCAAACAATGAGATGCATGAGATGAAATGAAAAAACTCAAGCACGAAGCCGAACTGTTCAAAGCCGCTTTGACCGCGGCGGTGAAGTACGCCGAAGACCGCAAGGCCGCCGAATTCGAGCCGACGGACTCGGCCAGCCTGAAGCTGCTGTACGTGTACCGGCTGCTGGTGCACGACAAGATCATCCAGCCCATCCCCGAAGATCAGGTGGCAGAGAAGACCATGCGGCACAAGCTCGCCATCTGGTACTCCAAGCAGCTGCCCAAAGATCACCCCCTGCTGAATTGAACCGCGCCCAGGTCAGGCCACCAGACTGCGGACCCGAATGCTCCCCGTCAGCGTCTCTGCGCCGAGCGACACGTACAGCGTCCGGTCCGACACCGACAAGTCAAAGTCCATGCGCCGCTCCAGCCGCTTCACCAGCGCCTCGAGCAGTTCCCGATCCACCACGTTGATGGCGATGTCGGCGGCGCGATGGATGCGCTCGCCGGCCAGACGATCCAGCCACGGCTGAACGTCCCTATGCGCGTACACGGCAACGCGCCGCGCGGCCTTGCTGGCCTTGTGCAGCCTCGCCGCCTCCGGTGCGCCGATATCGATCCAGGCGAGCAGCGTGCCGGTCAGATCGCGTATGCAGACGGCCGGCTCGTCCGTGTCGGACAGTCCTTTGGAAAAGGCGATGCCTTGTGCGTACTCCAGGCAATACGCCAGCAGCCGCGTCAGCAGGAACTCCTCGGTCTCCGAGGGATGCCGCGCCATCCGCAGCTCGAGCGTTTCATGGACATTGCGGTCGGCATCCGCCAGACGCACGGTGAAGACATAGATGGTTGCGCTCAGCGCCATTCGGGCGGCGACCGCGGTGTAGGCTACTGCGACGCTTTTGCCAGGGCGGCAACGGCCTTTTTCGACAACTCGTTCAGCCCCTCTCCGCCGCGGGCGTAGTGCGCGACGATCTCACGGCGCATGCGCGGATCCCAGAAGCGTTGCAGGTGCCCCGACACATCGGTCACGGCTTGTTCTTCGCCGGATTCGGATGCGAAGAAAGCGGCAATATCGTTCACCATCTTGGTCAGTTGAGCAGGATTCATTCCACACACGCCATTGTTCGTATTCTTTGAGCGTTCGCATACGCCACATGCTGGCCGCTGCGCGCAAACCCCACCAGCGTCAGTCCGCTTCGCTCGGCCACTCGAATCGCCAGCGCCGTGGGCGCCGACACCGCCGCCAGCAGGCCAATGCCGACAGTGGCGGATTTTTGCACCATTTCATAGCTGGCGCGGCTGGTGATCAACATGTACCCGGCGGACAGATCCGTACCGCCGCGCAGCAGCGACCCGATGGTCTTGTCGAGCGCATTGTGCCGGCCGACATCCTCGCGCACGCAGTGTAACCCTTTGCCTGCCACGACCCAACCGGCGGCGTGAACGCTGCCGGTCAGCGCATTGATCGGCTGATGCGCTGCCAACTCGCGCAGGGCCGCATGCATCTCGCCGGCGTCGACGTCTGGCCCCGCACCCACGCTGGCGAGCGGCTTCATCGCCTGCTCCAGGGTTTCGGCGCCGCACAGCCCGCACCCCGTGCGGCCGGTGAGATTGCGGCGTTGTGCCAACAGAGCGGAAAATCGGGAGGGCGCGATCCGAATACGCACATCGATGGCCGCGGCTCCCTCCTCGATCTGAATCTCAAGAATCTCCCCCCGATTCGCCACCAATCCTTCGCTCACCGTAAACCCCACGGCGAAATCCTCGAGATCCGCGGGGCTTGCCAGCATCACCACATGCGGAACGCCCTGATACACGAGCGCCACCGGCACTTCCTCGGCCACCTGATCGGTGGCGCGCTCCGTCACCCCTTGCGAATAGCGTTCAACCCCCCGTTCAGACGTGGTTCGCATCGGGCTCATAGCGGCGCCGCAGCCGTTCCTGCCAGTCCGCGGGCTGCGAGACCTTCACCACCTGCACCGCCGTGACCTTGTACTCCGGACAGTTGGTCGCCCAATCCGAATTATCGGTGGTGATGACATTGGCGCCGGATTCGGGAAAGTGAAACGTCGTGTACACGACGCCCGGCTGCACCCGGTCGGTGACGGTGGCCCGCAATACGGTCTGCCCGGCACGGCTGGTGATGCCCACCCAGTCGCCCTCCTTCACGCCGCGGGTTTCCGCATCGTCAGGATGGATCTCGAACCGGTCTTCCGAATGCCAGGTGACGTTGGGCGTGCGCCGTGTCTGCGCACCGACGTTGTACTGCGTGAGCACGCGCCCCGTGGTGAGTATCAACGGGAAACGGCTGTTGGAGCGCTCAGAGGTCGGCACGTACTCGGTGATGTAGAAGCGCCCCTTGCCGCGCACGAACTCATCGATGTGCATGGTGGGCGTGCCTTGCGGGGCCGCTTCGTTGCACGGCCACTGAATGCTGCCCAGCCGGTCGAGCTTGTCGTAGGAGACGCCGGTGAACGTGGGCGTCAGCGCCGCGATTTCATCCATGATCTGCGAGGGATGATCGTAGGCCATCGGGTAGCCCAGCGCATTGGCAAGCCGCACGGTGACTTCCCAATCCGCAAGCCCGGCCTTCGGGTTCAGCACCTTGCGCACGCGCGAGATGCGGCGTTCCGCATTGGTGAAGGTGCCGTCCTTTTCCAGAAACGAGGAGCCGGGCAGGAAAATGTGCGCGTACTTGGCGGTTTCGTTCAGGAACAGATCCTGCACGACAACGCACTCCATGGCCGACAACGCCGCCACCACGTGATGCGTGTTCGGATCGGACTGCAGGATGTCCTCGCCCTGCACATACAGGCCGAGGAAACTGCCGTCGAGTGCCGCTTCGAACATGTTGGGAATGCGCAGGCCCGGCTCGGCCTCGAGCGGCACCTGCCATCGGGTTTCGAATTGCGTGCGCACCGCCGCGTCCGACACATGCCGGTAGCCGGGGAGTTCATGCGGAAAGGAACCCATGTCACAGGCGCCTTGCACGTTGTTCTGGCCGCGCAGCGGGTTGACGCCCACGCCTTCACGTCCCAGATTGCCGGTGGCCATGGCAAGATTGGCGATGCCCATGACCATGGTGCTGCCCTGGCTGTGCTCGGTCACACCGAGCCCGTAGTAGATGGCGCCATTGCGGCCGGAGGCAAACAGGCGCGCTGCGCGGCGCACGGTGTCCGCCGGAACGCCGGTCATGCTTTCGGTGGCTTCAGGCGAGTTGCGCGGGTCCTTGATGAACGTGCACCATTTTTCAAATGCCGCCGGCTCACAGCGCGCGGCCACGAATTCGCTCTTGACCAGGCCTTCGGTGACGATGACATGCGCCAGCGCATTCATGACCGCGACATTGGTGCCGGGGCGCAACTGCAGGTGATAGTCCGCCTCGATATGCGGCGAGCGCACGATGGCGGTCACGCGCGGATCGACCACGATGAGCTTGGCGCCCTGGCGCAGGCGCCGCTTGAGCTGCGAGGCGAACACCGGATGGCCTTCGGTGGGGTTGGCGCCGATGACCATGACGACATCGGACTTCATCACCGAGTTGAAGGCCTGCGTGCCAGCGGATTCGCCCAGCGTGTGCTTCAGGCCATAGCCCGTCGGGGAATGGCAGACGCGCGCGCAGGTGTCGACGTTGTTGTTGCCGAAAGCCGCGCGCACCAGCTTCTGCACCAGGAACGTTTCTTCGTTGGTGCAGCGTGAGGAGGTGATGCCGCCGACGGCGTACTTGCCGTGCTGCTGCTGGATGCGCTTGAACTGCGCCGCGGCATGGCCGATGGCCTCGTCCCAGCTGACTTCGCGCCACGGATCGCTGATGCGCGCCCGGACCATGGGTTTGAGGATGCGATCGGCATGCGTGGCGTAGCCGAAGGCGAAGCGGCCCTTGATGCAGGCGTGACCCTGGTTGGCGTGGCCGTCGCGGTTGGGCACCATGCGCACGACCTGCGCCGCATCGCCCCTGCCCTTCACCTCGGCCTTGAACGAACAGCCCACGCCGCAATACGCGCAGGTGGTGGTGACGGCGCGCTCGGGCTGACCCATGAAGTGCAGCGGCTTTTCGGTGAGCGCCGCCGTCGGGCAGGCTTCAACGCAAGCGCCGCAGGAAACGCATTCGGACTCGACGAAGGACTCGTCCTGGCTGGCGGCGACCTTGGATTCGAATCCGCGGCCTTGAATGGTCAGGGCCAGCGTGCCTTGCACCTCATCGCAGGCGCGCACACAGCGCGAGCAGACGATGCACATGTTCGGATCGAAGGTGAAATACGGATTGCTGGCATCTTTGGCCAGGTGCTCATGCCGCTCGCCGGCCAGGCCGTAGCGCGTCTCGCTCACGCCCACCACCTCGGCCATGTTCTGCAGTTCGCAATGCCCGTTGGAAGGGCAGCTCACGCAGTCCAGCGGATGATCGGACACGTACAGTTCCATGACGCCACGGCGCAGCGAACCCAGTTTCTCGCTTTGCGTCTTCACCTTCATGCCCTCGCTGACCAGCGTGGTGCAGGAGGCGGGGTAGCCGCGCCGGCCTTCGATTTCCACCAGACACAGGCGGCAGGAGCCAAATGATTTCAGATTGTCCGTGGCGCACAGTTTAGGCACCGAGCAGCCCGCAAGACCGGCCGCGCGCATGATCGAGGTGCCTTCGGCAACCGTGACCGGACGACCGTCGATTTCCAGGGTCACCGGTGCGACGGCGCTGCTCGCGGGTGTGCCCAGGTCGTGATGGTCAATGGCGTACATGATGAAAATCCTCAGGGAAATGCTTCAACGCGCTTTGCACGGGAAACGGAGTCATGCCGCCGAGTCCGCACAGCGAGCCATGCAGCATGGTTTCACACAGATCGTTCAACAGTTCCAGGTTGGCCTCGACCTCAACGCCGGCCAGAACCCGGTCCATGACTTCCGTGCCGCGCGTGGAGCCGATGCGGCACGGCGTGCATTTGCCGCAGGATTCCTTGGCGCAGAACTCCAATGCATAGCGGGCCATCTTGCCCATGTGTACCGTGTCATCGAACACGACCACTCCACCATGTCCCAGCAGCGCGCCAATGCCCGCGAGCGCCTCGTAGTCCAACACCGTGTCGAACTGCGAGGCGGGAATGTAAGCACCCAGCGGGCCGCCGATCTGCACGGCGCGGATGGGCCGCCCCGAGGCCGAGCCGCCGCCATAGCCGTACAATAATTCCTGGATGCTCGTGCCGAAGGCGAGTTCAATCAGCCCACCGCGCTTGACGTTGCCCGCCAGCTGAATGGGCAGCGTGCCGCGCGAACGGCCGACGCCGAACTCGCGATAAAAGTCCGCGCCTTTGGCCAGGATGATGGGCACACTCGCCAGCGAGATCACATTGTTGACGATGGTGGGCTGGCCGAACAACCCCTGAATAGCGGGCAGCGGTGGCCGCACGCGCACTTCACCACGCTTGCCTTCCAGGCTTTCCAGCATCGAGGTTTCTTCGCCGCAGATGTAGGCACCCGCGCCCAGGCGCAGCTGCAGATCAAAACGTTTGCCCGAGCCACAGACGCTGGCGCCCAGATAGCCCTGCGCGATGCACGCGGCGATGGCGGCGCGCAGCACCTTGATCGCATGCGGGTATTCGATGCGGCAGTAGATGAACCCTTGCGTCGCGCCCACCGCGATGCCGGCGATGATCATGCCTTCAATGAGCGTGAACGGATCCCCTTCCATCAGCATGCGATCGGCAAAGGTGCCCGAATCGCCTTCATCGGCATTGCAGGTGACGTACTTCTGATCCGCCGTCTGATCCAGCACCGTCTTCCATTTGATGCCGGTGGGGAATGCGGCCCCGCCGCGGCCGCGCAATCCGGAATCCGTGACCGCCTTGACGATGGCCGCCCCCTCCATGCTCAGCGCCCGCGTCAGACCTGCAAATCCGCCGTGCGCGCGATAGTCATCCAGCGACAGCGGGTCGATGCGCCCCACCCGCTCGAAAGTCAGCCGCTGCTGCTGCTTGAAGTAGGGAATCTCCTCCACCGGACCGACACACAACGGATGTGCGGCGCCCTGCAGAAAACCGGCGTCGAACAAGCCCGCGACATCCGCGGCGGCGACCGGTCCGTAGCCTATGCGCGCCGCCGCGCACTGCACCTCCACCAGGGGCTCGAGCCAGTACAGGCCGCGCGAGCCGTTGCGCACGATGCGCACCGCCAGGTTGCGCTGCGCCGCGAGCTTCGCGATCTGCTCAGCGACGGCCTGCGCGCCCAGGGACAGCGCGCCCGAATCGCCCGGCACGTAGATGGTTACGCTCATGACAGTGCCTTGAGCAGTTCATCCAAACGCTGCGGCGTCACGCGGCCGTGCAGTTCTCCGTCGATCATGACGGCCGGCGCACAGGCGCAATTGCCAAGGCAGTAAACCGGCAGCAGCGTGATCGCTCCGTCAGCGGTGGTGGCGTGAAAATCTACATCCAGTCGTTTCTTGATATGATCTATAAGCACTTGAGAATGCATGGATTGACAGGCTTCTGCACGGCACACCTCAAGCTGGTGGCGCCCGACGCGATGCTCCCGGAAATAGTGGTAGAAGCTGACCACGCCATGCACCTCGGCGCGCGACAGATTCAAGCCGGCGGCAATTGGACCCACTGCGTCGGCAGGAATACAGCCCAGCGCCTCTTGTACTTCGTGCAGCACCTCCAGCAGCGGCCCGGGCCGGTTCTGCCATCGGGCAACGATGCCACCCACTTTTTCTAGCTCTTGAGGATCAACGGGTTGCATGATTTTTATACACTAACCTATAAGGAATAAGCGGTTCAAGCGGAGCGTTCAACGCGCCGGGCCAGGGCGTAGAAACTGATGCCGATCCAGATGACGTTAAGAACGGCCGACGGATAGGCGCCCTTGGCGCCGCTGTTGACGATGAAGCCCGCCGCGCCGGCGATATTCATGTACTGATAGATCTTGGATTCGGCGGCCAGCCGGCCCGATGACAGAAGCCCATAGGCTCCCACGATCAACGCCATGGCCATCCAGCCCAGGATCTCAATCAGGATATTCATGGCTTATTATTCCCGAAACCGACGGTCCGGGTTGCTCAAAAGCGACGCCGGCGGATCAACTGCCGCCGAACCAATTGTAGCCGTAGTGTTCCCAGTAGCCGCCCGGATTGGTGTTGGTGACGAACAGCGCCGCGATGTGTTTGGGGTTCTTGTAGCCCAGCTTGCTCGGCATGCGCAGTTTCATGGGGAAGCCGTATTCCCGCGGCAGGGTCTGGCCGTCGTAGCTCAGCGTCAGCAGCGTCTGCGGGTGCAGGGCCGTGGCCATGTCGATGCTGGTGTAGTAGTCATCAGAGCACTTGAAGCCGATGTAGCGGGCGCTGGTGTCGGCGCCGATGCGCTGCAAGAATGTGGAGAACCGCACACCGCCCCACTTGCCGATGGCGCTCCAGCCTTCTACGCAGATGTGCCGCGTGACCTGGTCCACCTGCGGCAATTGATGCAGCTCCGGGAGCGTCCAGCTGTGCTTGTCAGCCACCAGGCCGCTGACCTCCAGACGGTAGCTGTCCCCGTCCACGCGCGGCGCCTGTGAGCGCGCGTAGAAGGCATTGAAGGGGAACGGCCGGGTGATCATCGACTCAGGATACGTGGGCGCCAGACGATTCGGATCGAACAGCCAACCCTGCACCCGGTCATTGAAGCGCGAGACGCCTTTGAGAAAGGAATCCACCGACTTGTCGTTGCTGATGCTGCAGCCGCTCAACATGGCCAGCCCGCCCAGACTCAAGGCACGGCGCAAAAACAGCCGCCGCGTCGGCGCGGACAACTCCCGCATCGCATCTTTCATGAGCAGCGCGCGATCGAGCTTGGCCGGAGGGTTGGATTCAGTCATTGAATGCTCCTAAAGGGACGCAAAGCGCCTATCGGCCACGGGTCATCAGCAACAGCGTGCGCGGCACCAGCGCCACCATGACGATGTGCACGAGGAAGAACGCCACCAGGGCCGCCATGGCGAAGAAATGCACGATGCGGGCGTTGTCGAAGCCGCCCATCAACTCCCGCAGCAGCGGAAACTGCACCGACTTCCACACCACCAGCCCGGAGAGGATCACCACCAGCGTGTCGAGCATCACAAACAGGTAGGCCAGCTTCTGCACGGCGTTGTAGTGGCGCGGATCCTCGTGCGCAAGCCGGCCCTTCAGGGCGGCCAACAGGTCGCCGAAGACCTCGCGCACCCGCAATGGGAAGAAACGATTCTTCAGGCGGCCTGAGAACAGGTTGAACAGCAGATACACCACGCCGTTCGCGACCAGCAGCCACATCGCCGCAAAATGCCACAGCAGCGCACCGCCCAACCAGCCGCCCAGGGTGATGCCTTCGGGAAACTTGAAGTTGAAAATCGGCGATGCGTTGTAGATGCGCCAGCCGCTGAACACGAGAATGATGACGGCCAGCGCGTTGGACCAATGGGTCAGACGCAGCCAGAGGGGGTGAATCGCAGCAGCAGTGGACATCGATCATTTCTCCGCGTCGCCGGCCGGCTGTTGCCACCCGCCACCGAGCGCTCGATACAGCTGCACGGTGGAAAGCAGACTGTCACGGCTGGCGGTGGCAAGCGACAGCTCGGCACCAAACAAATCCCGATCCGCATTCGTGACATCGACATACGACGCGGTGCCGACGTCATAGCGCGCATGCGCGATTGTACTCGCGCGGCGCAACGCGTCCACCTGATCCTGCTGCGCGCTTTGGATTTCGCTTTGCTTGGTGCGAGCGATCAGCGCATCGGCGACTTCCTGCAGGGCCCGCTGCACGGTCTGCGCATACCCGCTCAGTGCCGCCTGGCGGCGCGCATCGGCCGCGCGCTGCGTATACAGACTGCGCTGCGGGTCCAGCAAGGGCTGCAGCAAGCCGGCGCCGACAGACCAGGCGGCCGTCTCCGGCGTGAACAGCCGCGACAGATCCGTGCTGATCCGGCCGAACGCGCCGGTCAGCGTCAGGGACGGGAAAAGCGAGGCCTTGGCCGCCCCGAAGCGCGCGTTCGCCGCGACCAGCTGCTGCTCGGAACGCTGCACATCAGGGCGGCGCTCCAGCAGGCTGGAAGGCAGACCGGCGGGCGGCACCGGGGCGATACGCGCAGCCTCCGGCGAATCGGAAAAATCGAAGGCCTGCGGATAGCGCCCCAGCAGCACGCTCAAGCGGTGCTCGGTGCGCGCGATTTCCAGCTCCTGCTGTGGGATGGCCACGCGCGCCACCGCCAGCTGCGCCTCTGCCACGGCCACATCGAGCCCGGAAATGACGCCGCGATCGTGCTTGGCCCGGGTCAGCTCCACCAGCTTCAGGCGCGTATCGACCGTGCGCCGGGTGATGGCCAGTTCCCGGTGCAGCGTGATCAAGTCGATATACGCGGTGGCGACGTCGCTGACCAGACTGACGAGGACCGCGCGCTTGGCGAACTCGCTGGCCAGGAAATCGGCGCGGGCGCTTTGCGTGGAACGGCGCAGCCGGCCCCAGACATCCAGCTCGTAGGATACATTGGCCTGCGCCTGAAACAGTTTGCCGATGCGCGGCTGGCCAGGCCGCAGTTCATCGCCTGAGACCTCCACGCGCCGGCCGGCCGCGGACGCAGAGACCTGCGGCAGCAACTCCATCTGGCTGGATCCCAATGCCGCACGCGCCTCCTCCACCCGCGCCGCCGCAATGCGCACGTCCGCATTCTCGGTCAGCGCAATTCTGATCAACTCCTGCAGCCGCGGATCCTGGTACAGATCCCACCACTGCAAGTCGCCGGCGCTCGCTCCCGCCAACCCTTCCGGCGCCCAGCGAAACTTCTCCGGCACTTTCAAATCCGGGCGCACGTAGTCAGGCCCGAGCGCGCAGGCGCACAACCCCAGCACCATCACCGCCACTGTCACTGCCTGCTTCACCCGCCCTCTCCCACGGCGACATTGCGCGCCGCCTTGCGATCGCGCGCACGCTCGGTCATGCCTTCGAGCAACACATAGAACAACGGCACGAGGAAAATGCCCAGTGCAGTCGCCGCCAGCATGCCAAACACCACGGTGGTTCCCAATGCCTGCCGCGCGCCGGCGCCTGCGCCGGTGGCGACGGCCAGGGGAAGCGACCCAAAGATGAACGCCAGCGAGGTCATCAGAATCGGCCGCAGGCGCAGACGCGCGCCCTCCAGCGCGGCATCGACCAGCGGCGCGCCGCGCGCATGCGACAGCCTGGCGAACTCGACGATCAATATGGCGTTCTTCGCCGCAAGACCGATGAGCATGACCAGACCGATCTGCGCATAGATGTCGTTCGCCATGGAGCGCAGACCCAGCGCCGCAAAGGCCCCGAAGACGGCCAGCGGTATCCCCAGAATCACCGCGAACGGCACCACCCAGCTTTCGTATTGCGCGGCCAGCACCAGAAACACGAACACCAGCGCCATGGCGAACACGTACGGCGCCTGCGCACCGGCTTTCTTTTCCTGATAGGTGATGCCGGTCCAGTCGAAGTCAAAGCCCTCAGGCAGTGCCGCACCCAGGGACTCCATGGCGCGGATGCCCTGTCCTGAGCTCAAACCGGCCGCGGCCGTGCCGTTGATGGTGGCGGCGCGGTAGATGTTGTAGCGCTCGATGTATTCGGGACCTTCCTTGGCCTTGACCGTGACCAGCGTCGACAGGGGCACCATGTCGCCGGCCGCCGTGCGCACATACAAGCCGGCCACCGCATCGGGCGTGGTCCGCGCCGAGCCCTCAGCCTGCGCGGTCACGCGAAAGGTGCGGCCGAACAGATTGAAGTCATTGATGTAGCTGCCGCCGAGAAAAGTCTGCAAAGTCGAAAAGATGTCCGAGATCGCCACGCCAAAGGTCTTGGCGCGCTCGCGGTCCAGCACGTACTCGATCTGCGGCACCGAGGCGTTGAAGGGCGTGAACACGCGTGACAGATCCTTGTGCGAGTTGGCCTCTTTCACAAAATCCTGCACCACGCCTGCGAAGCGCGGCACCTCCCCGCCGCTTCGATCCTGCAGCACGAACTCGAATCCATTGGATTGTCCGATGCCCGGGATCGCCGGCGGATCGACGATCAAAAAGCTGGCCTCCGGCACGGCGCCGATCAGTTTCATGAGGCGATCGCGCACCGCCGAGGTGCTGTGCGCCGACCCGCTGCGCTCCTTCCAGGGCTTGAACACCAAGAAGGCAGTGGCCGCGTAGGAGGAACTGACCCCGGTCTGCACGCTGAAGCCCGTGATGGACACGATGTTCATGATCTCCGGCGCGTTCTTGTTGACGGTTGCGATGAATTTCTGCACCACCGCCTCCGTGCGCTGCTGCGAAGCGCCGGCCGGCAGGTTGATGAAGGTCAGCAGATAGCCCTGGTCTTCATCGGGCAGAAATCCGCCGGGCCGCGTCCACACCAAGGCGATGGCGAGCACCGTGATGGCAGCGAAAACGGCCAGCGACAGGCGGCGCCGGCGGATCACGGTGGCGACGATGCGCGAATAGTGTCCGGTCATCCGCCCAAAGGCGCGATTGAACGAGTCGAAGAATCGCTCCACGCGATTGCGTTCGCGCTGCGGCCGATTCGATTCCAGCAGAAGCGCGCACAGTGCCGGCGTGAAGGTGAGCGCCACGAGGGCGGAAATCATGACGGAGACCGACAAGGTCAAGGCGAACTGCCGGTAGAATTGGCCGGTGAGACCGCCCAGAAAGGCCACCGGCACGAACACGGCGACCAGTACCAGGGCGATCGCGATCACCGGCCCTTGCACCTCACGCATGGCGGCGCGGGTGGCGGCGCGCGCATCCAGCCCTTCGGCCTCGATCTTGTGCGACACGGCCTCGACCACCACGATGGCATCATCGACCACCAGGCCAATGGCCAGCACCAGCGCGAACAGCGTCAGCGTGTTGATGGAAAAACCCAGCGCGATGAATGCCGAGAAGGCGCCGATCAGCGACACCGGCACGGCCAGCATCGGAATCAGGGTGGTGTGCCAGCTGCCGAGGAACACGAACACCACGAGCATGACGAGAAACGCCGCGATCCCCAGAGTCACCACCACCTCATGCACCGATTCGGACACGAACAACGTGGTGTCGAAGGAGACGCTGGCTTGGATCCCCGGCGGGAAGGTTTTGGAGAGCTGTGCGATCTGCAGCTTGACCTGCTTCGCCACCTCCAGCGCGTTGGCGTCGGGCAGCTGATAAATGCCCATCAACACGCTGCTCTGTCCGTTCAGGCGGCTCGAGCGCGAGTAGTCGGTGGCGGCCAATTCCACGCGCGCGATGTCCTTGAGTCGGACGCTGCTGCCGTCGGGGCGCGCCCGCACCAGAATGTTCTGATATTCCGTCACGCTGGACAGACGGCCGCGCATGCTGACGGCATATTGCAGTTGCTGCCGGGGCGGCGCGGGCTCCGCACCGATGACGCCGGCCGGCGCCACCAGGTTCTGCTCATTGAGCACACTGGAAACATCCTGCGTGGTCACGCCGAGCTGCGCCATGCGATCCGGATCGAGCCAGATGCGCATGCCATAGTCGCGCGCGCCGAATACCGCGACCTGCCCGACACCTTTGACGCGCGCCAGCGAATCGTAGATGTTGAGCTTGGCGAAATTGCTGAGGAACAGATAATCGTAGCGAGGGTCGGTGGCGCGCACCGTCACCAACATCAGGATCTGCGGCTGGCGCTTCGCCACCACCACGCCCTGCCGCACCACCTCCTGCGGCAGCGCGCGCTGCGCAATCGCCACCTGGTTCTGCACGTCCACGGCGGCGATGGCCTGGTCGGTGCCCACGGCGAAGGTGACGGTGAGTGTGTACGAACCGTCGTTACCGCTCTTTGAATCCATGTAGATCATGTTCGGCACGCCGTTGACCTGCTGCTCGATGGGCGCGGCAACGGATTGCTCGATGGTGGCGGCGTCTGCACCGGGGAAGAACGTGGACACGACGATGGAGGGAGGCGTGATCTGCGGATAGCGCGCGATCGGCAACTGCAGCAGGGCAATGGCGCCCGCCAGCGTGATGATGATCGCCAGCACGGTCGCGAAGACCGGCCGGTCGATGAAGAAATCGCTCATGCAGCGGCGCCGGGCTGCGTCACGGCCGTGGGCGCGCCCAAGGGCGCAGGCTTGATCGGACTGCCGCTGCGCAATTTCTGCGCACCATCCACCACCACGGTGTCTCCGGCGCTCAGGCCGCTGAGCACCAGCCATTGCTCGCCCACGCGCGGACCCATCACCACATCGCGCCGCTGCGCCTTGTTCTGCGCATCGGCGAGCCACACGAAGTTGCGGCCTTGAGTCTCCTGCACGGCCCGCTGCGGCAGCAGCAGCGCATCGGTCAGCTTCTGCGCATCCACCACCACGCGCGCAAACTGGCCGGCACGCAGCAGCTTCTCCGGATTCGGCACAGTCAGGCGCACGGGCAACGTGCCGGTGCGCGGATCCACCGCAGCATCGACGAAGTTCAAGGTGCCCGGATGCGGATACACCGAGCCGTCGGCAAGCACGATGTGGAACACCGGTGGATTCTTGAACTTGTTGTCCACCGAGACCCCGCTCACCTTCTGCAACTCCAGCAGCCGCTGCTCGCTGATGCTGTAATTCACGTACATGGGATCAGTGTCGTACACGGACGTGAGCAGCGTCTGATAGGCGGTGACCAACGCACCGACGCGCACCTGGGCGCGGCCCATGAGGCCGGCGATCGGCGCGGTGATATGGGTGTAGCCCAGATTCAGCTCGGCCGTCTTCTGCGCCGCCTTGGCGGCATCCACCGCGGCGCGGCTGGCCTCCACGCGCGCGACCACCGCATCCAGTTCCTGCTGACTGGCCGCATCGACCTTGGACAGCGGCGCGATGCGCGCCTGATCCCTCAACGCCTGCCCGAAGCTGGACTGCGCCTGCGCAGCGGCGGCCTTGGCCTGCGCCAGCGCCTGTTCATAGGGCTGCGGATCGATCTGGAACAGCAGCTGGCCGGCGCGCACCACATCGCCCTCACGAGCCACCTGCTGTTGCAGCAACCCGCCCGTGCGCGGGCGAATCTCCACGGTGTTGAACGCCTCGGTGCGCGCGACGTATTCCAGCGTGACGGTGGCCGGTTGCGGTTTCAGTTGCAGCACGGTGACGGCGATGGGCGGCGGCGGCGGTGGGGTTTTGCTCGAGCAGGCAGTCATGATTGACGCAACGCACGCCGTTGCGCACGCCATCCGGACCGCGCGTCGCACGGCGCCGCCCGCCAAGGAATTGAAATGCTTCAGGGGAATCGGTCCTTGTGTAACCCGAACGCGGTGCGTTGCGCGGCATCTTACTTTAGTGCGGTGGATGGGGTCGGGCAATCGATTGCTGAGTTTGCTTCATGGTGCGGTCGTGCGTTCTTGCGGTCCGCCCCTCCGGTGGTGGGAGGAGTGGGGGGTTTGCCGCGATCGCGAGCCGCGGCCCGTGATTTGTATCGGTATTCAAACGCAGCGGCGGGCCGCGGTTCCCGAGAACGGGCGGGCGCTTCGGCCCCACGGGCCTCAGCGCGTAACTCAAGTGAACCGCTCCTGCGCGCCGTTCGCCCGTTCTCGGCTCGCTCAACGCGGCAAAACCCGAGTCCCCTTTCCCGCCACGCCAGCGGATCATGCCTCTATGTCT
>JANXOV010000082.1 GCA_025357635.1 Pseudomonadota bacterium
CCGCTCAATAGAACGACGCCAGCCGTGGATCAAATAGCAGTAAAGAATCAGACAGCCGACCCGATAGAAAACACCGCCTACACCGTCATTTTCGCCATCGCGTTTTGCCACTTGCTCAACGACATGATGCAGTCGTTGCTGCCGGCGATCTATCCGAATCTGAAGGCGGCCTATGGGCTGAACTTTGGCCAGATCGGTGTCGTAACCCTCGTCTATCAGACCACCGCGTCATTGTTACAACCGATGGTGGGTTCGTACGCCGATCGCCGACCGATGCCGTTTTCATTGCCGGCCGGCACCTTGTTTACACTGGGTGGACTCGTTGCGCTGGGACTGGCGCGCAACTATCCGTCGCTGTTGGTGGGAGCCTGCCTGCTCGGTGTGGGTTCATCGGTGTTCCATCCGGAATCCTCGCGCGTTGCCCGCATGGCGGCGGGCGGCCGGCACGGCTTGGCGCAATCGGTGTTTCAGGTTGGCGGCAATACAGGCACGGCCATCGGTCCGTTATGCGCCGCATTGGTCGTGGTGCGCTGGGGACAATCCAGCCTGGTCGCATTCGCGATGCTCGCGCTGATATCCACGGTAATCCTGTGGAATGTGGGTCTGTGGTATCGACGCCATGGACTGGCTCGCCTCGTCCGCGCAAAAGCACTGCGGCGAACATCAGGGCAACTGCCGCGACGTCAGATAATCATCGGGATGACGATGTTGCTGGTGCTGATCTTCTCCAAGTATTTCTATCTGACCTCTCTAACCAACTACTACACGTTCTATCTGATTCATAAATTCAACGTATCCGTGGTGGATGCGCAATTGTACTTGTTCGCATTCCTTGCTGCCGTCGCCGTAGGCACGATGGCGGGCGGCCCTTTGGGCGATCGCTTCGGCCGAAAGACGGTGATCTGGTTCTCCATCCTGGGCGTTTTGCCATTTACCCTGATGCTGCCCTACGCCAGCTTGTTCTGGACCGGTCCGCTGACCGTCGTGATCGGCGTGATTCTCGCATCCGCCTTTCCCGCCATGGTGGTTTATGCCCAAGAGCTGGTCGTCGGCAAAGTCGGCATGGTCTCCGGACTCGTGTACGGATTTTCGTTCGGCATGGGTGGACTTGCCGCCGCCATGCTCGGGGAATTGGCGGATCTGAAAGGAATCGAGTTTGTTTTCTGGGTCTGTTCATTCCTGCCGAGCATCGGAATGCTGGCGCGCTGGCTGCCGGACGTGCGTGCTGAAGAGAAAACTATTGCACGGTAGAATACCCCCCCGACACGACGAACTGATCCAAATAATGATCCCTGCTCCTGGCGTCTTGCCCCTATGATCGATGGTTTCCCGGTCCTCCCGCCGCTCGTGCCGCAGTCGAAGAGCTGGTGGCGCCGCGCGGTCGGCGTGCTCGGGCTGCTCGTCACCGGCTGGCGTGTCGCCGGCAACATGCCGAACATCCCGAAGTTCGTTCTCATCGTTGCGCCGCACACATCGAACTGGGATTTCTTCTACGGGGCGCTCGCCTACTTCACGCTGCGCCTCGAAACCGTCTGGCTCGTCAAGGATTCGGCGATCAAAGGATTCTCAGGCCGGCTCGCCCGCCATTTCGGCGCCTCACCCATCGATCGCAACCACGCCCACAATGTTGTGCAGGCCAACATTGCCGAGTTCGCAAAGCGTGCGGAGATGATTCTCACGATCACCCCCGAAGGCACGCGCAAGAAGGTGCCCGATTGGAAGCGCGGCTTTTATCATGTGGCGGTGGGCGCCAAGGTGCCGATCGTACCGGTCGCACTGGATTTCTCCACGCGACGCATCGTCATCCTCCCGCCCTTCACACCAACCGGCAGGATCGAGCAAGACCTGCCCCAACTCAAAGGGCTTTACCGACGGCAGATGGCGCGGATTCCGGAAAATTTTTGGGACTAAAGACTCGCAAGTGCCCAATGTGTACTAAGGTAGTTGGCCGAACCAGCGTGGAGCAAGCCCATTAAAACGCCGCCCATTGAGCAGAAAGTCGATCTTGGTGCCGCCCTGAAGGAACGTGGGATCGAGCACGTCAGGATCGGTGTCGTCGACACCGACGGAATCCTGCGCGGGAAACATCTCAGCCGCGATAAATTCGCATCCGCGCTCGATAAGAACCTCGGATTCTGCGATGTCATTCTGGGCTGGGACTCGAACGACCAGCTCTACGACAACACCCAGTTCACCGGATGGCACACGGCCTATCCCGATGCCACTGTGCGCGTACTGCCGCAGACGCAGCGGGACATTCCCTTTGAGCCGAAAACCGTGCTGTTTCTGGCTGAGTTTGCCGGCCGCGCCGAATCGATTTGCCCGCGCGGCACGCTGCGGCGGGTACTCGAGCGGGCCGCGAACATGGGGTATCGGGTGAGCGCGGCGGCGGAATTCGAGTTCTTCATGTTCCAGGAAACGCCGCAGTCCGTCCGTGAGAAGGGATACCGGCAACTCAAGACGATGACGCCCGGCAATTTCGGTTACTCGGTATTGCGCAGTTCCGTGCATTCGGATCTGTATCAGGAGCTTCTGGATCTGGGTCAGTCCATGCGATTCCCGATCGAGGGACTGCACACCGAAACCGGTCCGGGCGTTCTCGAAGCGGCGCTGACCTACTGCGATGCATTGGAGGCGGCGGATCGCGCGGCGCTTTTCAAGACTTACACCAAGGTACTCGCGCAGCGCCGCGGCCTGATGGCTACGTTCATGGCCAAGTGGTCCAACAGCGTGCCCGGCCAGAGCGGCCACCTGCATATCTCGATGCGCACGACGAACGGAGAGAGCGTATTCCACGACCCGTCCAAGCCGCATGACATGTCCGATACGATGCGTTGGTTTGTCGGCGGCCAGCAAGCCTTGATGCCTGAGCTGCTGGCGATGGTTGCGGGCACGGTGAACAGCTATTCTCGGCTTGTGCCAGGGTATTGGGCACCCACGTCTGCGACCTGGGGAGTCGAAAACCGCACGACCGCGTTGCGCGTGATCCGCGGCGGACCGTCGAGTCAGCGCGTCGAGTATCGGATCGCCGCCGCCGACATCAATCCGTACATCGCGCTCGCTGCGGCAATTGGCTCCGGCTTGTGGGGCATCGAGCATCGCATCGAACCGGCGGCCCCGATCGCGGCCAATGCCTATGCCATGGCGCATCCGCCGCACCAGCAGCTGCCCGCCACACTCTTCGAAGCCGCTGAACGCCTTGCAGCGTCCAAGCCGGCGCGCGCACTGTTTGGCGATGCGTTCGTGGAGCATTACGCCGCCACACGGCAGTGGGAGGAGCGCGAGTTTCGCAAAGCGGTCACCGACTGGGAACTTGCCCGTTACTTCGAAATCATTTGAGCTTCATGATGACAGAGACACTCAAGACCATCAGTCCGGTCGACGGCCGCATCTACGTCGAACGGCCGCTTGAAACCGGGGCCGGCATCGATCGGGCGCTCGACGCCGCCCAATCTGCGCAGCGCGCCTGGGCTTCGCTGCCGCTGACGGCACGCTGCGCGATTCTGGGGAAGGCGGTTGACGCCTTCGTTGCCAAAGCGAACGACATCGCTGCCGAGATCACCTGGCAGATGGGCCGCCCCATTCGTCACGCCCCCGGCGAGGTCCGGGGCTTCGAGGAGCGCGCGCGCCATATGCTCAGCATCGCCGCCATGGCGCTCGACCCGGTGCGGCCCGATGACAAGACTGGCTTCCAGCGGCAGATCAAGCGCGTGCCGCTCGGTGTGGTCGCCGTCGTCGCACCCTGGAACTATCCCTATCTGACAGCGGTGAATGCCGTGCTGCCCGCGTTGATCGCAGGCAATGCGGTCATTCTCAAGCATTCGCATCAGACCCCGCTGTGCGCGGAGCGCTTCGGCGAGGCCTTTGCCAGCGCCGGTGTTCCGACCGGCGTGTTCCAGTACCTGCATCTGTCGCACCAGAATACCGCACGGCTGATGGGTGACCCGCGCATCGCCAACGTCTGCTTCACCGGCTCGGTGTCCGGTGGTCGCGCGGTCGTCGCGGCGACGGCCGCGGGATTCGCCACCTCCGGTTTGGAACTCGGGGGTAAGGATCCCGCCTACGTGCGCGCCGACGCCGATCTTGCGCACGCCATCGAAACGCTCACCGACGGCGCCTTCTTCAACGCCGGCCAGTCGTGTTGCGGCATCAAGCGCATCTACGTGGCGGCAACGCTGTACAAAGGCTTCGTTGCCGGCGTGGTGGATCTGACGAAGACGTACCAGTTAGGGTCCCCGCTCGACCCGGAAACGACGCTCGGGCCGGTGCTGCGCAGTGCCGCAGCCGAGGCGGTCCGCTCGCAGGTGCGCGAGGCCAAGGCGCGCGGGGCGCGCCAGCTCATCGACGAAACAGGATTCCCGGCGAGCGTCACCGGCACGCCCTATCTTGCGCCGCAAGTGCTGGTCGATGTCGATCACTCGATGGCGATCATGCGCGAGGAGACCTTCGGGCCCGCGGTCGGCATCATGAGTGTCGCCTCGGACGACGAAGCAGTGCGCCTGATGAACGACAGCGAGTTCGGTCTGACGGCCGCCATTTTCTCGGCTGACGCGGCGCGCGCCGAAACACTGGGCGATGCACTGGAGACCGGCACGGTTTTCCTGAACCGCTGCGACTATCTGGATCCCGCGCTGGCCTGGACCGGCGTCAAGAACTCGGGACGAGGCTGCACCCTGTCGCCGGTCGGTTTTGAGCAAATGACGCGGCCCAAGTCCTATCACTTCAAGGTCACGACATGAGCGCAGTGTTACGCGGCAATTGGAATTATCCGACCACGATCTGGGCCGGACCGGGCCGTATCGCCGAGCTTGCGGAGGCGTGTTCGCGCACCAGCATCCAGCGGCCTCTGATCGTCACCGATGAGGGGTTGGCCACTGCGCCGATGATCACGAGCGCGCTCGCCGCCCTCAAACATGCCGCGCTGTTCGCTGCCGTCAGAGGCAACCCCGCCAGCAGCCACGTCGAGGCGGGCCTGCGCGCTTATCGCGCCGGTGGCCACGATGGCGTCGTGGCATTCGGCGGTGGATCGGCGCTCGATGCCGGCAAGGTTGTGGCATTCATGTCCGGACAGACGCGCCCGCTGTGGGACTTCGAGGATATCGGCGACTGGTGGACGCGAGCGGACCCCGCCGGCATCGCGCCGGTGGTTGCGGTCCCCACCACCGCGGGCACCGGCTCGGAAGTCGGCCGCGCCGGCGTCATCCTCAACGAGGAGACCCACCAGAAGAAGATCATCTTCCACCCTCAGATGATGCCGCGCATCGTGATTGCCGATCCGGAACTCACCATCGGCCTGCCGCGTGCCGTGACCGCCGCCACCGGCATCGACGCCTTCGTGCATTGCTTCGAGGCATTCTGTGCACCCGGATTTCATCCGCTCGCCGATGGCATTGCACTCGAAGGCATGCGCCTTATCCAGCGCTTCCTGCCGCGCGCCTTCGCCGACGGCAACGACATCGAGGCCCGAGCGAACATGCTGGCCGCCGCCTCGATGGGCGCCACGGCCTTTCAGAAGGGTCTGGGCGGCGTGCACGCAATCGCCCACCCGGTCGGTTCGTGGTTCAACACACACCACGGATTGACGAATGCCGTCATCCTGCCCTACGTCATGGAGTTCAACAGGCCTGCGATTGCCGACAAGACGGACGTGATCGCGCGGGCGCTCGACCTGCCTGCGCGCGGCTTCGACGGTTTCATGGAATGGGTGCTGCAGATGCGCCGCGACCTCGGAATACCGCATTCGCTGGCCGACATCGGGGTAAGCGCGGAGAAGGCGGCGATCATCGGCCGCGAGGCGGCGCTGGATCCATCGGCGGCGGGCAATCCGATACCGGTCGACGCCGCGCAACTGGAGCGAATCTTCCGCGCCGCGGTCAGTGGAAAACTCGACGGCGGGGTGCGCGGCCCATGAGCGGCCCTCGGATCCTGATCATCGACGGCAACGTTGCCGCGATTCGCGCGCGGCAGATGGCGGCGCTCGGCTACGACTCGGGCACCGGTTACGCCCGCGTCCTGCATCGCATCGACGCCTCGCTGCACATCGATGTCCTGACGGCTGCAGACGGCGCTTCGCTCCCAACCGGTGTGGGGCTCGACAGTTACGACGGCGTCACCATGACAGGGTCAGCGCTCAATATCTACAATGGCGGCGAACCCGTCACCCGGCAGATCGAACTGGCCAAGGCCGTGTTGTCCGCCGGCGTGCCGTTCTTCGGAAGTTGCTGGGGACTGCAGGTCGCGGTCACCGCCGCGGGCGGTGATGTTCGCGCCAATCCGCGCGGCCGCGAGTTTGGTTTCGCGCGGCGCATTCTGCTCAGCGATGCCGGCCGCGAGCACCGCTTGTTCGCTGGCAAGCCCGTCGCGTTCGAGGCGCCGACGATTCATCGTGACGAGATTGCCTCGCTGCCGGCCGGCGCAGTGACACTGGCGGCCAATGACTTCGGTGTGCAGGCGGCCTCCTTCACCCACGGACCCGGCACGTTCTGGGGCGTGCAGTACCACCCGGAGTATGACTACATCGACATCGCCGCCGCAGCCGAGCGCTACGGCGAGACGCTGGTCACTGAAGGCATGTTTCGCGACGTTGCGGCGCTGGCGGCATTCGCCGCTGAACTTCGCGCCTTGCAGACGAACCCATCCGACGCGCCGCTGCTGTGGAAACACGGCCTGGGTCCGGCCATGCGCAGCGAGGCGCTTCGCCTGCTTGAAATCCGCAACTGGCTGGAAGATGTCGTGCGGCCCCGCATCGCATGACGCAAATCGCGGTCGGACTGAACAGAACGCTCAGCGGCCTGCACCTGTGGGGCATCGCCGTCGGGCTGGTGATTTCCGGGGAATATTTCGGCTGGAGCTACGGCTGGGCGCAGGCCGGGACCCTCGGCTTCCTGGTCACCACGACGTTCATCGCTGTGATGTACACGACATTCATTTTCAGTTTCACCGAACTCACGACCGCGATACCGCATGCGGGCGGTCCATTCGCCTACAGCTACCGCGCCTTCGGTCCGGCCGGCGGCTATGTGGCGGGCTTTTCGACGCTGATCGAGTTCGTGTTCGCGCCACCGGCCATCGCCTTGGCGATCGGCGCATACCTGAACGTGCAGTTTCCGCAAATCGACGCGCGTACTGCCGCGGTCGGCGCCTACTTCGTTTTCATGTCCCTCAACATCGCCGGTGTGTCGGTCGCGGCAACCTTTGAGCTGGTCGTGACAGTGCTTGCGATCGGCGAGTTACTGGTCTTCATGGGTGTGGTGTCGAGCGGCTTCTCGTGGTCGAATTTTGCGCACCATGGATGGGCCGGCGCTGACCACCCCACGGCAGCGACCATCAGCGGAATTTTCGCCGCCATCCCCTTCGCGATCTGGTTCTTTCTCGCTATCGAAGGAGCCGCCATGGCCGCCGAGGAAGCCAAGGACCCCACGCGAACCATTCCGCGCGCCTACATCGGCGGCATTTTGACGCTCGTGGCACTGGCATTCGGCACCATGATTTTTGCCGGCGCGGTCGGGGACTGGAAATCCCTCGCCAACATCAACGATCCCCTGCCGCAGGCGATGAAGATCGTCGTCGGCGCCAGGAGCGGCTGGCTGCATCTGCTGGTGTGGATCGGCCTGCTCGGACTCATTGCCTCATTCCACGGCATCATCATGGGCTACTCGCGCCAGATATTCGCACTTGCCCGGGCAGGCCTGCTGCCAAGGATGCTCGCCGCGATTCATCCGCGCTGGCGGACTCCGCACCGGGCGATCCTCGCCGGCGGTGCGATTGGCATCGCCGCCATCTACTCCGACAAGCTCGTCCGCATTGCCGGCCAGCCGCTCACCGCCAGCATCGTGACCATGTCGGCGCTCGGCGCAATCGTCATGTACATCATGAGCCTGCTGAGCCTGATGCGGCTGAGGCGCCTTGAACCGAACCTTGAACGGCCGTTTCGCGCGCCGTTATATCCCTGGTTTCCGCTCACGGCGCTGGCCATTGCATCCGTTTCGCTGGTCGCGATTGTTTATTACAACCTGCTCGTTTCGCTTTCGTTTGCAGTTCTCGGGGCCGCCGGCGCGATCGTGACCTATTGGCGGACAATGCGGGGATTGAATGAACAAACCGATCCAATGCTGCGTCGCCCCGAAGGCGCCTAGGCCGCCCGCTCACACCCTCCGGATCAGGCGCGCAAGCGCACGTTGTCGGGATCGAACAGCGGCTCGCGGCCCACGACGGCGCAGCGGCGCTCACCGAGGATTTCCACTTCCAGTTCCGTTCCCGCCTTCGCAAGATCCGTGCGCACATAAGCAAGCGCAATGCTCTTCCCGAGTCGATAGCCGTAGCCGCCCGAGGTGACGAGCCCCACGGTTTCGTCGCGATGAAAGACAATCGAGACAGCGGCCGCGTCCGCATCCGCTGCATCCACGATCAAGGGAACGAAGCGCTCGCGCGGACCTGCCACGGCTTCACGCCGCAGCGCCTCTTGCCCGATGAAGCCGCCGGGCTTGTCGAGTTTGACGAAGCGATCCAGCGAGGCCATGAACGGCGTGTACTCGGTGGTCAAGTCCGCTTTCCAGGAGCGGTAGCATTTCTCCAGGCGCAGGCAATCCATGGCGTACAGCCCGTAGTCACCGATGCCGAGGCTCTCGCCGGCATCCATAAGCAAGTCGTAGACCGACAACAGGTGCTCCACCGGCAAATGCAGTTCCCAGCCCAGCTCGCCGACGTAGTTCACGCGCATGGCGATCGCCTGCGTGTAGCCGATCTCCATGCGCCGCATCGCAAGCCATGGAAATGCCGCATTTGACAAGTCTGTATGCGTCAGACGAGCGAGCAATTCACGGGATTTCGGACCCGCGACGATGAGCGTGCCGTAACGGTTGGAGACATTCGCAAGCTGCACATCGCCCGCGCCGGCCGGCAGATGCGCCTGCAGCCAGTGCTCGTCATGCCGCTCGCCGGCGGCGGCGCTGATCAGCCAATAGCGATCGGGTCCGAAACTGGTGAGCGTCATTTCGGTGACGATGCCGCCGTTCGGAGCGCAAAAATAATTCAAGGCGGTGCGGCCCGGTTTGGGCAGCGAACCGGAGACCATGTGATCCAGCCACGCCGCAGCGCCGCGGCCGGTAAGTTCGAACTTGGTGAAGCCGGGCAAATCCAGCACGGCGACGCGCTCGTGCACGGCCTGGCATTCGCGCGCAACCGCTGCGTGCCAGGCGGGCCGGCGAAACGACAGTTCCGGTCCGCTCACCGATGTGTGCGGATCGGGGAAATACACCGCGCGCTCCCAACCGCCGCGCGCCCCGAACCTCGCGCCCTTGTCCTTCAGCCGTTGATACACGGGCGAGGTCTTTGCCGGCCGGCCCTCCGGCCGCTCTTCGGCCGGATACCCGATGCCGTATTCATGGCGATAGGTCTCCAATGCCTTGGCCAGCGTGAATTTCTGGTTTGCGTATTCCAGATAGCGGCGCGAATCCAGCGGCCACATGTCCCATTCCGGCTGCCCGCGGGCAACCCATTCGGCGATGATCTTGCCTGCCCCTCCGGCCTGAGCGATGCCGAATGTGAAGGCGCAGCAATGGAAAAAATTCGGCAAGCCGGGCGCGGGTCCGATCAACGGATTGCCATCCGGCGCATATGGTATCGGGCCATTGATCACGGTCTTGACGCCGATCGTGCCGAGTATGGGCACGCGCTCGCAGGCGTCCTGGATATACGCTTCCAGCCGGTCGGTCTCATCGGCGAACAATTGATTCGCGAATTCATCCGGAATCTGCTCCAGCCAATGCGCCTTGGGCTGTGACTCGTAGGGTCCGAGGATGAGTCCGTGGCGCTCCTGCCGCAGGTAATAGCTGATGTCCGGGTCGCGCAGCAGCGGCAAACGATCTGCCCCGCGCGCCACCAGTTCAGGGATGTCCTCGGTCACCATGTATTGATGCGCCAGGACCACCATCGGCAGATACGCCCCAACCATCGCCGCGACTTCGCCACCCCGATAACCGGCGGCATTGATGACGGACTCAGCGCGGATCTCGCCGTTGTTGGTGATGATGCGCCACTCGCCGCTGCGCTCGCGCTCAATGGCCGTGACGCGTGTATTGCGATGGATCTCAGCGCCGGCATCGCGCGCGCCCTTGGCCAGCGCCTGCGTCAACTGCGCCGGATCGATATCGCCGTCGTAGGGGTCGTACAGTCCCGCCAGAATGTCATGCGTTTCGATGAACGGATGGCGCGCGCGGATGTCCGCCGGACTCAGCATCTGAAACTCAATGCCCTGCGCGCGGGCCTGCGACAGCACATGCCGAAACTCATCGACCCGGTCCTGCGTGTGTGCCAGACGGATGCTGCCGGTGATGTGGTAGTTGATGTCGTAGCCGACGCGCTCGGCAAGTTCAGCATATAGCCGGGTGCTGTGCCGTTGCAGCTTGATGAGATTCCAGGAGGTGGAAAAATTCGGGCAATTCCCGGCCGCATGCCAGGTGGAACCGGCCGTGAGCTGATCGCGCTCCAGCAACACCGCATCGGTGAGCCCGAGCTGAGTGAGGTGATACAAGGCGCTGCAGCCCACTGCACCACCGCCGATGACTACTACTTTCGCGTGCGTTTTCATTTCATGCGTTCGTTGTTCGGATCGTACCAGGGCTTGAGTTGGACATTGGCCGCGTAGCGTTCGCAGGCCACTTCGACCTGCCATTTCCCGCCGGCGAGCCACTCGGGCGTGACGCCTTGCGGACAGCTCACATAGCCCATGCCGATGGAGCGATCAAGACGATGACCCCATGCGCCGGAGCGGATCGAGCCCACGATGGCCCCGTCACGAATGAGGGGCTCCTCGTGATACAGCATGGGCGAGGTGGCGGATGAGTCCTCGAGCATCACCTGCACCAGGCGGCGCGTGGCGGGAGCGGAGGCTTTGCGCCTGGCCAATGCCTCACGTCCGAGAAAGCCGCCGGGCTTGTCCCAGGCCACGGTGAAGGCGAGTCCGGACTGGATGGGATCGTCTTCATCCGCGATATCGTGGCCCCAATGCCGGTAGCCCTTCTCCACGCGGCAGGCAGCCATCGCGTGATAGCCCGCGTGCTTCAGGCCAAGCGCCGCGCCCGCCGCCAGCAGGCGCTCGTAGACATCCAGGCAATGCTCGGTGGGCAGGTACAACTCCCAGCCGAGTTCGCCGACATAACTGATACGGCTGGCTCGCACTGTGGCATAGCCGATTTCGATCTCTCGCGACCAGCCGAAGGGATGCGCAGTGTTGGAAAGATCCGCGCCCGACAAGCCCTGCAGCAGCTCGCGGCTTCGCGGACCCATCACGCCCAGCATGGCGATGCCCGACCCCACGTCCGTCACCGTGCAGCGCGCATCGCGCGCCGCGATGTGGCGCCGCAGCCAGGCAAGATCGCGCGTCTGACACACAGCCGAGGTGACCACCCAGAACACCTCCTCGCTGATGCGCGTGATGGTGAGGTCAGCCTCGATACCGGCTCGCTCGTTGAGCCATTGCGTGTAGACAATGCGCCCCACCGGCACATCAACCGAGGCGGTGCACAAATAGTTCAGCAGTGAGCAGGCTTGCGGGCCCTGCACCAGAAACTTGGCGAAGCTGCATTGATCAAATAGCGCGACGTGATCGCGTGCAGCCAGACACTCGGCGCGCGTGGCGTCGAACCAGTTTTGCCGGCCGAAGGAATATTCGTAGGCGGGACTCTCACCAGGCGCCGCGTACCAGTTCGGCCGCTCCCAACCGGCGGTCTCGCCCATGCACGCGCCCGCCGCGACCAGCCGGTCATGCAGCGCGCTGCGGCGCGCGCCGCGCGCCGTGCGGTACTGATAGTAAGGCCAGTGCATCGCATACAGCAGGCCGAGCGTCTCAACAGTTCTGTCGTGCAGGTATTTGCGATTGGCCTGAAACGGCATCACGCGCCGCACGTCGACATCGGCAAGATCCATCGGCGGGTGCCGGTCCCGGATCCACTCCGCCATGACCTTGCCCACGCCGCCGCTGGCCGCGATGCCGACGGAGTTGAAACCCGTGGCCACGAACAAATCACGGACCTCGGGGGTTTCTCCCAGGTAGTAGCGGTCATCGGGCGTGAAGCTCTCGGGTCCATTGAAAAACAGCTGGATGCCGGTCTGCGCCAGCGCCGGTACGCGCTGCACCGCAGCTTCCAGGATGGGCTCGAACTGCTCGTGATCCGCCGGCAGCGAGTCGAAACAAAATCCCTCCGGGATGCCCTGCATACCCCACGGTTTGGCGATGGGCTCAAAACATCCCAGCAGCAGCTTGCCCGCGTCTTCCTTGTAATAGGCGCACTCATCCTGCGCCCGCAGCACCGGCAGATTCTTGGGCAGATCAGGGATCGGCTCGGTGACGATGTAGAAGTGCTCGGCGGCGTGCAATGGCACGGCCGCACCGCAGTCGGCCGCAAGACGGTGCGACCACATGCCCGCGCACAACACCACCGTATCGGCGGCGATGAATCCGTCCTGCGTCTCCACGCCGGTAGCGCGGCCACCTTCGATGCGGATTTTTTTGACAGGCGTGTTCTCGAAAATCTTTGCGCCGCGCAGCTTGGCGCCCTTGGCGAGCGCCTGAGTCGTATCGATCGGATTTGTCTGGCCATCTTTGGCGATGAAGATCCCGCCCGCCAGGTCATCAGTCCTCACCAGCGGCCAGCGCTCCTGAATCTGTTCCGGCGAGAGCACGTCGATCTCCAGGCCGAAGCCTTTGCCCATGGAAGCGCCGCGCTTCAGTTCCTCGAAGCGCGCCACCGTCTTGGCCAGGCTGATGGAGCCGTTCTGTTTGAACCCCGTGGCTTGTCCGGTCTCGGACTCCAGCGAAAGAAACAGATTCGCGGTGTACTGGGCAAGTTCGGTGAGATTGCGCGTGGCCCGCAGCTGCCCGACCAGCCCGGCCGCATGCCAGGTGGTGCCGCAGGTAAGCTGGCGGCGCTCGAGCAGCACCACGTCCGTCATGCCCAGCTTCGCCAGATGGTAGGCGATCGAGCAACCGGCAACTCCGCCGCCCACGATGACGACGCTCGCGCGGCTGGGAATCCCTTGAGACACGGTGTGTCTAGGCCTTGCGGCCGGGCAGCATGGAATCACGCGGCAGCTTCACCGGAAACTTGCTGCGTATCTCGGCATCCACCGCTCCTGCGATGTGCGAGGGGAAGTGCGAGGTGAGGATCTCCTCGACCTTGCGGTGGGCGCGCTGCGTGACATCCAGACCGCCCTGCTCGAGCCATTCGTTCGGGCTCTTGCGGTCACCCACTGCCGGATACAAGTATTCCGTCTGCATCAACTGCAAGGTCTGATCGCTGCCTAGGAAATGACCCGGTCCGTTCAGGCACACGTCCTTGATGACATCGAACGACAGGCGCTCTTCACTGACCTCGATGCCTTTGATGGTTCGCTGCGCCGAGCCGATGATGTCATTGTCGATGATCAGACTCTCCAGCGAGAAACCCAGCAGACTTGCATGCATGCCGGCGGACTCGTAGATGAGATTCGCGCCGGAGTTTCCGACCAGCGCATGATTGAGCCCCTTCTCGGCGCCCGATTGCGCATCGGGAACCTTGGCATCCGTCATGCCGGAGGCCGTGCCGCCGGTCAGATCATAGAACTGCGCCATTTGCGCAGAAGCCGAGGACAGCAACGCCTGCTCCGGACTGCCACCGGACATCGCGCCCGTACGCAGATCGGACACGAAACACCAGGTTCCGAAAATAGCAGGATGTCCGGGCTTGATCGCATTGACGTAGACCAGACCGGCGAGCACCTCGGCAACTTCCTGCGCGAGCGCCCCTGCCAGCGCCGCCGGCGCCGTGGCGCCGGCCTGCCCCGCCGACAGCAGCAACACCGGCATGCCGCCAGCGACCGCCAGTTCAAGGCAGCGGCAGGCATCGGTTGCGAACTTCATCGGGGGAACCACGAAGCAATTGGACTGGCTGACAAAGGGACGCTCGCGCCATTTATCTTCCCCGCCGGCAATGCTGTGCAGCATCTGAAACGAGGCGGCCAGGTGCTCGGGTTGAACCCAGCTGCTGCCCACATGCTTGGTGGTGCTCGACACCGCGGCATAGCAGGTGTTGAAGTCCATCTCGTAAGGATCAGGAATGTCGCGCGGCACCACCGCTCGCTGGAAGAAATGGATGTGGTCCATCAAGTCCACGATGCGGCCGATGTCGTACAGATCCTGAATGGTCGAACCGCGATATGCGTTGTGCACATCGACCATGTTCACGGCGGCGCCCGCCGTACCGAAATAGGTCCGGGTGCCCCAAGGCTCCAGATCGTGGCGGGGATCCTGGGCGAACAGTGGGAAACGGCGCGCCGCCTTGGCCAGCGTGTCTTCCACCAGGGACTGCGGAAACAGCAGCCGGCCCCGATCGTTCAGCGTGCACCCGGCGCGGGTCAGAAGCTCCACCCCCGTGTCGGGCGCGTCCGCAAACCCGACCTCGCTTAGCAAACGCAAGGCGGTGGCGTGAATGGCCGCAATGTCGGTTTCGCTGAGCGGCCGATAGCGGCCTCCGGACATGCCGGGGCGCACCGGCCGCAGATGATCCGGAAGCGGTGCGGCTCGCTGCGCGCGGCGCAGGTCCCGGCTGGAGGGTCGTCGCGCTATGCAGCCTTTGTCATTCACCGTGCTCTCCTGAGTCTGATATCGAACAACGAACAGATGGCCAGCACAGCACGTGAATTTGCACCGCTGATCGGAACACCACGCTGAATTATTTGCCATTCCACAGACATTGGCTAGTGTGGACTGTCCGCCGGCGCTCGCGCGGTGGATTTGACCGATTGCGACCCGAAATGCGACTCGGAATTCTTCAATTACGACACGCGAATGCCGCGGACAGCACCCGAACCGCCCTCAGGATCGCCGCGTCAAGATTTCAGACTTGGCGCGTGATACATTTTTCAGGATGGTCATCCCAGACGGCTACTCCGAGGTTCCCCCAGGCAAACTGGCATCCGTGGTTACTTGCCTGCACATGCTGGCGTGCGCGCCGATTCGCGCCGAGCGGGCGGACCCGCCCTGGCAACTGCGCCGGGTAACCTCCCCCGCCGCCGACTGGTATCGGGCGCTGTTTGCGCGTGTCGGCGAAGAGTGGATGTGGTTTTCACGCCTCACTCTGCCGGTCACGTCGCTCGAGGCGATCCTGCGAGATCCCGCCGTCGAGGTCTACGCGCTATCAGCTGGTGGTCGGGACGAGGGGCTGCTCGAACTTGACCTTCGTGAGGCCGGCCAGTGCGAGCTGGCGTTCTTCGGACTGACCCATGCAATGCTCGGCCAGGGTGCGGGGCGCTGGCTGATGAATCGAGCACTGGAATTGGCCTGGGCACACCCGATTAAACGCCTTTGGGTGCACACCTGCACGCTCGACCATCCGAATGGGCTTTCCTTCTACCTGCGTTCGGGATTTAAGCCTTACGAGCGGCGCATCGAAGTCGCCGACGATCCACGCATCCTCGGGCTCGTGCCACGGACCGCCGGCCCGCACATCCCGATCATCGAAACATAGCGCAGTCCCAGCCCGCCACGCGAAACCTGCGCGGGAAATTTCGGATTACGGATACTTGTTCGCGACGACGCCGCGCACCGGCTGCGTGTCGTACACCAGCACGATGGATTCGATCCGGCCCGTCGAGCCATCGAAATTGAACACGTCGGCGCATTCGAACGACACATTCGATCCGTCCTTCAGCGTCCAATCGTACAGATAGTAGGCCACGGCGCGCAGGTGGCCTTCCGCGCTGACGAGAACGTCGTGAACCGTGAGCTTGGCGCCGCGCGATGAACCGGCGACCTTGGAGACGAAGTCGCGCACCGGCAGTTGCCCCAGGAAGGGCGATCGAACCCAACCGCCCGGAACGAACAATGAGGCGGCCTTCTCGACATCGCCCGCTTCGAGCGCGGACAGGTATTTTCGTACGGCTTGCTGCATGTGCCCCCCCTTAATTCTTGTACTGATTCAACCTTATACGCCGGCCGGCCCGATATTTGTACATCGTTGACCCGGACCGCTAACCCGAAATCAGACTATCTCGCCCGATATCGGCTATGCGCTTACACCCCGTCAACGCCATGGCAACCCGAATTTCGGACTCGATGATCTGCAGCACATGCGCAACCCCGGCCCCGCCCGCGCCGGCCAGCGCGTAAGCCCAGGCTCGACCGAGAAGCACGCCCCTGGCGCCGAGCGCGAGCATGCGCACCACGTCCAGTCCGCTTCTGACGCCGCCATCGGCGAGTATGGTTAATCGATCGCCCACCGCATCGGCGATCGCAGGCAAGGCCCGCGCGGTCGAAGGGACCCCATCGAGTTGACGGCCGCCGTGATTCGACACCACGAGGCCATCGGCGCCAAGCGCTGCGGCACTGCGCGCATCGTCGGCATCGAGAATGCCTTTGATGATGAGCGGCTTCGTCCATTGCGCGCGAATGAAATCCAGGTCCTGCCAGCTGATCGAGGGATCGAAGTTCTCCCCAACCCAGCGGAAAAAATCATTCAGACCGGCTTTGTTTCCCATCGCGGGCGCCACGTTGCCCAGACTGTGCGGGCGGCCCCGCAGCCCGACGTCGATCATCCATCGCGGCCGGCATAGCGCCTGACCGAAGCGGCGCGTAGCGCCCACCAAACCTGGAGCCCCCGCGAGACCCGAGCGGTAGTCGCGATATCTGACACCAGACACCGGCATGTCTACCGTGAACATCAGGGCGTCGCAGCCCGCCTCCAGCGCCCGGGCGAGCAGGTCCCGCATGAAGCCTCGGTCGCGGATCATGTACAGCTGAAACCAGATCGGCTTGTGAACCTGAGTCGCCACTTCGCCCAGTGCGCAGACCGACACGGTCGACAACGTGAACGGCACGCCGGCCGCCTGCGCCGCTCTGGCCGCCTGCACTTCACCGCGGCGCGCATTCATGCCGGCGATGCCGATCGGCGCGAGCGCCACCGGCATCGAAACTTGGCGTCCGAACAGCGTGGCCGACAGATCCAGGTGCGCAACGTCGCGCAGCACCCGTTGACGCAGCTCCACCTGCCGCAGGTCGCTCAGATTGCGGGCGAGAGTCAGTTCATCGTACGAGCCGCCGTCGATGTATTCGAATAAAAACCGCGGCAATCGACGACGCGCAAGCTCGCGATAATCGGATACGGAAACGGCTTTCATGCGCCTGGCATTCTCCTAGAATCCAACGCCGAGGGATAGCAGCCAACTGCTGTCGATGCCTTTGTGAATGCGCGGCTCGAGTAATTGCTGCGTCAGAACAGCACCGATATCCATCGTGACGTGCCAGGGCAGATACCCGACGACCAGTCCGGCAGCAACGAAGGGATCGCCAAAATGTTTGCCGTTGCCAGCCGAATCGGTATCGCCGGACACATCGATGCCGGGCGCAGTGATGCGGCCCGCCACGCCGCGCACCGGACGGGGAATGGCCGCCAGCAGATGCGGCGTCCAGCTCCATGCACCGCGCTGGCGCGGCCACGCGAGTCCGGCGAGCGGCGTGAAGTGACTGTAGTCATGCGAATAGTCGACCAGGCCGGTTACGCCCGCATCCGCACCGCTGAGGATTTCAAAGCGGCTTGCATAGTCGCGCAGTTCGAGCCGCTGCCATTGAATGCCGAACAGCCATTCGTGCCGGCCCAGCCATGCGCCGTCGGATTGACGGCGCAACAAAACACCGCCCCCCAAGTCGCGAGCTCGCCCGCGAAGACCACTCACCAAGGCCTCAGCCGGCAACTGCAACGGCACGTCCCGGCTGAACCCGACGGCCAGCGGCCGCTGCTCCGGCGAACCGCGAAACTCCAGATCGTCGAAAAACGCAAACAGCGAGACGCTCCAGACAGGATTCAAGCGCCGCTCGACGCCGATGGAAAACAGTGCGCCGCTGAGTTGCTCAGATCCACTGCGGGTACGCGACAACCCCAGACCGAGCTGCCAGGCGTTGGCCTGGCCGTCGCTTTTTCCGCCAAACAGCGGCAGCGCGCTGAAGCGCTGATCCATGGCCGTTTCGGGCAGATGCTCGGCGACGAACTCGAGGTCTTTGGTGTCCGCGAACGCACTATTTGGCGTGCCTGACAAGAACACGGCAATAGCGGCTACCCGATGAATCGGCAATGACAAGCGCACCTGAACACTAAGATCATTTTTCAGCTCGGAAAGCAATACGTACACGCCGAAACCCCTTCATCCCTCCCACTGTATGAGCAGCAGCGTCAGAGCGACCCCGAGAGTTCGAGGGCTGCGCGTGTCACCGGATTCCCCGCGTCCAGCGTGGTGCTGAACTGATCCGCAGCCAAACGAGCATTTGCGCGTGACGCCTCAGCCGCGCCCAAGGAACGCTGCGCCTGCGCCAATGCCAGATAGGCGCGGCCCAGATTGGTGGAAGTTGAACCGGGCAGCATGGTCGGGGTGAGAATGCGGATCACCGCGCTTGCATCCGCTTCGGCAGCGGCTGGTTCATTCGCATTCAACAGCACCTGCGCTCGACGCAGCAACGTATTCGCCCATATTCGCACGCCGTTCGCTCCCGACTTGGCCGTCGTCTCGCCCATCGTCACGGCCTCGTCCGCAAGCAACTTCGCACGCGAAAAATCACCTTGCGCAGCGGTGATGAGGGCACGCTGCGACAGTAGATGCGCAATCGAATAGTGGCCCGGGGGATATGTGTTGCGTAAGCGAGGTTCCAGATCAATCAGCATCGCAGCGGCGCGCGAAGTATCGCGCTGATCCAGATAGATCTGGGAGCGCAACATCATAGCTTGGTTGACGACCAGCGCGGAGCCCGCCTGAGTGGCTAGCGCACAGCCTCGTTCCGCGATCTCCGCCGCCTCACCCAGCCGCCCGATTTGGCGCAGCGAACGCGCATAATTGACGAGCAGCATCGGCGACACGGATTGCTCGAAGGGACCGGTCTTTGCGATGTCGATCGCACGGCGGAAAATCTGTTCAGCTTGCAAGGGCTGGCCGTATAGATCCAGCATAAGTGCCCAATTGTTGAGCAGCGTGCCGGCCGTCTGCGTGTCGCCGCGCCCCAGCTTGGTCATCAGAGCAAATGCCTGCTGAAACAACGGAACGGCCAACTCGAATTGCCCCGCCTCTCGGTAGGCTTCCGCCACATCCATCACAGTTCGCAATTCCATCAGGTCGGTGTCGAAGGCCGACGTTCTCAATTCGCGCAGAGCACGCTCCGCCAGGTCGACGGCTTTTCCGCCCTGGCCCGAAAGCCGTGCAATCGAGCTGGCGTCGCGCAGACAAAAAACTCGATCCAGAGCGAACTGCGGCTCATCGGAAAGCTCCGCAAGTCCTTGCACGATCAACTGTTCGGCGCGAGGCAGGTCGACTTTGTAGGCCGACTCCAATCCCAACGCGCAGGCCGCTTTTGCCCGGACAGAAGAATCGCGTAACGCGCGCGACTCCCGATAGGCTCGCTCAAGCAGGCGCAGCGAAGTGACGACTTCTTCCTGTTGGCCGTATTGTATGCCGATGAAAATCATCAACTCGATCTGCGTCGCATCGTGCGGACCCTGCTGCCGATCGACGATATGCTCTGCTCGTTGCAACAGCTCATTGACCGTGAACGGTTTGCCGGACGGCGCCGCATCCGATAGCAGAAACGTGTTCAGATCGGACACCGCCTCCACTCGTGAGATCTGGTCGAAAGCGAAATCGCGTTGAACTTTTGCCTGGTGCGCCTGCCGCAGCATTCCAACGATGCCGGCGATAGCGGCCACCAGAGCCAGCGCAGACAGTGCAGCACCGCCTCGATGCCGGCGCACGAACTTGGCGGCGCGATACGTCACCGTGTCAGGCCGCGCCTGAACGGGCTCGTGCGTGAGGTAGCGCCGCAGATCATCCGCAAATGCATCGACGGAAATATAGCGCTCCGCGGGCGCCTTCTTTAGTGCCTTGCCAAGAATATTGTCGATGTCACCCTGGAGCATCCGCCGACGTGTGAGCGCCAGACCGGCAACACACGAGGGGCGAATCAATTCTTCGTTGAGAACCACTTGTAGAAATTGCGCACCCGAACCTGAGCCGACCGTAACCGGATGTGTCCCCGTGAGCAGCAAATACAATACAAGCCCCAAGGAATAAACGTCGGTCGCAGTCGTAACCGGCTGGCCCAGCAACTGCTCCGGCGCCGCATACTGTGGAGTCAACGGTGTGGCGCATGATTTCGTCAGAGCGGCCCCTGCGTCGCCGTCGAGCAGCTTGGCAATTCCAAAATCCAGCAACTTGACCACGCCATCATGCGTCACGAAGACATTCGCCGGTTTGATGTCCCGATGCACGATCAGATTGCTGTGGGCGTGCGAAACTGCACCGAGCACATTGAGAAACAACCGGATTCGTGCCTCGACCGAGAGTTCGTGCCGCTCGCAATAGGTGTCGATGGGTGCACCCTCAACATATTCGAGGACTAGATACGGATATCGGCAATCCAGAACGCCCGCATCTTTGAGCCGCGCGATGTTCGGATGATCGAGCCGGCCGAGCAGATTTCCTTCGATTTGAAATCGCTGCTCGCCCGCGCTGCCGATCCAAGCGGCGTGCACGAATTTGATCGCGACCTTTCCCTCGAAGCGGCCATCGGAGCGCCGGGCGCGCCATACACTGCCCATTCCGCCGTGCCCGACCTCCGCTTCGACTATGTAAGGTCCGACTGTCCGGCCCACGAACCGCACCGAAGCCAACCCTTCTGCCGGCAGCGGCGCGGCTCCTTGCAGAAAATCGGAGAAGCTCGCGTTTTCACGCGCCGCTAACAAATCGGCAATGCGGGATGCCATCGCGGCATCAGACTGTCGCAAGACAGTCAGCCAATGCGTGCGCTGCGCCTCATCCATCTCCAGGGCTTGATCCAACAATCCGCTAAATGCTTGCCAATGGGAGCCCGCGTCGACCGGCAGAGTGCTACCAGGCTCATTCATTCCGCGACATCGCTCAATTGCTGAAACAGAAGAACGCGCGCCTTCTCCCAATCGCGCTGCACGGTACGCAAGGCTACACCGCGCATCGCGGCAATGTCGTGCAACGAAAACCCGCAGAAATAGCGCAGGTCCACGACCTCGGCAAGCCGTGAGTCGTGAACCGCCAATTCATCGAGCGCGTCGGACAATCGAGTCAGAGTCTGTTGCTCGCCGTCCGGCTCGGGGATCTGTTCGGCCAGTTGATCATTGAGCTGGGTGAACTGAAATTCGCCGCCTCGCTTGTGGGCACAGCGCTGGCGCGAAAAATCGATGATGAGCCCGCGCATGACGCGCGAAGCGTAACCCATGAACTGGTAGCGATCGGGGAAGACCGCCTGACCCTGCACGATGCCCAGATAGGTCTCGTGGAGCAATGTCGTGGGGCTGATGGCTGCCGCGCCGTCGTTTTGCAGATGCCGCTTGGCCAGCCGGTGTAATTCGACATAAAGCGTGGAAAACAGCTTTTCCTTCGCACCTGGCGCGCGCGACTCGACTTCGGCCAACAGCGGCGCCAAAGAGTCCATCCGCACGCTCCTCATCAGCCCTTTGCTGAATATTACACACGAAAGCCACTCCTGCGTGTCGTGTTTGGGCCGCCGATTACGATTTAGGGTATATAGGGCCGGTTATCGAGCCCGCTGGAATGGGAGAGGCACGAATGAAGACGAAACGATTCGCAATTGTGGCCTTGGTCAGCGCGTTGGGAATGACCGGCGCTGTGCATGCCGATCCGCAGCGATTGAGCAATCGCCTGATCATCGGCGTCAATGCCAGTGGGCTGATGGGCACGTTCAAGGCCGACGGACCTATCGACAAACGCAACGAATTCTTCAAGAGCCTGGGTTCCAACGGACGCAGCTGCGCAACCTGCCATGACGCAGCACAGGCCATGAGCTTCACGCCCGCGCATGCACAACGACTGTTCAAGGAAACGCGCGGCGCGGATCCGCTGTTTGCAAGCGTGGATGGCGCCAATTGCAGCAACGTCGTGCGCTCGGATCGTGCCGGCCACAGCCTGCTGCTCAAGAGCGGCTTGATCCGTATTCCCACACCGGTCCCCGTCAATGCGGAATTTTCGATTTCCGTGGTACAGGACCCTTACGGCTGCGCGCTGCAAATAGACCCGAAGACCCATGTACTGACCGCTTCGGTCTATCGCCGGCCGCTGCCAACCGCAAATCTCACCTTTCTAAGCGCCATCATGTTCGATGGGCGTGAGACACTCGCGCCGCTAAACAGCGCCGATACGCTCGCGGCCAATCTGCGTACGGGTCTACTACATCAGGCGATGGATGCCACATTGGGTCACGCCGAAGCTGCCGCCTCGCCAACGGATGCGCAGCTCAAATCCATCGTCGACTTTGAACTTGCGATGTTCTCGGGACAGCTTTGGGACAACCGTGCGGGCTTGTTGAGCGGCGCGGGCGCCGGCGGCGGACCGATGAACTTGTCCAACCAGCTCTACTACCCTGGCATCAACGATACCTTGGGCGCTGACCCCAACGGCATTCCCTTCACCGCGGTCAGCATGACCTTGTATTCGGCCTGGGAGCAATCATCGGCCACTCGCCGCGGTGAGAGCAATGAAGGCGACGCACGCGCCGAGATTGCAGCCGGCGAAGCGCTGTTTAACAGTGCGCCGATGACGATCAGCAACGTGCGCGGCTTGAACGACAATGCAGCGCTCGGCAGACCGTCAGCCTTCGCCGGAACCTGCGCAACCTGTCACGACACACCCAATATTGGCCATCATTCCCTGCCCTTGCCGCTGGATATCGGCACGGGACACACCGCAAACGCCAATTTCGAATCCGACGCCGTGGTCGCGGCCGCCGTGGCTGAATTGAGCATGCCGGACCTGCCGGTGTTCCTTGTCTCCGGCTGCCCGAATCCATTCGATCCGGGGCAAGCAGCCTCGTTTTACACGACGGATCCGGGTCGAGCGCTCATCTCGGGACACTGCGCGGATTTCAATCGCCTCAAGGGTCCGATTCTGCGCGGTCTCGCCGGGCGCGCACCGTATTTTCACAATGGCGCGGCTGCGAATCTGCGCGAACTGGTCAACTTCTACAATCAGCGCTTCAAAATGGCTTTGAGCGAGCGCCAGAAGGATCAGTTGGTCGCCTTCCTCAACGCACTGTAGATCAGTCTGCTCGTACCAGCAGAACGGGCACGGGAGTCGCGCGGAGCACTTGCTCGGCATCGCTACCCAGGGCGAGCCGGCGCAAGCCGCGCCGGCCATGGGTGCCCATCACGATCAGGCCGGCTCCCGAGTTCCTGGCCTCGGCGACGATGGAAGTCGCGGCAGGCCCGCCGATGACCTCCAGAAGGACCCGTTCGGGCGTGAGCCCCGCCTTTCGAACCGCGTTTTCCGCGTCGTCGAGAATCTGCTTGCCACCCTCGCGCAGTGAATCGATCACGGTGCCAGCGTAAAGACCTGACCCGTAGGAGTAATCCAGGATCAATTCGTTGACCACGTGCACCAGACGGATCACGCCACCACGTTCACTCGCCAGCCGGATGGCCTCGTTCAGACCTCGATTGGATGCGGCGCTTCCATCCACGGGGACCAGTATCTTGTCGTACATTAGCCAATGATAGCCCGACGGCAGCCGCAGCCAACACGAGGAAACCCGTAGATCAATGCGTTTGAGCGCAACTCGCAGGATGCGTAGAATTGCCACAGTGCTGCGACCCCACTCACGCCTCAAGATCGCCAGTGACGATGGCGACGAACTGCAATTTTGCAGCAGCTGCGCATTTTCCGCCGCCTGCCTCGGCACCGGCTACGATAAAGCCCGCCTGGCCGAATTGCATGTCTTGGTTGAACACGTAGGACCGTTCGACGCGGGCGAGGTGATTTTTCGCGAGGGCGAAGCCTTCACCTCGATTGCGGCGGTGCGCTCTGGCACCGTCAAAACTTTCGTCACCGACGCATCCGGCCGCGAGCAGGTTCTCGGTTTCTTCCTACCGGGCGAAATTATCGGATTGAATGCCATCTCGGTCGGGCGCTACCCGTGCAATGCGGTGGCCCTGGACAACGTGGGCCTGTGCCGCTTTGCGTTTCCCCTCATGGCGACACTGGCTCTGCGCATGCCCGTCCTGCAGCAGGAATTGTTTCGCCTGCTCAGTCACGACATCGGTAAGGCGGCGCTGCTGGGCGGCGATTTCACCGCCGATGAACGCATGGCAGCCTTTCTCATCACGCTGTCGCGGCGCCTTGCAAGCCGAGGATTCTCCGCCACCCGGCTGCACCTGGCGATGTCGCGGACGGACATCGGCAACTACCTGCGGCTGGCACCGGAAACCGTGAGCCGCGTGTTGCGGCGTCTGCAACAAACGAACGTGGTGCGCATCGAGCGCCGTGAGATCGAGTTGCTCGATCCGGGCCAGCTGCACGTCATGGGCCGCGCGATATTGCGCGAATAGCCGCTCCAGCGCCGGATACAAATCCTTGCAGCACCCAAAGGCAGACAACTTACGCGAATCTTCGTTGTGGCTGCGCGATGTGCTGTCCGCGGCCCCGCATCGCCTGCTGTTTTTCGTCGGTGCCACCCAGGTGCTGGCGGCGATGACCTGGTGGACGCTGTGGCTGATCGATGCCCGGTGGCAGGGGCTGAACTTGCCTCTGTCACCGGTTCCAGCAGGCTGGCTGCACGCCATCATCATGCAGTATCAGTTGCTGCCGCCTTTCATGTTCGGGTTTCTGCTCACCGTCTTTCCCCGCTGGATGAATCTTGCGCCGCTCACCCGCTGGCACTACCTTCCGGTGGCCGTGTTCTTTTTCCTGGGTCAGGCATTGACTTTGACCGGCGCGCTGGGTTCGCTGCCGCTATTGCAGGCGGGCGTTGCCTGCACGCTCGCCGGCTGGGGCGTCGGATTGGTTCATCTAGGCCGGCTGCTGCTGAGCGAAGCCGGACGCACATGGCACGCGCTGAGTTGTTTTGCGGCATTGTGCATCGGCATGTCCGGCCTCGCCTTGTTTCTCTGTTTTCTGCTGTTCCTCGATGCGCAGCTGTTGTACGTGGCGCTGCAGCTCGGCGGCGCGACGTTCCTGTTGCCGATTTTCTTTACGGTCTGCCATCGCATGATCCCCTTCTTCACCGGCGCGGTGTACGGCGACTATCCGCTATACCGGCCCCTGTGGACGTTGGCGGCATTCTGGCTACTGCTGCTCATGCATACGATTCTGACTCTGCTGCACGGCTATGCCTTGCTCTGGATGCCGGATCTTGCCATCGTCGCGCTATCGGCGTGGCTGCTGTGGCGCTGGTGGCCGCGCGCCGCGCGCAGGCCGCTGCTGCTGCTCGTTCTGTTCGCCGCATTTGCCTGGCTTCCCATCGCGTTTTCCCTGTTCGCTGCGCAAAGTATTTGGTATCAATGGAAGGGTGAGTTCATTCTGGGACGCGCACCGGCACATGCCCTGTTCATCGGCTTTTTCAGCAGCATGCTGGTGGCGATGGTGACGCGCGTGACGCAGGGACACTCCGGGCGCCCGCTGCAGTTGGGACGCGTCGCCGGCTTCGCATTCATCCTGGTGCAAGCCGTATCGATACTACGCGTCGCCGCCGAAACGCTTCCCGATTCGCGCGCGTGGTTTGCCGTCGCCGGGACCGGCTGGCTGATCGCCTTTCTGCCCTGGGTTGTTCGCTCGGCCTGGATCTTTCTCACGCCGCGCATCGACGGCGCCGCTGGCTGAGCGATGTTCGAATACTACTGGCCGGCCAAGTGGATTCACGTCGGTGCGGTGCTGGCCAGCGGTACGCTGTTTTTACTTCGCGGGCTCGGCGTACAAGCGCGGCATCAATGGCCGATGCATCCGGCGGCTCGCTACCTCAGCTACAGCATAGACACGGTGTTGCTCGGCGCTGCGCTCACGCTCGCGGCCCTGCTGCCGCAGGGCGCATTCTCCAACGGCTGGCTCGCGGCCAAACTGCTGCTGCTCGCAGGCTACGTGATACTGGGCAGCTTCGCGCTGAAGCGAGCGAGGACGCCGCGCATGCGGCTGACTTGTTACATCGCCGCATTGCTGAGCTTCGCGTTCATGGTGTCCATCGCGTACGCCCATGATCCGCTGGGCATACTGCGCCGCCTTTTACGCTGATTGAAGCAGACGGACTCCGCCGGTCGCTGGTGCATGTTCATCGCCAGCTCAGGGCTTCGACACCTCGGAAACAACCCGCAGCAATTCGCGCGCCACACGTTCATCAATCTCCGCGGCGTGTTGCAGGTGCACCGGATAGCGAACCAGAGCTTCCACACCGTCCACTGAGAATTTCAACTGTACCTGCGGGTGCGCATCGGCGGCGGACTCAGACGCTGTGTTCTTTTGAATCTCCCTGGTCTGCCGATCGATCTCCACACGATACTCGTTGATGACTTTGGCGACGGCCTCCAGAATCTTGGTTTTCACCGCGGCTGAATCGCAGCCGCTGGGCAGCTTCATGGTGGTTTCATGCCAGGCGATGTTCACTCCTGGGATCTGCTTGAAGAGGCCGCTGGAGGACTGAAACACGATCGAGTTGGCGAATGCGACCACCCTGCCGGTGGGTCCAAGCAAACCATGATCGTTGAGTTCCATCAGTTGCATCCGCACCAGACCCAGCTCGATCACCTCGCCCGTCACGTTGCCGATCTGCACGCGATCGCCGACGCGGAGGCCGTATTTTCCGATCAGGATAAAATAGCCGACCACGGATACCAGAATGCTTTGCATGGCCACTGCCAGACCCGCGGTGATCAGGCCGGCGAATGTCACCAGTGAACCCAGTTCGCTCGCAAATGAGGACCCGACGATGGCGATGACCAGCCCCCAGAGCACGGCCCGGCGAACCAACAGCATTTGAAAGCGCCGGCGTGGCTCGTAGGCGTAGCGGATCACCACGCGGCGCCACAATTCTGCCATGCCGAACACAATGGCCAGCAAGGCCGCAAGAATGCCGACACGAGCGCCCAATACTTTCAACGCATCAACGTATTGCCCCTGAAGAGCCCCGCGCCAATTGCCCAGGTTATGGCGATATTGCTTGAGCAGCACGTCTTCTTTGCTCAAAGGAATCAGGATCGAAGAGGTCTGCTTGAACAGCCATGCCAGCGTATCGAACTGATCCCGCACGCCGCGCAGGCCCGCACCGCTGGCGTTGTCCGCCTGTGCAGCGAGCGCATCGCCGCGGGCAGCCAGCGCCTGCAGGTGTTCGAGCGGAGGGGTGCGGATTGTAGTAAACATCGACTGCAGTGCTGCCGTACGTTGATCGATCGCATTGATGGTGGCGATCTTCTGCCGCAGCTTGAATACGTTGGCGGCAACGGCCCAGATACCCCGACGCGTCGATACATCCACAGTGGCGGTTTCCAGAACGGGCATTGCCGCCGCGGCAGCGGCCGGCGCCGATCCGTTCGCAGGCACTGCAGCGGCTCCCAGCGAAGGAATCGAGTTGGCGATGGCCTCGATCTGGGCCTTCAACGCGCGGGCGTCGGCGCCGTGGACATCGTTGGCGCTGGTAAACTCCGACATGGTGTCGAGCAGGTTGCGTCGCGCGCTGACCATATCCATCTCGCCTTGCAGCTCGGCGAGCTTATCTTGAAGGTTGGCCTTGCCCTTCGCCGGCGCCGCAGCCAGAAGCCGGCGGCTCGAATCGATTTCCGCCTGCAGTTCCTGACGCTGCGCATCCAGCGTTTTTTGCGATTGCGCGAGCGTGTGCGCAGCAGAGGAGGTATCGCCCTGCTCCTTTGCCAAGTCCGCCTCGCTGCTCAGGAGTTCCGCATTCGCGCGGGCGATGTCGAACGCCAGCGCCATGACCTTGTCCGCCGTCTGACGGTTGGCGAACAGGATCAGCAGATCGCTGGGTTGACTGGCCGTTTGCTGCTGCGCTCCCAGCGTGCGATACCAATCAACCGTTTGATCCAGTATTTGAACAATCTGCTCGGCCGGCAGCACAGCGCGATGGACGGCGACATCGTTCACGGTGGGGTCGACCGCCCCGGCGGTGCCCAAACTCGTGCCGAATACGGCCAGCGCGGCGATTCTTAATCTCCGCGCCCTGGCAGATTGTCGAGCCCTCTTCATGCGGGAATCGTACCGCATGTCCCGGCTTCGTGCCGTCTTGCGACGTAGCCAGGGTTCAGTCTAGGTGCGATCAATGGACCCGACGTTTGCGTTCATGACTTCCCTTCCTTGCTTTTCGACGGCTTGCAAAAAGCCGAATACAGCACTTCCATGACTTGCAGCGCAGGTCCCGGCGTCAGTGCATAGCGGATGGTCTGCGCAAGACGTTTCGTGGAAACCAGCCCCGCATCGCGCAGCACGCCCAGATGCTGCGACAGCGCAGACTGACTCAAGGGTACGCGGGCATTGATCTCGCCCACGGTCAGCGCGCCGTCGAGCAGGCTGCAAAGTACCAACAGCCGCTGTTCGTTCGCCAACGCCTTGAGAAACGCCGCCGCTTCAGGCGCATGTTCCTTCATCGATTTCACGTTAGTCAGCTTCATCTTTCAAGTCTGCGCATGCAATCAGTATATTCACGTATTACTAAATTAGCAATTACTGATATATTGGCGGAATTCGGAGCAGGATCAGGCTCCGTCCCGCAGGAACCGAAGGAGAAAATGATGAGCATCGACCGCTGGGTTTTCCGGTTCGCCGGCTTGATGATATTGACCAGTCTTTTGCTGGCTCATTTCGTCAGTCCAAACTGGCTTTGGCTCACCGCATTCGTCGGTGCGAATTTGCTCCAATCCTCGTTCACCGGATTTTGTCCGCTGGCGCTGGTGTTGAAGCGTTTGGGCTTCCAGCCCGGCCAGGCTTTTTCTTAAGGGCAGCACCCGCCATGCTCAGGATCCGTGGCGCGCCGGCGATTGCCGCGCTGTTTCTCGCCCTTGCCGCCTGTGGCGGCAAATCATCGGCCCCCGCCGCGTCGGATGCGTCAGGGATCGCCAGTGTGCAGATCCAACCGGTGCGCACACCGCTGGAACGCATGGTCGATGGCACCATCGAGGCGGTCAATCAGGCCACTGTTTCGGCGCAGACCAGCGGCCGCGTCGCCGAGATTCTGTATGACGTCAACGACGTCGTGCCCGCCGGCGCCGTCATCATGCGACTGAAGGCTACCGAACAGAGGGCCGGACTGCAGAGCGCGCAGGCGGCATTGGGGGAGGCCAGAGCGAGGAGCGCCGAGGCCGGCACCACGTTCCAGCGGATTTCGGATCTGTACGATCGGCGCGTCGTATCGAAGGCGCAACTGGATCAGGTAACCGCGAATCGCGATGCCGCGATCGCGCGCTTGAGCGCGGCCAACGCGGCGCTGACAAGCGCGCGGGAAGGTGTCGGCTATACGGAAATCCGCGCCCCCTATGGCGGCGTGGTGACCAAGCGGCTGGTCGAGATCGGCGAAACCGTCAGTCCCGGAACCGCGTTGATGACGGGGCTGTCGCTGCGGGATCTTCGCGTGAACACCAATGTCCCGCAAAGCATCGTGACGCAGGTGCGTCAGCTCAAGCGTGCTGCCGTGTACGTGGGCGCTGCGCGCATCGAAGCTGCGAAGATCACGATTTTCCCGGAAGCGGCATCTCCATCCAGCACCTTCCGTGCGCGGATCGATCTGCCGCCGGGTGCGTTGGATCTCGCTCCCGGCATGTACGTCAAGGTGGGCCTGGTGATCGGCGAAGCTGACCGGCTGCTGGTGCCTCAGTCGGCGCTCGTTCAGCGCAGCGAGGTCACCGGCGTCTACGTCATCGGCCCCGGATCGGGGGTCTCCCTGCGCTACGTGCGGCTCGGCCATCGCTTCGGCGACATGGTCGAGATCCTCGCCGGCATCGTAGCCGGTGAACGGATTGCGACCGACCCAACCGCAGCCAGCAGGAAAATTGACACCGCCCGGGTTGGTTCATGACGGCATCCATGGGAATCAGCGGCCGGATCGCCCGCTTTTTTCTGGAAAACCAGCTCACGCCACTGCTGGCGCTCACCGCGCTGTTGATGGGCGTGTTCGCCGTTCTGGTCACTCCCCAGGAGGAGGAGCCGCAAATCGACGTAACCTTCGCGAACATTCTGATTCCGTTTCCGGGCGCCAGTTCCGAGCAGGTCGAGAATCTGGTGGCCACGCCGATGGAAAAAGTGTTGGGAGAAATCGCAGGGGTCAAACACATTTATTCGGTATCCAGGCCGGGCATGGCCGTGCTGACCGTGCAATATGAGGTCGGCCTGCACCGCAACGATGCCATCATCCGGCTCTACAACGCGGTCTATTCCAATCAGGACTGGCGGCCACCCGGCTTGGGCGTGTTGCAGCCGCTGATCAAACCAAAGGGGATAGATGATGTTCCGATCGTCACCCTGACGCTGTGGAGCCGCGATCCCACCCTGGGCGCGCATGAACTCGGACAGGTGGCGCGGGCCATCGAAAGCGAAATCAAGCGGGTCCCCGGAACCCGCAACGTGTACGCCGTCGGCGATACGGAACCTGCCGTTCACGTTGAGCTGGACCCGGCGCGCCTCGCGGCAGCCGGACTGACCGCAAGCGATCTTGCCGCCGCGTTGCAGGCGGCCAATCTGGTTCGCCAGGCCGATGCGGTCGTCGACGGCGGCAAGCTGGCGCCGGTGCAGGTCGGTCAATTCCTTGCCAATCGCGATGAGGTCGGCGGCCTGATCGTCTCGGCACGCGACGCAAAGCCCGTCTATCTCGATGACGTCGCCAACGTGACGGACGCGCCGCGCGCGCCGACGCGATACGCGTGGTTCGGCACCGGTCCGGCCGCGATAAAGCAAGGCCGGCTCCCCGTCGACCACGCGCCTGCGGTTACCCTGGCCATCGCGAAGAAGCCCGGCAGCAATGCCATCGACGTCGCGAACACCATTGTTCGCCGTGTCGAACAGCTCAAAGGCATCGCAATTCCCGCCGGGGTCGAGGTGACCGTCACGCGAAACTACGGCGTGACCGCACATGACAAGGCGACGAAGCTGATCGAGAAACTTCTGTTCGCAACCGCTTCGGTGGTGCTCCTGGTCCTGCTCGCCGTCGGGAAGCGTGAGTCGCTGGTGGTCGGCGCCGCGGTCGTCGTGACATTGGCGGCCACGCTGTTCGCATCCTGGGCCTGGGGCTTCACGATCAACCGGGTGTCGCTGTTCGCCTTGATATTCGCCATCGGAATCCTGGTCGACGATGCCATCGTGATCGTCGAAAACGTCCATCGCCATCTCGGAATCGACCGAGGCTCCGTTGCGCAAATCATCGCGCACGCGGTGGACGAAGTCGGCGGACCCACGATACTTGCAACATTCACGGTCATTGCGGCGCTGCTGCCCATGGCCTTCGTATCCGGGCTGATGGGCCCGTACATGAGCCCGATCCCCATCAACGCCAGCATGGGCATGGTGATTTCGCTCGCCGTGGCGCTGATCTTCACGCCCTGGATGTGTCGCAAGTTCCTGGCGGGCGCTGTTCACTCACCGGCGCACGCCTCCAGCGCCGAGTCGGGACTGCACCGATGGTTCGAGCGCATGATGAGCCCCTTTCTGCTCGGCGAGCGCGCTCAGCGGCTGCGACACCGGCTGTACCTGAGCACCGCCGCTGCGATTCTCCTGGCCGTGTTGCTGGCGGTCGTGCAGCTCGTCGTCCTCAAAATGCTGCCCTTCGACAACAAGTCGGAATTTCAGGTGGTCGTGAACATGCCGGAGGGTACGCCGGTGGAGGGCACCGCGCGCGTGCTGACAGAGCTGGCGGCAATCGTCAGACAAGTTCCCGAAGTCACGGATTTCCAGGCCTACGCAGGCACTGCCGCACCGATCAACTTCAACGGACTGGTGCGTCAGTACTACCTGCGCGGCGACCCCAATCAAGGCGACCTGCAGGTCAATCTGGCCGACAAACACGAACGCGACCGCAAGAGCCACGACATCGCCCGGGCGATCCGCCCGGCGCTGGCCGCCGCCGGCAAGCGGCTCGGCGCAGCGTCGGTACAAGTGGTCGAAGTTCCCCCCGGGCCGCCCGTGCAGGCACCCTTGGTGGCGGAGGTCTATGGTCCGCTTTACGCTACTCAGAAGGCCATGGGCCGTGCACTGCGCGCGCTGTTCGATTCGACCGCCGACATCGTCGACACCGACGATACGTTGAACGCACCGACGCTTCAATACGAAGTGGCGCTTGACCGCGCGAAGGCCGCGCTGATCGGCGTGCCGCAAAGCGCCGTCACCGACACGCTTGCAGGCGCGTTGGTCGGGCTGGATGCGTCCTACGTGCACGAGGGTCGTGAGCGCGATCCGATCGCGATTCGACTCGAGCTGGGCGCGGCCGACAAACAAGGCTTGCAGCAGGCGCTGTCACTGCCCGTGCGCGCTGCCGGTGGCGCGCTCGTCCCGCTATCGGAGCTGGTCACGGTGACGCAGAAACCCTGGGACGGCGCCATCTATCACAAAGATCTTCTGCCCGTCGTATTCGTCACCGGCGACATGGCCGGGCGGCTCGACAGTCCGCTGTACGGCATGTTCAGCCTGGTGTCCCGGATCGGCAAGACGCCGCTCGCCGGCCAGCCTGTGGTGCAGCGATTCATCAATCCACCGGAAGATCCAGGCGAGTTCAGCGTCAACTGGGCCGGCGAGTGGACCATCACCTACGAAACGTTTCGCGACATGGGCCTGGCCTATGCCATCGGGCTGGTGTTCATCTACCTGCTGGTGGTGGCGCAATTCCGATCCTATGCGGTGCCGCTCGTCATCATGGCGCCCATCCCTCTGACGATCATCGGCGTCATGCCCGGGCACGCCTTGCTCGGAGCGCAATTCACCGCCACTTCGATGATCGGCATGATCGCACTGGCCGGCATCATCGTGCGCAACTCGATCCTCCTGGTCGATTTCATCAACCAGGAAGTGGCCTCGGGACAGGCCCCGGCGCAAGCCGTGATCCGTGCAGCCTCCGTCCGCGCCCGCCCCATCATTTTGACAGGCCTGGCAGCCATGATCGGCGCGTTTTTCATCATCGATGACCCCATCTTCAATGGGCTCGCCATCTCGCTCATTTTCGGCATTCTGGTGTCGACGGCGCTGACCCTGCTGTTGATTCCGCTTCTGTACTACGGATACCTGCAGCGCTCCGAAGCCGCCGCTCACTGACGGGAGAATTTCATGGCACACGCAATTGTCATTGGTGCAGGATTGGGAGGCGTCCCCGCCGCATTCGATCTGCGCAAGCATCTGGCCAAAGAACACCGGGTGACACTGATCGGTGCGCGACCATATCTCGAGTTCACCCCGTCCAATCCCTGGATTGCCGTGGGCTGGCGCGCGGCGGAGAAAACCAGGGTCACCATGCAGGAGCCGCTGGAAAAAAAGGGAGTCCAATGGCGCATCAATTCCGTCACGCGCATCGAAGCGGAACATTCACGGCTGACGCTGGATGACGCAACCGAACTCGACTATGACTACCTGGTCATAGCCACCGGCCCGCGCCTTGCCTTCGAAGAAGTCCCGGGGCTCGGCCCTGAGGGGCACACGCAATCGGTTTGCAGCCAGGACCACTCGACGCAGGCGTGGAGCCGATATCAGGAATTCCTGAAGAATCCTGGCCCGATCATCGTCGGAGCGGCGCCGGGCGCCAGCTGCTTCGGGCCTGCCTACGAGACCGCCATGATCCTGGACGCGGATCTGCGCAAGCGAAAACTGCGCGATCGGGTGCCGATGACCTATGTCACCAGCGAGCCCTACATCGGCCATATGGGGCTGGGTGGCGTCGGTGACAGCAAAGGCCTGATGGAATCGGAGTTGCGCGAGCGTCATATCAAATGGATCACGAACGCGAGGATCATGTCCGTGACGGCGCAGGAGATGTTGGTTCACGAACTGGATGAAAACGGCGCCTTGAAAAAGGAGCACCGCCTGCCCTTCGCCTACAGTGCCGTCATACCGGCTTTCAAAGGAGTCGATGCGGTCGCCGCGGTGCCCGGACTATGCAACCCGCGCGGCTTCGTGCTCATCGACAAACACCAGCGCAGCCCCAAGCATAAGAATATCTTTTCGGTCGGCGTGTGCGTCGCGATCCCGCCCGTCGAGGTCACGCCGGTGGCCACCGGTGCTCCCAAGACCGGCTACATGATTGAATCCATGGTGTCTGCAACCGCCGCCAACATCGCCGCTGAACTCGCCGGCCAGCCTGCGACAGCCGAAGCGACCTGGAACGCGATCTGCCTCGCCGACTTCGGCGACACCGGCGCCGCATTCGTGGCTTTGCCGCAGATACCGCCGCGCAACGTCACCTGGTCCAAGCAGGGGAAGTGGGTGCATCTGGCGAAAATCGCGTTCGAAAAATATTTTCTGCGCAAGGTGCGTACCGGATCTTTGACGCCAGTGTACGAAACTTACGTGCTCAAGTTATTGGGCATCGTTTCACTCAAACAGCGGCTGTAGTGCCGGCGCACCTCGTGAACGCCTGCATGTCGAGGGCATCTCAAGCAGCGAGTCTCACCCTCCTCGCGATTCTCGCCGCTCCATCGGTCCTGCGCGCCGAGTCGCTGGCCGATGCATGGCAAATGGCGCTGCAGTCCGATGCGACGCTGGCGGCCACCCGCAGCGATCGGGAGGCGGCTGAGGCAGATCATGCAGCCGCGCGACGCCAACGTTGGCCCGCGCTGGACCTGAACGGCGCATACACGCAGTTCGACAATGCGCCGATGCTTCAGATCGACATGCCCGGCGCACAGCTGCAGGCGCCACTGTGGAAGCACGACGGGTATGCGATGGCCGGCGCGGACCTGTCGGTGCCGCTGTGGACCTCCGGGCGCATCAGTGGAGCCGTCGGCGCAGCGGCGGCCGGTGCGCGCGAGGCTGCGGCGCGTGAAATGCTCGGTGCGTCGGATCTGAAACTGGCCGTCGCTGAATCGTACGTGGCGGTGATCCGGGCCCGCAAAACCCTTGAAGTGGCGCAGTCCAGCGTCCGCAGCCTCACCGGACACGCGAACGACGTGCAGATCATGTACGAGAATCAGGCGGTGGCCCGCTCCGACCTGTTGAGCGCGCAGGTGGCGCTCGCCAATGCGACGCTGCAGCAACTGCGCGCCGCCAACGCGCTGCATCTGGCAACCGCCGCCTACAATCGCTGGGTGAGCCAGCCGCTGGAGCGCGTGCCGGACCTCGAGGAGCCACGTATACCGGCGCCGCAGCTGGAGGAGACTCCCCTGCAGCAACTGATGGCGCACGCACTGCAGGCCCGTCCGGAAATCGCCGCCCTGGGTGCGCAACAATCCGGCCTGGAACAGGCGGCGCGCGTACATGCGGCGGCCGCGGCGACCGAGCAGGCTGAAGAAAATCTGCGGATTGCCAAGGAACTCTACGGCAGCGGGCTGGCGAACAGCAATCAAGTGCTGGATGCCGAGACGCTGCGCGTGGTTGCGCGCTCCAACCAGGACGAAGCCGCCCTCGACATCGTCCTGGCTCATTACAGGCTGGAGCGCGCCGTCGGCGGTCTATAGCATTCAAGACCACGCTGCGGAATCCGGAAGTGGCACGCCGGCGTCGATAATCGACCCACCTGCGGCTACACTGGCACGTTGTTCCCAGCTCCGGTGAGTCCACTTGTCCGTTTCAAAGGCCATTCCCACGCGCCGTCCGCTGGATATGCGCGCCACCTTGCTCATGCTCATGCTGTGCGTGATCTGGGGCATTCAGCAGCCCGCCATGAAGATCATCGCCGCGGACGTCACGCCCATCATGCAGCTCGCGATCCGCTTCGGCGGCGCCGCGGTTTTCTTCGGGCTGCTGTTGATGGTGCGCGAGGGCCGCGGCGCCTTTTCGGACGGGACTCTACGCAGCGGATTGCTGCTCGGACTGTTGTTCTCATTTGAATTCTTTCTGGTCGGCGTAGCCATCGCTCACACCACCGCCGCGCATACGGTGGTATTCCTCTACACCTCGCCCATCTTCACCGCGCTCGGGCTGCGCTTCCTTCCGGAGGAGCGGCTCAGCACCGCGCAGTGGACCGGCATCGGTGTCGCCTTTTCCGGCATCGTCGTGGCGTTTCTCGGCTACAGCAACCGCCCGGTCGCCGAACTCATCAAGGGGGATGCCGTGGCTGTTTGCGCCGGCGCAGTCTGGGGACTGACCAACGTAGTCCTTCGCCGTGGACGCGTCGGCGGCGCGGCAACGGTGAAAACGGTCTTTTATCAGGTCGGCATGGCGGCCGTGCTGATCGGCGGATTCGCGGCAATCACCGGACAGACCGCGGTCGTGATCTCGCGGGCGACGGTCCTATCGCTATTGTTCCAGACCTTGATTATCTCCATCTCCAGCTACCTGATCTGGTTCTGGCTGCTGCGGCACTACCTTACCTCGCGCCTGATGCTGATGACCCTGCTCACGCCCCTGTTCGGCGTCGTATTCGGCGTGATGCTGCTGCATGATCCGATCGAATGGCGATTTGCCGTCGGCGCGGCGCTGGTCTTGAGCGGCGTGCTGATCGTCAACGCACGGCTGGGCCGGCAGGCGCTGCGCGAATCGCCTTGAGTTGAGCGCCGGCGCCTATCGCTTCGCCGGCCGGAACCCCCTGGGTTTGACGATCAACATATTGCATTGCATCGCATCGAGGACCCGCTCCGCGGTATTGCCGATCAGCACGCGGCTGAGCGCGGAGCGCGAAACCGCGCCCATGACGACGGTGTCGACTTTAAGCGAACGCGCCAGCTCCGGCAGCACGATCCCCGGATCGCCCAATCGCAGATGCACGTTCTGCGGCGCGATCTCGAGCTTTCGCGCTGCGCTTCGAAAACGATTCCGAATGGCCGCCGTATGCTTCTTCTGCTCGCGCACGGGCACCGGCACCACCACCGGCGCCATGACCGAATCGGTTTCATAGCGCATCAATGGCGCATGTACGTGCGTGGCGTGCAACTTGCCGCCGAGCGCGCGTGAAATGCTGTGCCCAACCTCCGCTATCCGCGCATCCAGTGCAGCGGGTTTGCCGCTCTCATGCCACGGATCCAAGGCGGCCAGCACCGCCGGACGGCCCGCGACCGCCACGGACTTGACGATCAGAACCGGCGTCGGACAGCTGCGGATCAACTCAAAGTCGGTCTGTGACAGCATCACCCGTGACAGCAGGCTGTGTTTATGCGCCTCGACGATCACCAGATCCGGCTTTACAGCCTGTACGCGGCGCAATATTGCCTCCGCGCCTGAGTAATCCAGCTCCACTGTGCAGGAAATCTTGAAACCCTCCGCGCGTAGTTCCTGCGCCAAAGCCTCCAGCTTGGCCAGCCGCTCTTCGACATGGGCTCGCGACAGACGCAGCGAGCGCGCTTTGCTGGCCAGGAATGCGGACGTCGGGCGGACCGCACTGAACAACTCGATCTGCGCATTGGACTTGCGGGCGATGGTGGCCGCGCGGGCAATGGCCTTCTTGGCGGAGACGTCGACGATGGCAAGGAGGATTTTCTTGATCTTGAAACTCATGTGGCTTCCCCAGTCAGTGGAATCGGCGTCGGTGACCAGTCATTCACCCGGATATCATGCTCTATTAATACCTGATGGGATGCAGGTTGCCGTATAAGGAATCCTACTTAGACTGAACGTCATGACCAATACCCTTACATCCAGCCACACACCTGAGGCCATCGAGCTTCGGATCGAGCGCATACAACAGCTCTTCGACACGCTCGATCCGTTTCCGTTTCACGAGAAAGCCCTGGATGCCGGAGCAGAGGAATACATCGTGTCCTGGGCGCGGGCTCTGGCCCACGATCACCCGCTGCGGATCGTGATTCATCTGCCTGCGACGCAACTGAACGAGGATCGGCAGCACGAGATCTCAAGCGCCATGAGAAGCTTTTTCAACTACCGCGCCAGCGTGACCTCAGGCGATCTGCGCGAGATGTTCCGAATAGGACGCCGTTCGCTGTTGATCGGGTTCGTCGTGCTGGTGGCTTGCCTGCTCATTGCTGAAACCGTGCCCGCCGGCGCGCAGGCGGGCACGTTCGCGCGAATCGTCCAGCAAAGCATTGTGATCCTGGGGTGGGTGGCCAACTGGCGCCCGCTGGAGATTTTCCTCTACGACTGGTGGCCGCTGCGCGCACGCCGCGACCTGTATCTGCGCCTCGCCGACGCCGAGTTGGAGCTGAAGCCCTACCAATGAGCCGGTAGCAAGCCCGTGGCAACCAGATACCAGCCAAGCCACAGCGCCATCAGCATGCCGGCATGACTGGGACAAAGGCGCAACGCAAATCCGCGGCCGCCCGCGACAATGGCGGCCGCGATTTTAACCAGCGTATTGGCCGTGATGGCGAGCATTGCAGCAAACGCGGCCTGATGCAGGTCCAACGCACCTGCGGCGGCCAGCCGGCCGGCGGACGCGGTCGCGGCATGCGTGTCAACGAAGCCGCCCATCGCCACCGCAAACTGCGCACCCGACGGCCCCATCCAGCGTTGCAGCAGCGCCGCGACCAGCGACATCAGGGCAAATGCAATGGCAAATATGACGGCAAACTTAGGCTCAAACGCGCGCCCGGTCACCGCTTCCGCGTGCATCGGCGCCCGTTTCGCGGCAACCACGAAAATGAATCCATAGGCTGCGGCCACCACGCCCATCGCCGCGATACCCGGCCCCAGAATGGGCAACAGGTTGAGGTTGGTCATGCCCAGGATGATCAGCAACTGGATCGCGGTTGCGATGGAGGAAAACGCAGCGCCGGCAACCGCGCCGCTCAAGACCGCAGGTTCGGTCTTGGCCTGGCGGCCAAATGCCGCGATGGTCAGGATGCTGGACACGAAGCCGCTGCAGAACCCGGCAACCGCCAGACCGACCTGCGCACCGAGCGTGCGCCGCGCCAAATAGCCCAGCGCGTTGACGCTCAGCATGAGCACGGTGAGGCGCCAGATCACCTGCAGGTTCACCACGCCCAGCAGATCGATGGCTCGGTCCGGCAGCAAGGGCAGCACGATCAGCGCAGCGCCCGCCAGCAGAGTCGCATCGTGCAGTTCCTGTTCGGATAGCTGCGACAGCGCGAATCTGTGCAGGCGCGACTTCGAGGTGAGCAGCAAGGCGATCAACACGCCCAGACCCGCGGCCAATTCGACCTGCGTGATGGACAAGAATCCGATGGCGAATGTGGCCAGCAGCGCAAACTCCGTCGTCTGACCCGGATGCACGGCCTGCCGGCGCAGATAAGACAGCGCGATCAGAACAATGACGCCGGCGCCGGCGACTACCAGCATGAGATCCGATTGCACCAGGGCGGCGATGGCGCCGAGCAGCGAAGTCAGCGTGAAAGTGCGCAAACCCGCGGTGATGGGACCCGGTTCGGCATGCTTATGTCTTTCGCGATCGACGCCGATCAGCAGACCAACCGCCACTGCAACGATCAACCCGCCGACATGCGTGCTCAACAGCCTCATTGCGGGGCAGCCCCTGCATGCATCATCCGCATGGCGCTCGCATAGTTGCGCTGAAATCCCTTCCATATCGTGATGCCGCCGGTCGCGGGACTGTACGAATCAAACGAATGCGGGCCGCTGGCCGGCCACACGCCGTCGTTTGACTCCACGACCGGCACGTCCAGAAAGGCGGCGCGCGTCTCATCGCCTTTGACATACCGATCCAGAAACGCCGTGATGAAGTGTGCGCTGATCGCGTTGATACGAGACTTTCTCCACACCGGATCTTCGAACCAGTCCTGATCCCACAATTTGGAACGCATCTCATCGGGCGCCGGATTCAGACCGATGGCGTGACCGCACCCTTCCAGGGTGAGCAGATAGCGATCGGCCCCCGTCGCTTCGTCGAAAAATGCGCGCGCACCGCTGCCGTAGTTCACGGTGTGATCCTGATCCCCGGAGATCAGCAGCAGCGGCGCGTGCAGCGCACGCAACCCGTCCGCTCCCCAGGCCGCCTGAGCGCCACCCCAGGGCGCGATGGCGACAACCGCACGCAAACCTTTCACCGTCGCGGCATCGATCGACGCGCCACCGCGCGCGTACGGCAACAACAATCCGCCGGGCACGAGCTTGGCGGGCGAGGCGGACGGATCCAGCGTCGCGCCGGCAGCGGTGAGGGCGCCATAGCCGCCCATGGAATATCCGACCAGCGCCACGAGCGCCGCATCGATGAGATGCTCGGATGCGAGCATCGGCGGCAGTGTCCTGGCGACGAAGGCAATATCCAGCGGCCGGCGCAACAGAACTTGCGAAAAATAGGTTGCATCACTGATCGGAAAGTCTTCATGCCGGATTGCCGCGACCACATAGCCTTTGGAGGCAAGATTTTCGGTCAGCCATGACATGGCCACCGTTGCATTTCTGTATCCATGCGAGACGACGACCAGGGGATGGTTCGTGCCTTGCGCCGGCGCATCGGCAACGGCGATGCCGGCGACGGAAAAGGCGACGGGAACCACCGGCGGCTCACTCGGCACTGTGGCCGTATAGGTGACGCGCGCGGCGCCGCCGGCGATATGCGCCGGATACCACAGATCCACCACCAGCACGCGGTCCTGTCTGGCGAACCCACCGGCGGCCAGGGGCATCAATGGATTAACCTGCCCGGGTTGCACCAGCCGCAGTGTCTTGTAGCCCACGTCGAATGCACCCAGCCGGGCAAGTTCCGGCGCATCGACGCCGGATTGGCTGGGTGGCACCGCTGCGGGCGCCGCTTCGAGCAGCAGCGGCGCGCCAACCAGCAGCGCAGCGCATCTCAACACTGCGGCAATACGTTTCATTTCAAAACTCCAGCTGAATGCTGACGGGGCAGTGATCGCTGCCCAGAATATCCGGGTGAATGTCCGCGGCCGTTACCGCGCCCCGCAATTGCGGCGACACCAGAAAGTAGTCGATTCTCCAACCGATGTTGCGAGCGCGCGAATTTGCGAAGTGACTCCACCATGTGTAATGCCCATTGCCCTGCTTGAACAACCGGAAGGTGTCGATGAAACCGGCGTCGACGAAACCCTGAAAGCCCTTGCGCTCCTCGTCGGTGAATCCCTTCTTGCCCTTGTTGGACTTGGAATTGGCCAGATCCAATTCAGTGTGCGCGACGTTCAGATCACCGCAGAAAATCACCGGCTTGCGCTTCTCCAGCAGTTTGAGGTAGGCGAGAAAGGCAGGATCCCAGTGCTCGAAACGCAACGCGAGACGGCTCAGGTCCTCTTTGGCATTGGGCGTGTAGACGGTGACGACAAAGTACGAGTCATACTCGGCGGTGATCACGCGCCCTTCCTCCGCGCTGTCGCGCTCGAGTTCGTCGGCGAACTTGAAGCGGCGCGTGAAATCCTTGGGAAAGCCGTTGATGACCGACAGCGGTTCGCGCTTGGAGAAAACAGCCGTTCCGGAGTAGCCCTTCTTCACGGCGGAGTTCCAATACTCCTTGTAGCCCGGCAGGTCGATCTCGACCTGGCCGCGCTCAGCCTTGGTTTCCTGAAGGCACAGAATGTCCGGGTCATGCGCTTTCAAAAACGACTGGAAGACGCCTTTTTTCAAGACCGCACGAATGCCGTTGACGTTCCAGGAATACAGCTTCATGTGGAGGTGACCGCGGGCGCACAGTAGCGCGACACCACCTCTTCTGGATGTTCGACATCGACCACCGCAATCTCCAGCATCCAGCGGTCCTCGCCGGTGATATTGAACGCCGTCACGACTTCGGGCGTCTTGGCGATGACGAAAATATACCATTGATCTTGCATGGAATTGGCACGTGTACTTCATTAACCTGCATCCAATGAACAACGCTGCCGCCACCCTGCCCCGTTCCGCCCCACTCTCGACCACGATTCTGGTCTGCCTGGGCGCGACCTGGCTGATCTGGGGTTCGACTTATCTGACCATCCGCTTCGCATTGGCAGGCTTTGCGCCATTTTTTCTCATGGCCACCCGCTTCATCGTCGCCGGCGGTGCGCTGCTGCTGTGGCAGATGGCGCGCGGCGCGCCGCTTCCCACGGCGCGCGAATGGCGCAATGCCGCCATCATCGGCACCTTGATGCTGGGCGGCGGCATGGGCGGCACCGCGTATGCCGAACAAAGCGTTGCCTCGGGTCTGGTGGTGGCCTTCATTGCCGTCACGCCGTTGCTGCTGGTCCTGATCAACATGGCGTTTCGGATCTTCCCCCGCCGCAGCGAACTGCTGGCCGTCTGCGTCGGCCTGCTTGGCGTGCTCATGCTGACCCGGGGCGCCGGATTCAATGCCTCCCCCGGCGGATTGACGGCCATCTGCGTCGGTTGCGCGGGTTGGTCGCTGGGCAGCGTTCTGAGCCAGCGGCGACTGACGCTTGCGCCCGGCGCCACCGGCTTTGCCAGTGAAATGCTGTGCGGCGGCGCAGCGCTGCTGCTCGTGTCGGCGCTGACGGGTGAATCATGGCAGCTGCCGTCGCAGGCAACACCCTGGCTTGCATGGGCCTACCTGGTGGTGTTCGGGTCGCTGATCGCGTTCAACGCCTACATGCTGCTGCTGGCGCGCACGTCCACCAGCCTTGCCTCAAGCTATACGCTGGTCAATCCCGTCGTGGGGTTGCTGCTGGGCGTTTCGCTGGGACACGAAACCGTCACCACCTGGGAATGGAGTTCCGCAGGCGTGGTGATGTTCGCGGTCGCGCTGCTGTTCATGGGTCGGCGCTGATAGGCGGCACGCCTTACGCCTCGTACACCGTCTTGCCGCCCACCACCGTTCGCTTGACGCGGATATCCTTGAGCGTGTCCGGGTCCACCGCATGCGGGTCCTTGTCAAGCAGCACGAAGTCGGCGTACTTGCCGGCGCTGATCGAGCCTTTGACGTCTTCTTCATAGGAGGCATAGGCGCCATTGAGAGTGGCGACCTGCAGCGCCTGATCGACGCTGATCTTTTGTGAAGCGCCCCATACGCGCCCCGCATAGTCCTTGCGCGTCACCATGCTTTGCAGCGCCATCAGCGGATCGAAGGGCCCCGGTGTGTAATCGGATGCGCCGGGCACGCGAATGCCGGCGTCGAGGAAAGACTTGTGCGCGAACATGCGCTCCAGTTTTTCCTCGCCGTAGGCACGCCATTTTTCCCCGTGATAATAGACGTAGGTCCAGAACGGCGTGGGAATGGAGCCCGTGTCCTTGATGCGCTGAACGAGAGACGGCGTGACCAGCGTGCAATGCTCGATGCGGTGGCGCCGGTCCGGCAGCGGCCACAGCTTCAGAACGCGCTCATAGGCGTTGAGCACCATGTCGATGGCAACATCGCCGTTGGCGTGAATGCCGATCTGCCAGCGGTTGCGGTGCGCATCTTCCACGGCCTCGTGGATCTGCTTCTGGTCCATGGTCAGAATGCCGAAATCATTGGGCTTGCCCACGAACGGCGTACTCATGCGCATGGTGCGCTCGGATGCCGAGCCGTCCGCCACGAACTTGACCGCACCGATGCGCACATGGTCATTGCCAAGACCTGAGTACACGCCGGCATCGCGCAGATTGTGGAACGGACTCGAGGTTGCGATGCGGCCTGCGCCACGCATGCCGACGGGCATGATGGTGGCCCGGTGCAGCAGTTCACCAGCCGCATAGGCGTCCTGATAGGCGCGGATCTTATCCACGTCCGCCGCCGCGTCATGCACGGTGGTCAGGCCCGCCGCCGTCAGCAGTTTGGAGGCATAGGCCATGGCGGCACGGCTGCGTTCGCGCATCTGCTCGGGCGTGAAGCTTTCATGCTCGCCGGCGCGCTCGATCACATCGCGCGCATTCTCCGCCACCTGGCCTTGCAGATCGCCGTTGGCATCGCGGAAATAGCGGCCATCCTTGGGGTCGGGTGTATCGCGGGTGATGCCGGCGAGCTGGAACGCCTTGCTGTTGTACCAGTTGGTGTGCCCGCCGCGATGTGCCACGCCCACGGGATGATCCGCCGAGACCGCATCCAGATCCTGCCGGCTCAGCGGCCGCCCATCCTTCAACTTGGTGTCGTCGAACTTGAAGCCATTGACCCAACGGCCCGGCGGCGTGGTGGCCACGCGCTTGCGCAGCGCCTCTTGAATCTGCGCGATGCTGGTCAGATCGCAATTTACATCGAATAACTCGTCCTGCAGGCCAGGGTGACAATGCGCATCGATGAATCCCGGCGTCACAGTCATGCCAGCGGCGTCGATCACCGCTGCACCAGGCGCCGCCAGTGCGCGGATGTTCTGCGTCGAGCCGATGGCGATGAAGCGGCCGTTTTTGACGGCGAAGGCCTGCGCCCGCGGCTGCGCGGCATCCATGGTCAGCACATTGCCATTGATCAGAATCAGATCGGCGCCCGCGCCGGATCCCGTATGCGAATACGCCTGGGCCGCGGATGGCAGGGCCGCGGCCAGCGCGGGCGCTCCTAACAGGCTGAAAAAATCACGTCGAGTGGTCTTGGACATGGCGTATCCCTCAGTGATCGGCGTGTAGAGGTGCAAACCCGGCCGGCACCCATTCGTAACCCTGCCCTTGCACGCGGATATGCCCGAGGCCGGGAAAGTTCAGATGCGCGCCGGCGAGCAGCGTGCGGTCTTTCGCGCTACTCGCAAACAGCTGTTTGCGAGCAGCGACGGCAGCTTTCTGATCGACGTCGAAGGCCACCGAAATATCGGGGCGCGGGAACTGCACAGGTCCGAAGTGGATGACATCGCCCAGCACGATCATCTGGCGGCCCTTGGATTCGATCCGATAGCTGCTGTGCCCGGGCGTATGGCCGCCGGGAATCGCACGCACGCCCGGCACGATCTGCGAGCCGGCCGCAAACGGCTTCCACTGGCCCGACGCGATGTACGGCGCGGCCAGTTTCTGCGCCGTGCGGAAGGAGTCCTGCTTGTCTTTGGACACCTTGGCCATTTGCGCCTCACTGAGCCAATAGTCGCTCTCCGGCTGGCTTGGCATGAGCTGCGCATTGGGAAAGACGATCGCGCCATCGGAACTGAGCACGCCGCCGAGATGGTCGCCGTGCATGTGGGTGATGAGCACCTTGTCGACCTTCGCAGGATCGTATCCCGAGGCTTTGAGATTCTCCACCACAGTTCCCAGCGTCGGCCCGAACAGCTTGCCCGCGCCGCTGTCGATGAGAATGAGTTCGCTGCCGGTGTTGATCAGGTACGCATTGACGGAAGTTTCGACCTTGTCGCCGGCGGGCAGAAAGGCGCGCGCCAGTCCTCGGGCGATCTCCTCCTTCTTCACGTTCTGCAGCACGTCGGTGCCCAGATCAACGAAGCCATCGGACAACGCGGTGACCTCGAAATCCCCGAGCATGAACCGGTACCAGCCCGGCGCCTGAATCTTCTGCTGCGGCATTCCGGCGTCGGCGGCAACTACAAACGCAGACAAGACGGACAAGGCCACAAAGCGGGATGCGAAACGCGCGCTGATCATGAGGTGAGGCACTCCGGAAGAAATGAATCGCAGGATTATAGCCCTACTCTGCCGGCACCAGAACGATCTTGCCCAGATGCCGTTTGGCGAGAAACTGCTCTTGCGCGCTCACGATGTCCTTGAGCGCATACACGCCCGCGATCAGCGGCCGGATGCGGCCGGATTCGATGTGACGCACCAGCGCGCTGAAGACACCCTGATCCAGCACTGTGCACCCGAGCAGCCGCAGATCTTTCAGATACAGCGTGCGCAGATCCAGCTCCACCAGCGGGCCGGCAATGGCCCCTGCCACGGCGTAACGGCCGCCGCGCCGCAGGACATCGAGCAGGCGCGGGAAGCTTGCGCCGCCGACGACATCGATGACGGCGTCGACGGACTCGTGTCCCAGCGTCTGCAGCAGGTCCGCGTCACGGTCGATGACCCGCGCGGCCCCGAGCGCAGTCAGCGCGCCGGCTTTTTCCGCACCCGCCACGGCGAACACACTCGCACCCCGACACCGCGCCAATTGCACCGCCGCCGAGCCGACGCCGCCCGAAGCGCCGGTGACGAGCACCGTGTCTGTGCCGGTGATCGCAGCGCGCGAGAGCATGTTTTCCGCGGCTGAGTACGCGCAAGGGAAGCTTGCCAGTTCGACATCGCTCAACGTGGAGTCGATGGCATGGGCATGAGCCGACGGCACGCACGTGAACTGCGCAAACGCGCCGTCGCATTCGGAACCGAAGTAAATTGCGCCCGCTGCGCCATCTGCGGGTGTGCCGCGAAACACAGGCTCGACCAGCACACGCTCGCCGATGCGCGCCGCGTCGACCCCGGCGCCGACGTCGACGATCCGGCCGCAGGCATCCGCCCCCTGGATGCGCGGAAACGAAAGCACGCTGCCGCTCCAGCCTGAATCCTGGACGCTCGCCTGCGCATGGCCGGACGCGGCCGCCTCGGCGGTCGTGCCCTCGGTCACGGAGCGCGAATACCAGGCCGTACGCGTGTTGATGTCGGTGTTGTTGACGCCCGCCGCGCCGACGCGGATTTTGACCTCGCCTGCGCGCGCGGTGGGCACCGGCACGTCCTGCCGAAACTCGAGCTGCTCGTAGCCGCCGTGGCCTCGCAGCAAAACGGCATTCATGGTGGGCATGCGCGACGCCTTTTCAAAAGATTGACTGTGCTTTTCCGACGCGCGCATCATACGCTGCGAACGCTTCGGAGCGCCCATGATCAAGAAAATCATTCTGATTCTGGCCGGCATCATCATTGCACTGGCACTGATCGGTTTCCTGCTGCCGCGCAATGCGCACGTGGAGCGTTCGATCCGCATCGACCGCCCGGCCAGCATGGTCTACGCCACCGTCAATTCGTTCGCGTTGTTTCCTCAATGGTCGCCCTGGCAGCACCTGGATTCGAACATGGTGCAGACCAGCGAAGGACCGCGCGAGGGAGTGGGCGCCAAGCTCACCTGGTCGGGGAACGACAAGATCGGCACGGGCACCCAACTCATCACCGCATCGATCCCCAACCAATCCGTCAGGAGCGATTTAAGCTTCGGCGCCATGGGCACGTCGAAAGCGGCGCTGATACTTGCCGCGGCCGGTTCCGCCACGACGGTCAAATGGACGCTGGACTCCGACATGGGCTTCGGTCCGATCGGCCGGTATTTCGGGCTGCTGATGGACTCCATGGTGGGCAAGGATTTTGACAGCGGATTGAGGAACCTCAAGAGTCTGGTGGAGTCCATGCCCAACGCCGACATCGCGGGCTTCACCGTGGAAATCGTCGATCTCAATCCACAATCGGCGTTGCCGGCGACCGGCACTGGTTACGCCGGCAAGGCGCTGAAGGCGACGCATGTCGGCCCTGACGATACGCTGGATCAGACCGGCGAGAAGCTGATTGCCTACGCAGCGGCACACGGCTACGAATCCAACGGCCCCCGCTTCAGCGTGCGGGTGGACGATCCGGTTTCCACGCCGCCGGAAAAGCGGCGCAGCGAGGTCTACTGGCCCGTCAAATAGCGTCACCGCCGTTCGCGCCCCCTGAAAGATGCCAACGCCGACAATTGCGCTCGCGCCTCTGACAGGCGCACGCCGGGCGGCAGGTGCGAGACGATGAATCGGGTGACGTGCGCTGCGCCGATGCTGGCGCCGCGTTGGTCCGCTGCCGCATCGAACTCGCAGCGCACGCAGCCGCCAAAATCCGCGTGCGGCGCACCCAGATCGGAAATCTGCCCGGACACGCAGCGCGCATCGCCGGTCGCCGCCAGCACGCCGGCATAAGCGGCCGGAAATGGTTTTGCGCCACGGGCCGGCGCCGAGGCAACGATCAGCGCCCCGCCATTCACCGCGGCGGCGATGGCCTGCGCCAGTGGCGCCCGATCCTGGCGCAGTCCCAGGCTCAGATGCAGCAACTGGACAGGCTGTTGCAGCAGCCAGTGAATTGCCGCGGCAATGGCCGCGGGCGTGGAAACGCCGCTCGCATCGATGGCCTGCGCCATGAACAGCTCGCAAGGCTTCAGGGCGCCATGGATCACGCGAGCGACGCGGGTGCCGTGATCGAAAGTGTCAGGGATCGGCTCCAGTTCATCGACACCGCTTCCAGTGTCAGTGAAGCGGCGCTGCGCCGCCACGGGCACCGTACATTGCGCATTCAGGCCGCTGTCGACGATGCCGACCCGCCACCGCGATTCAGGCACGCGACGGCTCGTCATTCATCTCCACAATGCGGCCCGCGTCCAGTCGAACCATGCGATCGGCGCGCGGCACCTGCCGCGGTGCATGCGTGATCACGATGCGTGTGCATTGGGAAAAATGCTCGTCGATCAGTTCATGCATGCCGGCGATGGCGGCGGCGTCCAAATTGCTGGTGGCCTCGTCCAGAATCAACACCGACGGCTTGCCGAGCAAGGCGCGCGCGATGGCGATGCGCTGGCGCTGCCCGGCGGACAGGCCCTGCCCGGCGGCGCCGATCTCGGTGCTGAAGCCCTGCGGCAATTGTTCGACGAACTGATCCACGCCGGCACGGCGCGCCGCCTGCAACACGGCCTCATCGGAAGCGTCGAAATGCCCGTATCGCAGATTGTGCAGGATGCTGCCGCGAAACAGCGCAGGTTCGGTTTCGAGCACGATCACGGCGCGGCGTAGCGCACTGAGTTCGTACTGCGCCACGGAGCGGCCGGCGATCGAAATCCCGCCCGTTGCGGGACCGGTGAAGCGCCGCAGCAGGTCGATGAGTGTGGATTTACCCGCGCCCGAATCCCCACACAGCACGCTCTTCGACCCCCCCGCAATCACCCAGTCCAGATCGCACAAGACCGGTGCGGTTGCGCCGTCGGGCGTGAATGACAGGCCCTCGAAGTGGATCTGTGGCGCCAGCGGCACGCTCGCGAACAACGCAGCCGAGGATTCAGGCGACTCGCCCGGCAAGTATCCAGGCACCGGCATCAGCAGTTCGCGCACCCGCGTCAGACTCACCGCCGCGCGCTGATAGGCCAGGTACAGATTCATGAGCGAAAGCGCCGAATTGCTGGTGCGCGTGAAGTAGGCGGTGAAGGCCACCAGCGTTCCCACGGTCAGGGCGCCCTGCAGCACCTGATAGCCGCCGATCATGAACACCGCCGCCGTGGTCACGTGCGACAGCAGCGAAGATCCGGCGCCAATGCCAAACGTGAACAGTTGCTGCGACAGCAGCCGCGCAAGAAACGTGCCGTTGAGGTCGCGCAAACGCTGCGCCTCGAAGTCCTCGGCCGCCGCCGCCTGCACCGCCTTGGCGGATCCCAGGGTTTCCATCAGAAACTGCGCGATGCTGCCTGACTGCTCACGCACGGCGCGCGTGGTTGTCTGCATGCGCGGCCGCGCATAGTGCCGCAGCGCCAATTGCAGTGGCAGTGCGCCGGCCGCGATCAGCGTGAGCATGGGGCTCAAGCGGATCATGATCAGCCCCGTTGCCACCAGCAGCAACGTGGCATTGACGAAAGCCAGCAGCGTATCGGTGGAAAAGCGCTGGATTTCCGCCACGTCGCCATCCAGGCGCGTCACCAGGTCGCCCACGGAGCGCTGCCGGAAGAAGGCCGGTGGCAGGCGCAACAGATGTTCGTAAATGTGCTCGCGCAAATGAAACAGGATTCGCCCCGACAGGCGCACATACAGCCAGCGGTTCAAGCCCCCGAGCAGAGCGCCAAGCAGAGCGAGGCCCACGATGGCGGCGCACAGCCAGCACAACAAGTCGAAGCGCCGGCCGAGCAAACCGTCATCGATGATGAGCTTGGACAGGTAGGGTTGCGCCGTGGCCAGCAGGGAGATCAGGCTGGCCAGCCCCAGCACCGCCAGAAGCGCAGCCAGCCGTGGCCGCACATACGGCCACAGCCAGCGCGCGTGAGCGCCTAGCCGTTGCTCACCGGCGGATGACACGCATCGTCGATATGGATTGATCGGGACACCCAGGCAGCTTCATGTTGGCGCGCTGCTTGAGCGTATCCGGGTCGTAGAAGGCGATGTCGCACGTGGTGCCGCCGAGGAATACTTCCTTGCCGTCGCTGGACAAGTTCACTGTGTAGAAGGTGTGAGCCAGATCCACGCGGTCAGCCAACACGCCCTTGACGGTGTCGATCTTGGTCAACTGCGTGTACACGCCGAAGGCCTGTCCCTTCACCGGACTGATCGCCGTGGAGAAAATCAGCGCCACCGTGTCCTCGAAGTCCTGGTAACTGAGCGCGCCGCTGCCAAGGTCCAGCGTCATGAGCGAGGTGCGCTGCACACCCGGCTTGCCCTCGCCCGCACCGTGCATGGAGTACGTGGGCGTGGAAAATACGCCGGTGGGCTCGCTTACGGGCCAGAAGGCCAGCACGTCGGGGAGCGAATAATCCGGCCGATTCCAGTCGCGCACGCCGCGCTCCTGCAGCAGCTTGCCGCTGGCGAGATCGAATTCATACAGCTGGAATCCCAGCGCGAAAAAACTCAAGCCGTCTTTCTTCGGCAAAATCATATGCACGCGGCGCGGCGCCGGGAACTGCCGCACAGGTTTGGCCGCAAGGCCCGCGGACGTGTCGAAAATGGCAAAGCGCGGCTCCTGCACCTTGTACTCGTTCAACTCCAGCAGCGTTGGCAGCTCGTACACGATGAGCTGCTTGCCGTCGGGCGTGACGTTGATGCCGAAGAACGACTTCACGCGCTCGTTGCCTTGCGACAGATCCGCGCGGAACACCTGCTTGCCGGTGGTCAGATCGATGCCGGCGATGCTTTCCATCCGGTTGACCAGCACATAGGCCACCTTGCCGTCCGCGGTGGTCGCGATGCTGCCGACCCAGCCGTTGGCCTCCGGAATGCGAAAGTCCGAGGCCACGCTGCGCGACGCGGCGTCGATCACGAACAAATGATCCGGCTTGGCGCCGGTCAGGATGTAATCCCGCAACGGCGCGCGCGTCGGCGCGCTGCCGCAACCCAACAGCGCAAGGGCCAGGCCACATAGAATCAAAGGACGGTTCATGTTCATCTCCCCTGGGCGCCTCATTTTTTCGGAAACACCGCATCCAGCTCGCGCCAGTCGTTCCATGCGGACGCGGACCCGGCATCCCAGTTCGGATACGTGGTCAGCGTGTCGGGCACCTGCGCCGGCCACCAGCACGGATCCGAACAGCCGTACAAATCCGCCTCCATCGGCTGGCACAGGGAGGCGACGCCGCCAAACGGGTCCACTTCCCAGCCCGGGTCGAACGTCGTGGCACAACCGGCCACGCTTTCCATCGCCACCACTTCCTTCACATGGCCCTGATCGGCTGCATCGAGCAGCAGTTCGGCCTTCTTGTTCGTGGGTTTGAAACCATTCATGCGACGGTCCTCCGCGGTTCGATATGGACGCTGAAAAATTCGGGATTGTTGGCCATGATGTCGGTGTAGATGCGCACGCCGAAGTCCACCCAGCCGCGCAGCAGATCGCAGTAATGGTAAGTACGGTGATGCGGATCGCCATAGCGCGTGTAGGACTCGTGGTAGCAGCCCCCGGCGCACAAATTGCGGATGCGGCAGGTTTGACAATGTGTGCCTTCGCGATCGGAGGCCTTTTCCAAAAAGGCGCTCAAGGCCGGTTTGTCGATGCCCGTCTCGACGTTGCCGAACAGGGGCAACTCCGAGCCGGTGAATCGATGGCAGAGGTTCAGACCACCATCCTTGTCCACGGCCAGTAGGCCGACGCCGGCGCCACAGGGCAAGGCTTTGCGGCGCCCCTCGTGCAGATCCGTCATCAGCTGATGCATGTTCGAAAATCCGGTGTTTCGGCCGCGCAGCGCCTGCACGCGGTACTCTTCGCCCATGCGCTCAAAGGCCGCATGCACCTCGTGCAGTTCCGCCGTCGACAGTCCATGCCCGGCATCTTCCGTCGCGGTCACCGGCGCATAGCCCACCTCGTGAAAGCCGATCTCCCCGCGCAGATGCGCATGAATGGCTTCGACCTCGGTGGTGCCGGAGGTCAGCGTCACGCGCGCACCGACGGGCTTCGCGCGGTAGCGATCCAGCAGCATGCGCACCTTGCGCGCCACCACATCGTAGGTGCCGCGGCCGCCAACCGTGCGGCGGTTGCGGTCATGGATCAGCTTGGGCCCGTCGATGCTCACCGAGATGCCGAAGCGGTGCTCGTTGAAATAGTCCACGATGTCCGGCGTCAGCATGGTGGCATTGGTGGTGAGCGAGAAATCGACGATCTTGTCCTGTTCGCGGCCGCGCTCGGCCGCATACTCCACCACCTGCCGGATCAGCGGCATGTTGGTCAGCGGCTCGCCGCCGAAGAACACAACGCCCACGCGGCTGCGCTGCGCCGCCTGCGTCAGCAGCAGATCCACACTGCGCGAGGCGGTGTCGAAATTCATCTTCTTGCCAAGCGCCGGCGTGGCAAGATCTTCCTTGTAGCAATACGTGCAGCCCAGGTTGCAGCCGGTGTTGACGTTCAGCACCAGTGTGCTCAACGGATAGGCTTCCACCTTGACGCGGTTCGGATTGACGGTGCGGAAGTGTTCCGGCGCCTGCAGGATATCGAGCTGCTCCAGCCGCGCCAGGAAACCCTCGACATCCTGGCGCGCAAAGCGCGCGGCAAGCTGTGCAGACAAGCCTTCGCGGTCCAGCCCGGCGGAACTCTGCGACAAATCCACCGCCGCCCGCCCCAGTTCGTCCAGCTCGAACAACGCCGTCGTCGGCACATGCAGCAGCATGGCGCGACCGTCAAAGCGCACCACATGGCCGTTGGCGTGATTGAATTTCATTGGCTCGTTGACTCCTCGTGCCGTCCCCATCAATAGATGGGCGGCGTGTTCCAGCGCTGCACCGTGACGATCAGATGCGAATCGCCCTTCAATTCCTTGCCGCCTTGATCAAGGCTGGCGATCACCGACAGATCCCCGGCATTGTTGCTCGCGTACTTGCGCTCGGGGTTCGGGCCGGCAGCGCCGGGCATGAACTGGCCGGATGCATCGATGCTGCCGGCAAACTTGACGTCGTCCGCTTTGACCGCCTCTTCGTTGCGCGGCGCGAGCTTCCATCGCACATTCATCGGGCCCAGCGCAATCGGCGTGCGCACCGCGCTGTCCGGGCGCGGCTCGAGAAATCCGAAGGCCTCGAACTGCGCGGTGACCGGCGCGATCTTGCCGCCACCGACCCGTGCGATGGCATTGCCGGGAAGCACCTGCAGACGGTCGACCTGATCGTACACCACGGCCATTTGCGCCGCGGCCGTCTTGCCAACCGATACGCTGCGCTCACCGATGGCCGCCTTCGCATCGACACTGACGGATACGCGCAGCATTCCCGGCGCGGTGGCCAGCGTCGTCGCCTTCGTGCCGGGGCCGAAACTGACCGCGCCCTTAAGACCACGGCCCGCGATCACCACCTCCTGCGTGGTGCCCGCTTTCAACGCGCGCGGCGACACCGCCAGGATTGCGGCGGGCCCATCGGCGCGCTCAGCCGTCAGATCGCCGCCAATTTCCGCGCGCTGCGCATCGAACCAGCGCCCGCTCAACCGCTGGCCGTCAGCCGACAGCGCGAACACTTCGCGCACCTCGGTGCTTTCCCATTCTGAGGTGCCGCGCCACTCATAACCGGTGTAGAGGCGGACCTTGGAAGTCGCACGAGATGCCTTGCCGTCGGCATATTGCACGGACCACTGGGCGCTGTAGGCATCGGGGCCTTGCGAGGCGACGCGCAGCGTGCCGAAATAATCACCGCGGCCCGGCGTGCGCCCGCGCACCAGCCACTCGCCGGTGGGTTGCGCGTGCGTGCCCGCCTTCCAGTCGCGCCACTCGGGTGTATCGAAGGGGAACAGTCCGCCCAATTTGCCGGGCAGCACGGTGGTCGCCGTCTGCCACCAGTAGCGGTCTCGCGAGGAGGCCTGGTACTCCAGCGATGGAAACTGGCCCACGTGCATGTGCATGTGCTTGAGCCACTCGTCGGCATCGCGCCGCTGCAGGGCGACGCGCGCCAGGCTGTGGCAACGACCGCACATCACCGGCAGATCATCGCCCATCTGCAGATCCGGCACATTGGGCCGGCGTTCCAGGGCGAAGCGGCCCGCCGCCGACTCCGAGGGCGCAAGGCCCTGCGTGTCCGCCAGATACTTGACGATGGTGTCGCGCGCCTCTTCCGGCAGCGCCAGTCCATGCACATGCTCCATGCGGAAAATGGTCATCACCCAGCCTTCCGGGGATTTGCGGATCACGCTCAAGCGTTGAAAGTGAGCCGGTGAGCTTTCGGTATGACAGCCCGCGCAATACGTGCGCGTGGTGGCAAGTCCTGCCGACGCGTCGGCGAGGGCAGGCTCCGCGGCCAGCGCCTGCAGGGGTGCGTAGAGAAACGCAGCGGCGACCAGCGCCGCGGCGGCGCGCGAACGCGGCTTGCGCTCAATGCCTGATTGAATCACGTCGAACTCCTTGCCATTGGCGCACCGACCGGTTCGGCACGCCTGAAACCGCTTGCGCCGCCCGCGGGCAGCGCACCCTGAACGCTCAACCACTGCATCGCCGCCCGCACCGCCGCCTCGGGCCGCCGCAGCTGCGCCGCAGCGCGCCCGGCATCCCGCTCGCCTAGCGAGCAGCAGTCGAGCAATTCGGCGATCTCGATGTCGCCGTAGCGCCAGAGGCCGCGCGGCCACTGCGGCGCCACCAGCACCCGGCGCATTTCGATGCGAGTGCCGTTCAGCACGGGGCGCGATTGGATCCGCGTAACCGGATCATGCAACATTCCGGCGCGCGCGGCGAGTTCCGCATAGCCGCGCGACATCGTTGACCAGAAATCCCCGCTGTTCGAGCCGGCCGCCTGCTCATAAAAAGAACCGGCTGCGACGGCCTTGCGCGCCCACAATTCCTGCGCCCGTTCATGCATGAAGCGCTGCACCGTATTCCAGTCTCCGCCCTGCAGATGCGTGTTGATGGCGGCGACGGTGGCATCGGCCGAAGCCAGTGCTTCATAGATGCCATGACCCGACAGCGGGTCCAGCGCCATGGCGGCGTCGCCCGCCAGAACCCGGCCGGCGTCTTGCGCAGCCCGGCGCAGAAAGGCCCCGGCCGCGCGGGCGCGCAATTCGCCGACCGGTGTTGCCGATTCGAGCCTCGCGGCAACGCTCGACGGCAGGCGCGAACCGTCGGTCAGCAGCGCTCGCAGCGCCGGCCGCGAGCCCGCGTGCAACGGCGCGCAGACCACTTGCACGTCGAGGTTGCCGCGGCCATCTTGCGCAACCCAACACCAGCGATCATCGCCCATGACGATTGCAGTCCCAGGTTCTGCGCCCGGAGGCGTCGAAAATCGCTGTGTCAGTGCCAGCAGTGACGGACCGCGCTGCGAAAAGCCCCGCACCTTGCGGCCGCGGGCATCCACCACGGCGCAAAATGTCTCGTGTCCGGCATCGCCGGCTTGGTGGATTGACCAGGCACCATCGCGGGCCTCACAGCGGCGAACCCAGCCCGGTTCAAGTGTGGCGCCCGCCCGGGTGGCATCGCGGCGCAGCGCCTGATCGAACTGCGCGCGGTCAATGAGGTACTCCGTGCCGTTGACGGAGCTCAGCCCGGCCCATTGGCGCGATCGCGGACCGCGGACCTGCATCGTGGCGGCCGCCTCGTGCAACTCAAGACGCTCAAGCAACTGCAGCAGGCGCTCCGAGGCGCCCTCGATGCCGCGGCGCGCGGCACCTGCGTAAAGGCGCACGGCATGGCCCAATCGCGCAAGCCCCACAGCAGCGGCCACACCGGCCGGACCTGCGCCCAGCACGGCCACATCGCGAGATCCCGCACTGGCACCGTTCACGCCGTTGCCTCCGCCCGCAGATTCAACTCGCGCTGAACGATATCGCGTATGAGGAATTTTTGAATCTTGCCCGTCACCGTCATCGGGAACTCATCGACGAAGCGCACATAGCGCGGCACCTTGAAGTGTGCGATCTGACCCTGGCAGAAAGCCTGGATTTCCTCATCGGTGGCCTGCACACCGGCGCGCAGGCGCACCACCGCGCACACTGCTTCACCGAAGCGTGAGTCGGGCACGCCCACCACCGCCACGTCCAGTATCTTCGGATGCTTGAACAGAAACTCTTCGATTTCACGCGGGTAAACGTTCTCGCCGCCGCGGATGATCATGTCCTTCACCCGGCCGACGATGTTGCAATAGCCCTGGTCATCGATCACCGCAAGATCCCCGGTGTGCATCCAGCCGTCCGCGTCCACCGCCTCTGCAGTCCGCTCCGGCTCGTCCCAGTAGCCGCGCATCACGCTGTAGCCGCGCGTGCACAATTCGCCGGCGACGCCACGCTCCACCGTGTCGCCGTGCGCCTCGATGATCTTGACCTCGACATGGGGATGTATACGGCCGACGGTGCCCACGCGCCGCTCCAGCGGATCATCGGTGCTGGACTGGAAGCTGACCGGGCTGGTCTCTGTCATGCCATAGCAGATGGTGATCTCGCGCATGTGCATCGAGTCGATGACCTTGCGCATCACGGCAATGGGACAGGGCGCGCCGGCCATGATGCCGGTGCGCAGACTCCCCAGGTCGAATTCGGCGAAGCGCGGGTGTTCCAGTTCGGCGATGAACATCGTCGGCACGCCGAACAGCACCGTGCAGCGCTCCTTGGCCACGCAGGTCAGGACACTCTGCGCCTCGAAACTGGGTCCGGGAAAAATCGCCGCCGCACCGTGCGTCACGGCCCCCAGTACCCCCATGGCCATCCCGAAGCAGTGATACAAGGGCACGGGAATGCAGACACGGTCCGCATCGGTGAGACGCATTCCCTCGCCGACAAAGAACGCATTGTTCACCAGATTGTAGTGGGTAAGCGTTGCGCCCTTGGGCGTGCCGGTGGTGCCGCTGGTGAATTGAATGTTGATGGGATCGTGCGGCGAGAGCGCCCCGCCGATTTCGAGCAGTTCCTGCGATGACACGGCGGCGGCACGCGCCATCAATGCATCGAAGGGCAGGAAGCCCGGTGCGCGCGCGGCGCCCAGATTGACCAGCAGCCGCAGGTCAGGGAATTCTTCGCTCAACAACAATCCCGCGCGCTCCAGTGCCAGCTCTGGAATGATGTCGCGCAACATACCCAGATAGTCGCTGCTCTTGAATGAATCCGCCAGCAGCAGCGCGCGGCAACTGGTCTTGCGCAAGGCGAAGCGCAACTCGAACACGCGATATGCAGGATTGAGGTTGACCAGAATCAACCCGGCCTGCGCGGTCGCGAATTGCGTCAGCACCCACTCGGCGCAATTGGGCGACCAGATGCCGACACGATCGCCGGGGCGAAGCCCCGAGGCGAGAAACGCGCACGCCAACTGCTCCACGCGCGCAGCCAGCTCTTCGTAGGTCCAGCGAACGTCCTGCCCGACCACGACCAGCGCCGTGTGCGTCGGCCATCGCTCCACCGCAGCCGCCAGCGTCTCGCCCACCGTGCGATGCTGCAGCGGGACCCCGGTGGGTCCCGCCACATGGCTCAATGCAACTGGCGCGCACTGCGTTGCCACGGCAGTGGTCAGAATCGATACGTCGCGTCGAGACCGTACATGCGTGGCAGACCCCGATGCCGGTAGTCAAAGCCGAAGCCCTGCACGTTGACCGCGTTGGTCAGGTAGAACTTGTTGGCCAGGTTGTTGCCCCAGATACCCACCTCCCACTTTGAATCCGGCGCGCGCACCGCTATGCGCGAGTTGATGAGGTGATAGGCGCCCTGAGCGATGTTGTCGTCGTTGGGCAGGGCAAGAAACTGCTTGCCCGTGAAGCTGGCGTCGACGTGCAGGGTCAGTGCCACGGAATCATTGCGCCAGGCATCCCAGTCGCCGGCCAGAGTACCGGATACTGTCGGCGCGTTTGGCAATTGGTTGCCCGCGATACTCCCGCTGGCCAGCGTGCCCTCTTGGACCTTGGTGTTGAGAAAACCGAGCCCCGCGCGCAACGTAAGCTCGCGCACCGGGCGGGTCACCAGCTCGAGTTCACCACCAGTTAGCTTGGATTTCCCCAGGTTGATCAACGGCTGCTGGCCGGTGGGGAAGACGTTGATGATCTGCTGATTTTTGTATTGGTAACTGAAAGCGGCGCCGTTCAGCTGCAGGCGGTTGCCCAGCCACGAGGTCTTGAAACCCACTTCGATCGCATTCAATGTTTCCGGCTTCACCGTGGTGAAATCGGTGGGTGTAAACAAGAACTGCGCATTGAAGGCCGCCGCACGATATCCGCGGCTGAGATTGATGTAGATCAGGCTGTCGGGCGTAGGCATGTAATCCAACCCCAGCCGGCCGGTGAAGTCGGTGTTATGCAGCGCCTGGCTGCGCGAAGTATTGACTGCCGCGTCGTAACCGGGCGAACCGGGCAGGAACAGCAGCGGGCAGATGATGGAAGGATCACCGGCAATGCACGAGCCATTGTTGAAAATGCTGGCGATCGGCACGCCATCCGGGCCGCGCAGCTGATTGATTGCATTCTTCTGCACGCCGTTGTCATGATTGAACCGCAGGCCCGCGCGCAGTTTGAATTGCCCGTTCATGGCATAGCTGCCGTCCGAGTACAGCGCCCAGCTGTTGCGGATTTGATCGAATTGGTTGTAGTACCTGCACGACAGGTTGATGAACGCGCCATTCACATAACCAAAGCCCGGCACGGGGCTGGGATTGGTGTAGGAGGCATCCGCGCAGTCCTGATAATTGATGGCGTTGTCACCGTTGAAATCCAGAAAATTGAAAATCTGATTTTCGTTGGTGTTGAAAATGATTTCATGCTGGTAGTACGCGCCGAGAATAAAACTCAGCGCATCATTCCCCGTGGTTGACAGGCGCAGGTCCTGGGTAACCTGGCGGGTCTTGCCAAAGTATGGAATTTTCCACACATCCAACGGCGCGCCATCCGTGCCTTCCGGATTGAACAACTCACCTTGATCCCAGGAGGTGATCGAGGTCAATGCGTATTTGTCCGTGACGTTCCACTGCGCGGTAAGCGACGCAGACTTGTTCTCCTGGCGACGGCGCGGCGTGTAGTTTTGGGCAACTTCGTCATCCGCCAGCGGCGTGCCGGTTGCAGTTCCATCGGAAGTTCGGTAATACCCGACGCCACCGATGCCCGCCTCACTGACCCGACCCGCGATGATCGCGTAGTTGGTCGGGTTTTGTTTGCTGGCAGCCAGACGCAGAGTGAAATCCAAATTGTCGGTGGCTTTGTAGAGCAGGCCCAGGCGTACACCGTACTGGTCCAGCCCTTCCATGGGGTCCTTGCCCGGCAGTATGTTTTTGATGAAGCCATCCGCCTTGGAGTAGGTGAAAGCCAGCCGTGCGGCCAGCTTGTCGGCGAGCAGCGCGCCCTGCACGGCGCCTTCGGCTTCCTTGCGGCTGTAGTTGCCCGCGCCGACTTTGACATATCCGGACGTGTCGAACCCAGGCTTGTGCGTGATGAAATTGATGGCCCCGCCGGTGGTGTTCTTGCCGTAGAGCGTCCCCTGCGGCCCGCGCAGCACCTCAATGCGCTCCAGGTCGTACATTTCCACACCGAAGATCACAAAGTTGCCCTTGTAAACCTCATCAAGGTAACTGGCCACCGGACCGGACTGGCTCAGGGAATAGTCGAACATGGAAATGCCGCGCAAGGAAAACAGCGGCGAGCCTTGGCCGACGATGCCATTGACCTGAAGATTGGGGATCTGGGTCGCCAGCGAGGAAGGACTGTCCAATTTCAGTTCGCCCAATTGGCTGCCGGTTAGTGCCGTCACTGACACCGGCACGCGCTGCAGACTTTCCTCGCGCTTCTGCGCCGTGACCACGACCTCTTCGAGGACCGCAGAGGAATCCGTGGCTTCCTGCGCATGCAGGCCGCCCATCGCTGCCAAGCCGATCCATCCGAGCATCAGCCTGGCGAAATTTCTCGACCTCATAAGATATCCCCTTTCATTTTTTGAATTAGCCCAATACCGATGCACGGCCCGGCCCTTGGGTGCATTGTATCCCTACCCTGAAGCGGAGCCCAGGCAAGAGCACTGCGTCTCAATTGCAATTGCCCCGCGCGTATGATATTCGCGCTGCCATGCAATACACCCGCGCCCTGGTCCGAAACCCCGCCCCGAGCTTTGCGCTCGGCCTGACCCAATCCACCGAAGGGAGGCCGGATCTGAACACCGCCCTGCTGCAGCATCGTCGCTATTGTGAAGCGCTGGTCGAGTGTGGATTGCAGTTGACGCAACTGCCCTGCGACCCGGCGTTCCCGGATGGGACCTTCGTTGAAGACACCGCGCTGCTGTTTCCCGGATTTACCGTGCTGACCCGTCCTGGCGCTGCGAGCCGCCAGGGCGAAACCGCCAGCACGCTGGCGGCCCTGCGAAGCTTTTTTGATCGCATCGACACCATCGAAGCGCCCGGCACGGTCGACGGCGGGGATATCTGCGTCGCTGAGAATCATGTTTTCGTCGGCATCTCGGCACGTACCAATGAAGCGGGCGCCGCGCAGTTGACACAGATTCTGCGCGCGCACGGATACTCGGTGAGCCCCATCGACATTCGCAGCAGCAAGACGCTCCTGCACCTGAAGTCCGGCCTCACCTATCTGGGCGAGGGATTGATGATCCTGAGCACCGATGCGCCGAAGAGCGATGCGATCGCCGGATTCGAGATCCTCGAACTTGCGCAAGCGGAGAATTATGCCGCCAATTGCCTGAGCGTCAACGGCCCGGTTCTGATTGCCGACGGCTATCCCGGTCTGGCGGCCGCACTGCACAAGCGCGGCCGCCGAACGCTCGCATTGGACATGTCCGAGTTTCGCAAGATGGACGGCGGCCTGACCTGCCTGTCACTGCGGTTCTAGAAACCTCGCGGATGAACCCGTATGACTAGAATTTGCGCACGGGCCTGACGAATCCCACCACTTCCTGCCCGATCATCTCGAGCATGTCGGCGACGCGCGGCACCAGGCAATGCCCCTGGGCATCGAACACCTTTTCACTCGAATTGATGGCGGCGCCCATCGGCGTGGGCCAGCCGCGCAAGGCATGCACGATGTCCCGAAGCGCGCCCAGCGTGTTCACGGCGCCCGGCCACCCGCCTGCCGTTGCAACGCAACCCACGGCACGCCCGCTGAAATAGGGCCGCACATCGCCGCGCAGATCTTCGGCATAGTCCAGCGCGTTCTTCACCAAACCCGAGATGCTGCCGTGATATCCGGGCGATCCGAGAATGATGCCGTCGGCCAAGGCCATCTCGGCCACCAGGTCCCGGGCTTCGGCCGAGCGTTCGGTGATTTCCGGCTGATAGATCGGCATCTGCAGCGCGGAGCCGCAGATGAGCCGGGTGCGCGCGCCGGTACGTTCCGCCGCCGCCAGCACCAGGCGCATGGCCTTTTCGGTGGAGGAACCGGCACGCAGCGTGCCGCCGATGGCGATGATGTAGGGTGAATTCACGTGTGGATGGACCTCTTCGCAGCGCCAACGGCGGCGCCGTCATGCAACGCAGCCCAGTCTACGCAGATTTGACAGCCGGTTCGATTCTGCTCTGGCGATTCTGCTCTGGCTTGATCCGGCAATGAATTCCGTTAACATGTTCACGTCATTGCGCGCCTGCTCAAGGTGCGCGACTCGATTCCAACCGGGACTGCATGCCTTGCGAGTGAACAGCAATGGCGCGTGAATCGCACGCCGATTCACGGCGGCTGCTGGTGGAACTTACCCGGCGGGACGGGAACTGATCGCCGACACCTTGCCGACGGTCAAGAAAATCAGCGGCAACTTGCGCGATTAAAGGGGGTTTCATGACAGGCATATCCGCGTTCATCAAGAATTGTTGGTACGTCGCCGCGTGGTCGGATGAGATCGGCGCCAGCGCATTCCTGGCCCGCTCGATCATCGGGATGCCACTGATGTTCTGGCGCGAGGACGGCGGGCGGCTGGTCGCGTTCGAGGATCGCTGCTGCCACCGTGGCGCACCCTTGTCCCTGGGCCGGCGCGAGCCCGCGGGCATCCGCTGCATGTATCACGGCATGCTGTTCGAGGGCAGCGGAAAGTGCATCGAGATCCCTTCGCAGGAATTCATCCCTGAAGCGGCGCGGGTGCGCACATTTCCCGTGGTGGAACGGCACAAGTGGGTATGGGTGTGGATGGGTGACCCGGCCCACGCTGACCAGAGCCTGATTCCCGACACGCATTACCTGGACGATCCGGGCTGGCGCGGCACGCCCGGCTACATGCATTACCGGGCCAACTACCTGCTGATCGCCGACAACCTGCTGGATTTTTCGCATCTTGCCTACGTGCACGAAAAAACCCTCGGCGGATCTTCGAAGTATGCGCAGATCCGGCCGAAGATCACGCGCACCGCACGCGGCATCCGCGTGGAGCGCTGGCTGCTGGACGATGAGCCCGCGCCCTTCTTGAAAACCATCAAGACCTGGCCCGGCAACGTCGACCGCTGGAACATCTATGACGTCGTGATGCCCGGCGTGCTGCTCATGGACTCGGGCAGCGCACCGGTCAACAGTGGCGCACCGCAGGGCAATCGCCAGGATTGCGCCGAGTTCTTCGGTTGCCAGGCCATCACGCCGGAGACCGCGACCACATCGCACTATTTCTTCCAGCAATCGCACAACTTCGCGCTGCATGATCCGCAGGTTACGGAGAACCTGCGCCTGGCGGTGCTGGCTGGCTTTCAGGAGGACAAGGACATGATCGAGGCACAGCAGCGCGTGCTCGACATGGATCCGCAGTTCCGAATGCTGGGCCTGCGCATGGATACGGCGCTGGGAAATTTCCGGCTGCTGGTGGAGAAGACGATTGCCGATGAACAGCGCGCGCCCAGCGCGGCATCGGCTGCGTGAGACGAACATCAATGATCAAATCAAGAGAATCGAGGACTTAAATCATGGCGAACTTCGCACTGACGATCGGTGGCAAGCGCATCGAAACCGCGCAAACCTTCAAGGTTTTGAACCCGGCCGACGAAAGCGTCGTGGCGGAGGCGCCGCAAGGCACGGTGGCGCTGCTGGATCAGGCCGTCGAGGCGGCTCGCAAGGCGCTGCCGGGCTGGTCGGCGCTGAGTTCCGAGGCGCGTGCGGCGAAGTTGATGGAAATCGCGGAGGTGATCGAAAAGCATCACCCGGAGCTGGCGGAACTCGTGACCCGCGAACAGGGCAAGACGCAGAGCGGGCCCGGCGCCAACATGGAAGTGGGCGGCGCGGTGGCCTGGACACGCGTAACCGCCAGCCTGTCGCTGCCGGAGGAGACCATTCAAGACGATGCGAAAGGCAAGATCCTGCTGCGTCGCAAGCCGGTGGGAGTGGTAGGCTCGATCACACCGTGGAACTGGCCGCTGATGATCGCCGTGTGGCATATCATGCCGGCCATCCGCATCGGCTGCACCGTCGTCATCAAGCCCTCCCCGTACACACCGCTGAGCACGTTGCGTCTGGTGGAGCTCATGAACACGGTGCTGCCGCCGGGCGTCATCAACGTCGTGACCGGCGATGCCGAAGTGGGCAGTCGCATGGTCACGCATCCGGGCATCAACAAGATCGTCTTCACCGGGTCGATCAACACGGGTAAGAAAGTCATGGGCGGCGCAGCCGACACGCTCAAGCGTCTGACGCTGGAGCTGGGCGGCAACGATGCCGGCATCATTCTGCCCGGCACCAAGATCGAGCCGCTGCTGGAAAAGCTGTTCTGGGGCTGTTTCATCAATGCCGGACAAACCTGCGCTGCGCTGAAGCGCCTGTACGTGCACTCCTCGCAATACGAGGAAGTCGTGTCGAAATTCGCCGACTACGTTTCCAAGATCCCCGTCGGCAACGGCATGGACGCGAAGTCGCTCATCGGACCGCTCACCAACAAGATGCAGCTGGATAAAGTGGCCTCTTACGTCGATGAGGCCCGCGCCCGCGGCGCGCGCATCGTCACCGGCGGCGTGCGGCCCAAAGGCCCGGGGTTCTTTTATCCGCTCACCGTCATCGCCGATGCAACCGACGACATGCTGGTGGTGAAGGAAGAGCAGTTCGGTCCCGTGATTCCCATCGTCAAATACGAAACGGTCGATCAGGCCATTGCCAAGGCCAATTCTCTGGAGGTCGGATTGGGCGGATCGGTGTGGGGCGATGACTCAGCGGCCGCGGCGACCACGGCGGCGCGCCTGGAATGCGGCACGGCCTGGGTGAATCAGCATGGCGGCCTGCACCCGATGGCGCCCTTCGGCGGCGTGAAGTGCTCGGGCATCGGCGTGGAGTTCAACGTCGACGGATTGAAGGAATACACCACGGTACAGGTGCTGAATATCGCCGTGTGAGAATGAAGTAGCCCGATCCGTGCCTTCAAGGCGTTCAGTTCAAGCTGACGGCATTCACGCAGGTCAATTGCAGCAGCTTGCGGCGGATGGAGTCGGCCGTGGCGGCGCTGATGCCATCCAGTTCGATGTCCACCTCCACGCCGCCTTGCGCCGAGCGCTGCAGATTCACGCGCAGCGGCGCGACATTGGCCAGATTGCAGATGCCCGCGATGCGCGCCAAAACATCCGGTTCAGCGTCCGCTTCGATGCGATAGGCGAACACCTGGCCTTCGAGCGTCCTGGCGGCACTGCTCGAGTCGATATCGCCGGCATACACGTCGGCTATGGCGGGGGTTTGGCTCTGGCTGGTCATGATCGCTCGCTATACTCGCGCACATCGCTATTCTAACCTGTCAGCGGCGGGCTTGAGTTCACGTCATGGATTACGCGCACCTGTTGCAGCAGAGCTTCGAGGCCGCCGTGCGCGCGGCGGACCCCGCGGCTGTGATGGCTGCGCACCTGCCGCCGCCGGACGGACGGCGCACGTGGGTGGTGGGCGCCGGCAAGGCCGCAGCATCTATGGCCCAGGCCCTTGAAGCCGTGTGGAACGGGCCGCTGCCCCTGCAAGGCTTGGTCGTGACGCGCCACGCGCACCGCGTGCGCACCCGGGACATCGAGGTCATTGAAGCCGGCCATCCGCTGCCCGATGCCGCCGGCGTCGCTGCCTCCGCTGACATCCTGCGTCTGGCCGGTTCTTTATCATCGCAAGACCGCCTCATCGTGCTGCTGTCCGGCGGCGGTTCCAGCCTGTTGAGCCTGCCCGCGACGGGAATCAGTCTTGAGGAGTATCGCCAGCTTACGCAATCGCTGTTGCGCGGCGGCGTACCCATCGGGGAATTCAACATCGTGCGCAAGCACCTGTCCGCGACCCAGGGCGGGCGGCTGGCGGCGGCAACGCGTGCCGCCGTGTGGGCGCTGATCATCTCGGATGTACCCGGCGATGACCTCAGCGCCATTGCTTCGGGGCCCTGCAGCCCGGACGCGAGCACCTATGCGGATGCGCTGCAGATTCTGACGCACTGGAACATCGATGTACCCGCCGGCATCCACGCGCACCTGCGGGCCGGCGCCCGTGGTGATATCGCGGAGACACCCAAGCCCGGCGATCCCTGCTTTGCCCGCAGCCACACCCGCATCATCGCCAGCGCGCGCGCCAGCCTTGCCGCCGCGGCACGCCTGCTCAACCAGGCCGGCGTCGAAGTCACGAATCTGGGCGATGCAGTCACCGGCGAAGCCGCGGACGTTGCGAGATCACAGGCCGCGTGGGCTCGCGCGCGGCGTGCACTGCGCAAAGCGGGCGCCGTGCCCCAGGCGTTGCTGTCCGGCGGCGAGTGCACGGTGACCGTCCGCGGCGCAGGCCGCGGCGGACGCTGCAGTGAATTCCTGCTGCAGCTGTACGCCGAATTGAACGGCACGCCCGACGTCTACGCACTGGCCTGCGACACCGACGGCATCGACGGCACACAGGACAATGCCGGTGCCGCATTTTCCCCCGCCACGCACGCGCTCGCCCAGGCGCGCGGATTGGATCCGCGCGATCATCTGCAGCGCAACGATTCCTATTCCTTTTTTGAAGCGCTGGGCCAACTGATCGTGACCGGCCCCACGCGCACCAACGTCAACGACTATCGCTGCGTGCTGGTGGTCTGAGGCTGCACGCACACGACTTGCCGCGCGCTAGCGCAGCAGTCCGGCGATCGCGATGCCGACGAAATTGCCGACCACGTGGCAGAGGATTCCCGTCATGACCGCCGGCGTCACCATGGAATGCCAGCCTTTGCCGGCGACAACCGCTACCGTGGCGGCGGGTCCGACAATGGCCGCACCGCAACCCGTCACGGCCTCCGCCAGATTCAGCCTCAGCAATTTGCACAAAATCATGGTGATCACGATGCCGATGACCAGCAGAATGATGACGTAGAAAAACAGGCTGACGGCATTGTTCAGGAAGGTGGTGATGTCCGTGCCCAGTCCGATCATGGCAAAGAACAGGTACATGAAAATCATGCCCAGCTCGAACTCGCCGCGCAGACGGCGCAGCTGCTTCGGAAAAACATTGGCCGCGACCACCGTCAGCACGGTGACATAGAGAATCCGGTATTGCCCTTGATCGTGTCCGCTCATCCGCGTCACGGCATCGGCGACGACGCGCGACAACGCGCACAGGGTCATGGTCATCGCCAGCGCGCCGCTGATGTGGGTGAGCCGGAACTCCGGCACGGCGGTCAGCGCGGATGCCGCGGCGGAGCCGCCCGCGTCCTCGGCGGCAAGCGGCGTGGGAAACATGCGCTGGATCACGCGCAGGGAAGGCAACGAAACCAAGGTCATCAATCCCAGCACGCTGGGAATCATGCTGGCGCCGGTGGCCACCGATAGGTCGGTGGCGCTCATGCCCACGGCGTTGGCCACGGCGACCAGGCTGATGGTCCCGCCAATGAAACCTCCGGCATACACTCCGGCCACCTGCGCGCTCACATGCCAGGGCTGCAACAGGTAGTACCCCACCAGCACGCCGATGACGATGCCGACGCAGGCGGCCGCAAAACCGATCATCACGCGGCCGCTTTCGACGAATATGCGCTTCAGATCCGCCTTGATCATCAGCAGCGGTATCGCCGCTGCAACGACGTACTGGCCGATGAAGTCGGCCACGGTTGAGGAAAAGGCGGTGATTTTCAGATTCGACAGCAGCGTGCCCAGGGAAAGGACCACGACCACGCCGGGGATGATTTTCCCGATCCGGGAGGCATCGGTGGCAAAGCCCAGCCAGGCCATGCAAAAGACGATGGCGGTCATGGCCAGGACATCGTTCGCAGCAATATAGGACATTGAGCAGCACCTTCCCGGGTCGGCGTCGTGAATTCAATAGTAACGCAATTCCACACCGCGCCCGCACGAGGCAATGGCTTGCACCTTGCCTTGCGAGCGATTAGCGTACGAAAGCGTCATGAAAACCATTCTGTGCTTCGGCGAAGTTCTCCTGCGACTCACCGCGCCCGATCACGAGCAGTTGCTGCGATCCGCGCATCTGCAGGCCTGTTTCGGCGGCGCCGAGGTCAACACCGCGATCTCGCTGGGCTATTTCGGGCACCGTGCCCGCATCGTCACCACCTTGCCGGACAACGCCGTGGGTGATGCCTGCGTGGGCGAATTGCGCCGGCACGGCATCGACACCGCCACGGTGGCGCGCAGACCCGGGCGCATGGGGCTGTACTACCTCACCACCGGCGCCATGCTGCGGCCGGCGCGCGTGCTGTACGACCGCGCGCACTCCGCATTTGCCGAGGCGGATCCCGCGCTTTATGACTGGCCGGCGCTGCTGGCGGGCACGGACTGGCTGCACATCAGCGGCATCACACCGGCGCTCAGCGCCACCGCGGCCCGAGCGCTGCAGGACGCCGTGGAGGAAGCGCAGCGGCGCGGCGTGAGCATCTGCTTCGACTGCAACATCCGCCCCTCCTTGTGGCAGGGACGCGAGGCGCAGGCTGTCCAGGCCATGCAACGCTTTGCGCAGTGCGCACACCTGCTGCTCGGCAATCCGCATGACATCGCGCGCATGTTCGGCGGCGATTTCGCCGGCCAGCCGGCGCGTGAGGCGCACGCGGCGGCCGCAGCCACGGCCATGGCCGCGTGCCCCAGCATTCGCTACGTCGCCGCCACGCACCGCATCGTGCACAGCGCCGATCATCACACGCTCACCGGATACCTCGCGGACCGGAGCGCCATCGCCTGCAGCCGCGCGTTCGAACTGAACCCCGTTCTGGAGCGCATCGGCGCCGGCGATGCCTTCGCCGCCGGCGTGCTGCACAGTTTGTGTGCGGATCTGCAGCTGCAGGATGCCGTCGACTTCGCGGCCGCCGCGACGGCGCTGAAACACACGCTGCCAGGGGATTTCAACACCCTGCGCGAGCAGGACGTGCGCCATTTGCTGGCCAGCGGCGGCCTGGACGTGCAGCGCTAGCGCATGAGAGGGATTGATCGCCGCATAAACAACGATCAACCCGCGCCGGGACGTTTAGACCGGATAATGGCACTCCTCGCGGAGCCGTCCGCGGCTGCGGTCCGTTCAATCACTGACAGGAATTAGATGGCTTCTTTCGACGTTGCGGTTGCGGGCGGCGGTGTCAACGGCCTGGCCTGTGCGGCCACCCTGGCGCGCGAGGGCTTGAGCGTGTGCGTGGTCGAGCGCAATGCCTGGGTCGGCGGCGGCGCCATCACTCGCGAAGTGACGCTGCCGGGCTTCAAACACGATCTGTTCGGATCTTCGCATGTGTGGATTCATTGCAACGAGGACTTCAAGGCCATTCAACCGGACCTGGAGCGCTTCGGTCTGCGGTACCTGTGGGCCGAGGACCACATCACCGGCCACCCGGACAAGTCCGGCGGGCCGGGCATCATCATCTACAAGTCCATCGACAAAACCTGCGAGTCCATTGCGCGCTATTGCGCGGCCGATGCGCGCCGCTACCGCAAGGTGTATGAGGATTTCGCCTTCATCAAAGAAGGCTTCCTGAAGGCCTTCTTTTCCCCGCCCTCGCCGCCCTCGACCATGGCCCGCGCGCTGGAGAACAGCCACGATGGCCTGCGGCGTCTGCAGGAATTCTCGCTCTCGGCGCGCGCCTGGGTGGAGATGAATTTCGAGAACAATTTCGTCAAAGCGGTGATGCTGAACTGGGCGCTGGCGCCGCAGATCCTTCCCGAACAGGAAGGCGCCGGCCAGTCGTTTTACATCATGATTCCGGCCATTCACGTCTACGGCCAGGCGATTCCCCAGGGTGGCAGCCAGGAGCTGCCCAATGCCATGGCCCGGTTCATCCAGTCCAAGGGCGGCACCGTCATGACCGGCACGGCGATCTCGCGCATCCTGGTGCAAGACAATCGCGCCACCGGTCTGCAATTGGCGAACGGGGAGATCATCAACGCTCAGCGCGCCGTCGTATCGGCGCTGGAACCGAAACAGACGTTTCTGAACTTCGTTGGGGCGGACAAGCTGCAGCCGGACTTTACACACCTGGTGGAGCGCTATTCGTTCGGCAAGATCAGCATTTGCCGTGTGCATCTGGCGCTGTCCGAGCCGCCGCGCTTCAACAACGGCGAGGACATGAGCGCCTGTCTGTTCCATCGCATCGTGGATTCGATGGAACAGATGACGCGCTTCTATGCGCAGATCGCCATGGGCATCCCGCCCACGGATCCGTTCCTGTGGTGCGCCTGCTGGACGCTGATGGACCCGACGCGCGCGCCGGCAGGAAAACACACGCTGATCCTGGACACCTTCGTTTCCAACTGGCTCGCCGATGGCCGCAGCTGGGCGGACATCGGCGAGGACTACGTGCGCAACGTGCTGCTGAAGAAGCTGCAGCAGTACGCGCCGAACATCAACGATGCGACAATTCTGGGCATGTACGTGGAAACGCGCGAAAGCCTCGAAGCGGCCAACCCCAGCTTCGTCGACGGCACCACCAACGGCGGCGAACGCATCGCCGCACAATTGGGATACTTCCGCCCCTTCCCCGGTTACGCCCACTACCGCTCGCCGGTCAAACAGCTGTACATGACCGGACCGCATTGCCACCCGGGCGGCGGCATTTCGGCCATGGGCACGATCACGGCGCGCGTGATGCTGGATGATTTCGGCATGAAGCGCGCGAATTTTTAAAATTGCATCTGCTGCTGGAGAATACGATGAGCAAGAGAATCGAAAAATACACCGCGCTGGTGGTGCAGCCGCACGTCCACGTCGCTGAGGATCGCGCCGGCATCAAGCGCAACCTGGACCGCGCGCTGCAGATGATCGACTTCGGCGTCGGCTATACCTGGGAATTGCCGACCCGGCTGGTGGTGTTTCCCGAGTACTTTCTGCAGGGCGTGACCACGCCGGGCAAGGGCGAACACGGCATCGACTCGTTCATGAAAAAGGCCATCACCTTCGACGGCCCGGAATTCAGGGCGCTGTCGGACAAGGCACGCGAATACAAGCTGTACATCGCCGGCGGCGGCGTGGTGGAACAGGTGCCGCAGTTTCCGGACCGCTGGTTCAATTCCGCCTTCATCATCGGACCGGACGGCGAACTGGCGCTGCGCTATCACAAATGGCACATCCCCGCCTCCATCGGCCTGGGCACCAGCCCTCACGATCTGTTCGACGAGTACAAACAGGTGTTCGGCGGCGACATCAAGACGCTGTTTCCGGTGATCGACACCGACATCGGCAAGCTCGGCACCATGACCTGCCACGACGGCTGCACGCCGGAGGTGTCGCGCGCGCTCGGCTACAACGGCGCCGAGGTGATCTGCCATCCGGTGGCGCTGCAGGAAATCGAAGGTGTGTCGCAGCCCTGGGATTTCTGGATGTTCACGCGCCGCACGCGCGCGCACGACAACATGGCGTATGTGCTGGGCTCGAACTGGGGCACCGTGGACTATGCCTACTATCCGCGCGCATTCTGTCCCGGCAATTCGTTCGCCATCGACTACACCGGCATGGTGATGCGTCACGCACCCTATCCCGAAGAGCAGGTGCTGGCCGCGACCATCGACATCGAGGCGCTGCGCGAACACCGCTCACGCTGCAACCACAACACCTGGGTGGACATGCGCACCGAAGGGTTCCGGCAGATCTACGAAAAGCCGATTTATCCTGCCAATCAGTTCCCCAGCGGAAAACCGCCGCGCACGCTGGCCGACAAGATGGGTCCGGTCAAAGAGGTGTTCCGCGATCTGTACGGCCGAGGCCAGTTCATGCCACCGGCCGGCATGAGCGTGGATGACATGGCCAATCTGCACGAGAACCGGATCAAGCGCGCGCAGGCCGTCGGCACGCTGAAGAAGAGCTGAGGGCAGGTTCATGAAAGTCCGCTCACCGCTTGCGAACATGGACCTGAGCGTCGGCGCCATCGGGCGCCGCGGCAACGATCTGATCCTCAGCTCCGGTGCAGACAGCTCCATGGACGCCACCATCATCGTATCGGCGCGCGAGGTGGTGAGCGTTTTGTGGAAAATGCTGAGCAGCCGCGGCGGCCTGGTGTTCACGCTGGGCCTGCCGGTGTTCTGGCTGCGGCAGACGCTGGGCGTCGGAGCGGCGCCGGCCGGCGCGCACGACGCGCCGGCTCAGGCGAACATCAACAAACCGTGGTGAGGCTCCCGCTATAGCCGGATCATCACCGACTTGGCTTCCAGATACAGCATCAGGCCTTCCTCGCCATGCTCGCGTCCCCAGCCCGATTGCTTGAAGCCACCGATCGGCATGCTCAATTCCGGAATGCCGTGGCTGTTCACCCAGATGATGCCGGATTTGATCTGCGCGGCGAGCGTGTGTGCGCGCGATAGATTCTGTGTCCAGACGCTGGCCGCCAAGCCATAAATCGAGTCGTTCGCGTGCCGGACTGCGCGCGCGGCATCCTCGAAGGGCATGACCGTCACCACCGGGCCGAACACTTCCTCCTGCACGGCAGGCACGGCGCCATGCTCGCAACCGATCACGGTCGCAGGATAGAAAAAGCCCACGCCAGCCTGCGGCTCCCCGCCGCACAGCACCTGCGTTCCGGCTGTGCGGCTGCGCGTGACGATGTCGTGGACCGAGGCGCGATGCGCCGCTGAGATCAGTGGACCCAACGTGCTGTCGGCGTCCAGACCGGGTCCGACGATGAGGCTCGAGGCGATCTCGGACAGGCGCGCGCACACCTGCGCATAGATGGCTCGCTCGGCATACACACGCGAACCCGCGACGCATACCTGTCCTGCGTTGGAGAAAATGGCGTTGGCCGCGGCCGGAATCGCCTCCTCCAGATCCGCATCGGCAAAAATGAGGGTCGGCGATTTGCCGCCGAGCTCCAGCGACAGGCGCTTGAGATTGCCCTGTACCGCCTGCAGCAGCTGCTTGCCCACCGCCGTGGATCCGGTGAAGGCGATCTTGTCGACATCGGGATGCTCAGCCAGCATCTGCCCCACCAGCCGGCCTTTGCCGCTGAGAATACTGACCGCGCCCGGCGGCACGCCGGCCTCCAGCAGCAGCTCGCCCAGGCGCAGCACCGACAGTGTCGACCACTCGGCCGGCTTGAGAATGACCGAGCAGCCGGCCGCCAACGCCGGCGCGAGCTTCCAGGCGGCCGCCACCAGCGCGCCGTTCCAGGGAATGATCTGACCGACCACGCCCACCGGCTCGTAGCGGACGTAGCCGTGAAACTCCACGCCGGGAACGGAGGGCTGAAACAAGTGGCCGGGCATCTTGGTGCACCAGCCGGCGTAATAACGGAAGGTCTCTGCGGCATGCGGCACTTCGTATTGCCGCGTCGGCGCATACAGCTTGCCGCCGTCCAGGCACTCCAGCTCAGCCAGCGTTTGCGAATCCGCATCGATCAGATCGGCGACCCGCCACAACACGTTCTGTCGTTGTGCGGGCGTCAGAGCACTCCAGCGTCCGTCCTCAGCGCTTTGCCGCGCAATGGCAACGGCCTGCAGGACATCGGCCTGCTGCGCTTCATGAAAGCGGCCGATCGCCTCGCCCGTGGCCGGATCGATCGCATCGATGTGCGTGCCGCCGTCCGCGCCCTGCCAGCGGTCACCGATCAAGAAGGGGCGCGTCGTCGACAGATAGCGCCGGGTCGCATCCGACACGGTATGCAGTCGGCTCATGGATCAGCTGTTCATATGGCGGGCGAGCACCTTGAGCACCGCATCGTTTTCGTGGCTCAAACCCACGGTGATGCGCAAGCAGTTGTCCGGTCCGCCGGCGCCGACGGGACGCGGGATGATGCCCGCGGATTCCAGCGCAGCGGCGGCTCCGGCGGCAGTATGGACGCCATCGACGAAGCGAAGCAAATAGAAGTTGGCGACGCTGGGCAGAAAGTCGATGCCGCGCATGTCGCGCTGGACTGCGGCGCAGATGCGCTGCAATTCGTGCGCGTTGTAGTCTCTGACATGGGAGCTGTAGGCGATGTCGCGCACCGCCGCCTCCGCCGCCGCCATCGCCGCGCAGGACGCATTGAACGGCGTGCGGATGCGCTGGATGGAGTCGATGATGTTGGCGGGTGCGTACGCCCAGCCGATGCGCAGACCCGCCAATCCGTACAACTTGGAAAAGGTGCGCGTCATGACGGCATTGGCCCCCGCATCCACCAGCGCACTGCCCGCCTCAAAATCATCGGCCGTGACATAGTCGGCGTAGGCGCCGTCGATGACCAGCAGCACCTGCGGCGGCAGATTCTCGTACAGCCGCCACAGTTCTGAGGAGGAGAGATACTGTCCGACCGGATTATTGGGCGAGGCCAGCAGCAGCATTCGCGTCGCCGGACTCACCGCGGCCAACAGCCGGTCCGTGTCGGGGCGCAACTGCGGCTCCTCCGCAATGACCAGCGTCGCACCCTGCGCGGTCGCGTGCACCATCGCCATGGCAAAGCTGTAGCGGCTGAACACCACCTCATCACCCGGCCGCACGTAGGCTCGGATGAGCAGCTGCAGCAGCTCGTCCGAGCCATTGCCGCAGACGATCTTGTCCGCGGATAAATCGAAGGTTTCTGCAATGGCGGTTCGCAGCGCCGTCTGGCTGCCGTCCGGGTAGCGGTTCAATGTGGCGGCAACCGCCCGATAGGCTTCGAGCGCATGCGGCGAGGCGCCCAGATGCGACTCGTTGGCCGACAGCTTGATCGGATGAGAGACGCCTGAGATCTCAGACTTGCCCTGCTTGAACGGTGTCAGCTGCGACAACGCCGTGTTGGGGGAAGGCAGACCGGCCGCTGGGTGCTTGCGATTCATGCGGCCGGGTGCGCCGGCGGCTTGATGATGTGCGGCCAGGGCGTGACCATGTCGCCGCAGGGAACTTCGATCAGCGCCGGCGCATTCTTCCCCAGCGCTGCACGGATCGCGGCCGTCAACTGCTCCGGCGTATGTACCCGCACCGCATCGATGCCGAAACTGTCGGCGAACTTCAGGAAATCCGGATTGCGCAGGTCCGAGCCGATGTGGCGTCCACCGAACCAGTCGTTCTGCTGCCGCTGCACGTTCTGAAACTTGTTGTTGTTGAACAGCACCGTGACCAAGGCAATCCCGTACTGAGCCGCCGTCGCCATCTCGTTCGAGGTGAACATGAAGCCGCCATCGCCGGCAATGTTCACCACGGCCTTGTCGGGATGCGCCACCTTGACGCCCAGGGCGGTGGCATAGCCGTAGCCCAGGGTGCCCTGATAACCGCAGTTGACATGATGGCGCGGCGCGTAAACAGGGAAGCCATACCAAGACGCGTAGCCGACCTGAGTGATCTCATCCACAAAAAACCCGTCTTCCGGCAACGCTGCGCGAATCGCCGTCAAAAAAGCCATCTGCGGCTGGATCAGGGATATCTCGCCGGCCACTTTTTCCTTCAAGGTCTTCAGTTCGGCCTCGCGCGAGGCGCGTTTGCGCTGCTGAGCGCCGACCGCCGTGATCAAGGCCCGCATTGCCTGGCGCGCATCGGCATGAATTCCCACCGCCGGCGTCTCGACGCGGTCGATCTCCTCGCGGTCGATGTCGATGCGGATGATCTTCATGCCTGGCGCGGTCCTCCAGTACAGCAGTTGTTGTTCCATGCGCGAGCCGATGCCCAGCACGACATCGGCGCTCTTCCACAGCTCGTAGCCGGCCGGGAAAACCTGCGCCAGGTAATGCCGGTCGGAAATGATGCCGCGGCCGCTGCGAAACGACACCACCGGCGCCTGCAGCAGCGTCGCCAGTTCCAGCAATTCCGCCGGCGCATCCACGGCGCCTCCGCCCACCACGATCATGGGTCGCTGCGCACCGGCCAGCAGCTTGGCAGCTTCGGCGATCCGGTCCGTATCCAGCGCGGGCAGCGCGAACATCTGCGCTTCGCCTGCCAATTGCACCTCGGCCTGTTGGCCCATGATGTCCATCGGCATCTCCAGCGATACCGGGCCGCGGCGCCCGCTGCCCAGGCGCGCGAAGGCTTCATTGACGATGGCCGGCGCGTCCTGCGGGCGCATGATGCGTTCGGCCCAGCGCGTCAGCGAACGCAAGGTCGCCAGCTGATCCGGCAGCTCGTGCAGATAGCCGATGCCTTTGCCGATGGCCGCGCTGGGAATCTGGCCGGTGAGGCACAGCACCGGTGCATTGGTCGCATAGGCCGAACACAAGGCCGCGGTGGAGTTCAGGACACCGGGGCCGGGAACGACGGTGTACACGCCGGGGCGACCGGTGGAACGCGCATAGCCGAAGGCCATGTAGGCGGCGCCCTGCTCATGTCGCGACCCCACGAAGCGCACCGCGCCGCTGCTGCGATGCATTGAATCGAAAAAGTGATCCAGCTGCCCGCCGGGCAGGCCGAAAATGGTATCGACCCCGTTGCGCAGGACTTGCTGCAGGATCGCATCGGCGCCGCTCATCGTGGTCATACAGGAAGAACCGGTACATGCTGCCCGTTGGAACCTGCATTAACTCGCGAGCGGCGTGACCAACGCAATTCATTAGTTTTCATTGCTTCATTAGCAACCCTAATTGGGGTCGCGGGGCCGCCATGGTAGGCTTCAAAGTGAGGCGTTGCCGCTGATGGCGTCGAGCGCTGACTGTGAAATGCGGCCTTCTTCGATCAGCCAGTCCCGAAATGCCGCCACCACCGGATCGCTGACCGAGCCGTGAGAGCACACCGCGTGATAAGCAAACTTGCACGGCAAGGACAAATCGAACGGCTTGATCAGCAGGCCTTTTTGCAGAGCATCGGCGACCAGCGCGCCGCGCCCCAGCGCCACGCCGTCGCCGTTGATGGCGGCGGCGGTCACCAGATGCGAATGATTGAATCCCAGGCCCCGCTCCTCCTCGATCCCGGTGACGCCGGCGGCCGCCAGCCACTCGTGCCAGTCGGTGACCATGACATCATGCAGCAGGGTATGAAATTTCAGATCCGCCGGCGCGCGCAGCGGTTTCTGCTCGGTGATGATCGAGGCACTGCAGACCGGGAAGATGCGCTCGCGCAGAAAGCAGGTCACCTCCAGACCGCTCCAATCACCCTCCCCGTAGCGGATGTCGATGTTGACGGCGCCCTTGGCCAGCGCGTCCGCATCCAGATCCGCCGCCAGAATCCGCACGTCGATGCCGGGGTGTGCGCGCAGGAACCGGCCGAGGCGCGGCAGCAGCCACAGCAGCCCGAAGGAATCCAGCGTTGCCACGTTCAGCACACGCTGCCGGCGGCTGTCCATGACCGAACTGGTGGCGCTGCGGATGGTTTCAAAGGCACCGCTGATGCGCGGCAGATACTCGCGGCCGGATTCGGTCAACGCCAGACCCTGCCCGCGGCCGATGCGGTGAAACAACGCCACGCCGAGCCATTCTTCAAGCGCCTTGATCTGGTGACTGACGGCCGCCTGCGTGACGTGCAAAGACTCGGCCGCCCGCGTGAAGCTCAGATGACGCGCGGCGGCCTCGAACACGACCAGGGCGTTGAGCGGAGGCAGACGGCGCGACATGCATGATCCTTTTGAATTCCGACACGGGTTGAAGCTTGCTGAGGAGGCAGTCTAGATGAAAATAATCGACGCACGGGTAATCGTCACCTGTCCGGGACGAAACTTCGTGACACTGAAGATCGTCACCGACGCCGGACTGCACGGAATCGGCGATGCCACGCTCAATGGCCGCGAGTTGGCCGTGGTCAGCTATCTCACCGACCATGTCATCCCCTGCCTGATCGGCCGCGACGCGCATCAGATCGAGGACATCTGGCAGTACCTGTACCGCGGCGCGTACTGGCGGCGCGGCCCGGTGACCATGAGCGCCATTGCGGCGGTGGATACGGCGCTGTGGGACATCAAGGCCAAGGCCGCCAACCTGCCGTTGTATCAACTGCTCGGAGGCCGCAGCCGCAGCGGCGTGATGGTTTACGGCCACGCCAACGGGCGCGACATCGCCGAGACCAGCGATGAAGTGCAGCGGTATCTGGAACTGGGCTATCTGGCCATCCGCGCCCAGACCGGCATTCCGGGCATGGCCAGCACCTATGGCGTATCCGGGGACAAGCTGTTCTACGAGCCGGCGGATGCGGATCTGCCCACGGAGAACCTCTGGTCCACCGAGAAATATCTGGCGCATGTGCCGAAGCTGTTCGAGGCGCTGCGCGTGCGCTTCGGCAACGGCCCGCGCCTGCTGCACGACGTGCACCACCGGCTGACGCCCATCGAAGCGGCGCGCCTTGGCAAGTCACTGGAGCCCTACGCGCTGTTCTGGATGGAGGACCCAACGCCGGCGGAAAACCAGGCCAATTTCCGTCTCATCCGGCAGCACACGGTCACGCCGCTGGCGGTAGGCGAGGTCTTCAACACCATCTGGGACTGCAAGCAATTGGTCGAAGAGCAGCTCATCGACTACATCCGCACCACCGTCGTGCATGCCGGCGGCATCACCCACCTGCGCCGCATCGCGGATTTCGCCGGTCTGTACAACGTCCGCATGGGATGCCACGGCGCTACCGACTTATCGCCGGTCTGCATGGGCGCATCGCTGCATCTGAATACGGCGGTGCCAAATTTCGGCGTGCAGGAATACATGCGGCACACGCCGGAAACAGATGCCGTGTTCCCGCATGACTACACCTACGCCGCAGGGCGATTGCACGCCGGCGAAACGCCGGGGCATGGGGTGGACATCGATGAGGCATTGGCGAAGAAGTATCCGTACGCCCGGGCTTATCTGCCGGTGAACCGACTGGAAGACGGCACGCTGTGGAATTGGTAGCGCGCCTGCCGCGCAGCGCCAAGCCTCTCAACGCAATCCCAACCCCTTAAACGACGCGGCCCGCGCAAGTATTGCTTGCGCGGGCCGGGTGTCGCAAAGCTTCAGTTCGTCAGAACCTGAAGGTGACGCTGCCGCCGATGGTGCGCGGGTTCGGCCGCAGGCGGATGCCGCTCAGACCGAACTTCTGGTAGGAACCGGTGTAGTAGTTCTCACCCGTCAGATTCTGCACGTACAGATTGAGTGAGGCGCGCTCCCAGTCGTATCCCGCGCGCAGATTGAACACATCGAACGAGGGCACTTTGTACGGGAATTCTCCGTACGGCAGTACCCGTGCGACGCCGGAGTTCGGCGAAGGGCCCGTCGTCTGTTGATTGGTCAGGCCTTCGATGTCGCTGTAGACGCTGTCACGATGCTGAAACTCCAGCCGGGCCCAGCCTGAATTGGTGCCGAACGGCACGCGATACTCGCTGTACAGATTGATGGTGGACTTCGGGGAATTGGGAACTCTCAGCCCCTTGAGGGCCACATTGAAGCCGCCCGTGATGGTGCTGAGCTTGTGCCCGCCGACGCACGGGTTGGCCACCGGATCACTCGGCGAGGCGACGCAATTCTGCTCCTCGAGAATCTCCGAATCCAACAATCCGATGGATGCGCCCAGTGTCATGTGTTCCGTGGCGCGCGCCGTCAACTCGATCTCCATGCCTTTGGCCTCGGCCTTGGGAATATTGATGGTTTGTTCGAAGTTGGTGGACAGGTCGCCGGGCACCAGGAATCGGAAAGCCTCCATCTGCAGATCTTTCCACTTCATGAGGAACACCGACGCGTTCAGGCGGACGCGATGATCGGCGAATTCGGACTTGAACCCGACCTCATAGTTCCACAGCGTTTCCTTGTTGAAAGGCACCACCAGCGGATCGTTCGTGCCGCCGGCATTGCCGGTGCTGAGTCCACCCGCCTTGTAGCCTTTGGAAATCGTGGCGTAGACGCTGACATCATCCAGCATCTGAAAGCGCACACCGACGCGTGGCGTCACATCATTGTAGGTGACATCGCCGGCAGCTTCGGGACGCGCGAAATTGATGAAGCTCTGGAAGAACGGGCCGCAGGGCGGACCGCAGGGCGGGTTGTCCGGTCGGATGCCGAAGGCCTGCAGCCCACGCGTGACCTTGTCGCGGGTGAAGCGCGCTCCGGCAAACAAATCCGTCTGGCCGTTCACATGCCAGGTTGCATCCGCGAACGCAGCGATGCTGTCAACCTTGTAACGCTTGGTGTTGATCGCCAGACCCAACCCGGCCGGGAATGGCGGCAACAGTCCGCCCGGGTATCCCGGCAGAGCAGCTGTCGGGTTGCTGGAAACCGCGACGTCGTTGTTCTGGTCCTGCTTGTCCTGCGCGTACATGGCGCCGACCGTCCAGCCCCACACCTCGCCGCGAGAATCGAGCCGCGTTTCGAAACTGTAGGACTTTCCTTTGTAGTTATTGGTGCGCGACAACACGTCCGCGCCGCCGATCAGGTCGTTGTCAAAGAACCGGTCATTGGTCGAATCGATTCCGCCGACGATGTTCTTCCAGGTCAGATGATCGTTGATGTCGTGCGCTACGTTGATCACCGCGATCACGGTGCGCAGATCGTTGCGCTGGCGCAGATCGTTGCTCAACTTGTTGTAATTGCCGGTCGCCCAGAATCCCGTGCCCGGGTCGATGGCGGCGGGAATGCCGAATGTATCGGCTGTATCCAGATCGATGACACCGGAGGGAACCGTCTCGTCTCCGCCTTGCGTTTCCTTGCCGTACAACAGGCTGAAGTTGACGCGCGTCGCTGAACTGGGCGTCCAAACGCCCTTGAGCCGTAGATTCAGCCATTGATGATCCGGCTGGTTGCCGCCCCCAAAGACGTTCTTCACCCTGGACTTGCCGTCTTCGTAGAAGCCGATGGCGCGCATCTTGAAGGTGTCGCTGAACGGCATGTTGTAGACCGCGGTGATGCCCTGGTTGCCGCCGCGTTCCTCGAAGCCTTCCACGCCCAGCTGCACAAAGCCTTCGTATTTGTCCGTCGGTGCGCGGCTGGTGAGGTTCAGCGCGCCACCGAGTGAATTGCGGCCGAAGGTCGTGCCCTGCGGCCCGCGCAGCACTTCCACCCGCTCCATGTCGGGCAGGAAGGGATTGGCCACGCCGTTGGGCACCGAGGCGATGCTGAACTCATCCAGGTAGATGCCCGAGGAGTTGACGAAAGCGTTTTCGCCGGTGACCAGATTGTTCACGCCGCGAATCGCCAAGGCCAGGCCGCGAGAGCCCGACTGCTTGTCCTGGGTGAACGACACATTGGGGGTTTGCACCAGATAGTCCGCGGCGCTTCTTACATTGGCCTTCTCCAGCGCATCGCCGGAAAACGCCGTGACGCTGATCGGAACCTTCTGCAAATTCTCCACGCGCCGTTGCGCGGTCACCACAATCTCCGCCAGGGCATTGCTGTCCTGCGCATGCGCAGTGCTGCCTGGCGCGTAACCGCTGAACGGGGAAACCGCCAGCAGCGCGGCAGCGACTTGATAGACTCTTTTCATTGCATACCCCATGTTTGATTCAAATTTTTCGCGAACTGACATCGCGCAACCGACGCCGCACGCTTCTGCGGCTTGCAGCCCTTCGTCTGAGGATAAAATACCACCATCAGCCAACAAGCGATCCTTTCTAATTCAGCACATGACGATAAGTAATCGCCCGCGTCAAGCTGAACCGGTGCGTCTATGCTAATGCAAAGAATTAGAACATGTCATCCAGGCACTATGGACGCTCTCAGTGTTACATGATTTAAGCTGCTTGCCGATGTTTAAGGGGCCGATCGGAGCAAGCGGATCATGAAGCCTGTGCGCTGGGGTATCGTCGGAACAGGCCGCATGGCCTGCGTCCTGGCACGCGAGATCACGGCGATGCAGCCCGACGCAGCAGTGCTGGAGGCGGTGGCTTCGCGGCAGATGCCGACCGCCCGGGCTTTTTCGCAACAGTATGGCGCAGCTCGCTGCTTCGATGATTTCCGGGCCCTGGCAAAAGACCCCGGCATCGACGCCCTCTACATCGCCACGCCGCACACGGCGCACCGCGAATGCATGCTCGAGGCAGCCGCGGCCGGCAAGGCCGTTTTATGCGAAAAGCCTTTCACAATCAATGCAGTGGAAGCGCAGAGCGTGATTCAGGCGGCGCAGCGCGGCGGCGCATTTCTAATGGAGGCCATGTGGAGCCGGTTTCTGCCGGCGATCGCCGAGGTGCGTTCGCTCGTTGCATCCGGCGCCATCGGGCAGGTGCAGATGATGGTCGGCGGAGGCGCCTTCATTCCCGACCGCGGTGCCGATCATTACCTGCTCAACCGCGCGCTCGGCGGCGGCGTTCTGCTTGACGCCGGCGTGTACCTGCTGTCGCTGACATCGATGCTGCTGGGCCCGCCCACCCGCATCCAGGCGACCGGCCGGATCGGCCCCACCGGCGTGGATGAACAGGATGCCATCCTGCTCGAGCACGCCGGTGGCGCCACCGCCCTGCTGTACGTGTCCTTGCATGCCCGCCGATCACCGGACCTGGAGATTCTGGGGGATGCGGGGCGGTTGCGCATCGGTGCGCCCGTCTTCAAGCCGACCCGGCTGACCCTGTGGGACAAGGATGGTGCGGAGTCGGTCAGGGATTTTCCAATCCAGGGCAGCGGCTATGGGTATCAGCTGCTTGAAGTGCACGAGGCGCTGCGCGCCGGACGGCGCGAAAGTCCGATCATGCCGCTGCGGGAAACGCTGTCCATCATGCACACGATGGACACCATCCGCCGTCAGATCGGGCTCACCTACCCAGGAGAATGAAACCATGTCAGTCGTATTGATCACCGGTTGCAGCAGCGGATTTGGCGCCGCGGCCGCTCGCGCCTTCGGCCGCAATGGCGACACCGTTTACGCCTCGATGCGCACTCTGCGCAAGGCCGGCGATCTGCAGGCCCTGGCACGCAGCGAATCGCTGGACATCCGCCCGCTTGAACTGGATGTTACCCAGCCTGCCAGTTTCTCCGCCCTGCTCGAGCGCATCGTCAAGGAAAGCGGCCGCATCGATGTCTTGGTGAACAACGCCGGCGTCTTGCGCGCCGGCGCCTTCGAGGACCTGGACGAGGCGGCGCTGCGCGAGGTCATGGAGACCAACTTCTTCGCGCCCTTCCTGCTGGCCCGCGCCGTCCTGCCGCACATGCGCCGGCAACGCGGCGGCTACATCATCATGATCAGTTCCTTGTCGGGCATCGCCGGACTTCCCGGCGACGTCGCCTACACGGCCAGCAAATTCGCCGTCGAAGGAGCCACCGAAGCGCTGCGCCACGAGATCGACCGCTGGAACATCAAGCTGGCGCTGGTGCAGGCCGGGCTGTATGCGACCGGCATCTTTGCCTCGAGCATGCCGGGCCAGGAATTGCTGCCCGACAGCTACCCGGCCGGCTCGCCGTATCGCGGCTTCGTCGAGCATCGGCAGCGCGAGTTGCGCAAGCGGCTGCCGCAGGCGTTCAGTCCGGACATCATCGGCAATTTGCTGGTGCGAATTTCAAAATCCGACGGCGCGCAGCTGCGCTGGCCCGCAGATGACATTTCCAAGAAAGTTCTCGCCACGATGTGGGCGCAGGACGATGCGGCGCGCGATCAGTTCCTGCGCGGCGTGTCGGGCACGCCGTGGTGGAGCGCCGGTGGCGAGCCACCGGCGGACAGCGGTTGACGGGCGCGGCGGTGTAATGGGCAGCCGGATCATATTCCCCGAAAAAGGGCAGGTGCGCTACGAGACCTTCGAACCGCGGCCGCCGGCGGCGGGTGAAGTCAGCGTCCACACGCTGTTCAGTCTCATGAGCATCGGCACCGAAACCACCATCCTTCATGCCCGCTACGATCCGGGAACCCATTTCGCCGCGCGCTTCTCGTTTCCACAGATTAAGACCGGCGTGCAGGCCGTCGGCGTCATCGCCGAACTGGGCGAGGGCGTGTTCATGCGCATGGCGCATACCTCGGATGCCACGCTGCCCGCGGCGCAATGCTCGCCGGTGCCGGCGGATCTGGATCCCAAATCGGCCTGTTGGTGCGGACTGGCAAAAACCGCATTTCGCGCCGCGAACGCCGCGCCCTTCGGATTGGGCGGTCAGGTGCTGATCATCGGCGCAGGCCCGGTGGGACAGATGGCGCTGCGTTGGGCGGCATGCGCGGACATGCGCAGCATCGCCGTGTCGGACCTGTCGGCGTTGCGGCTGGCGCTGGCGAGGCGCGGCGGCGCCACGGATATCTTCGAAGGCCCGATCGAGCAGACGCGCGCTGCCTTGCTGCGTTGCTCGCAAGGCGAGGGCTTCGAGATCGTCGTGGACACCACCGGCAATCCGGTCGTGTTCTCGCAGGCGCTCGGGCTTGCTGGTCTGTTCGGCAAGGTGATCCTGCTGGGAGACACCGGCTATCCCAGCCGTCAGACCTTGAGTTCGGACCTCATGACCAAGGGATTGACCATCACCGCCACGCACGATCACCACGACCGCGGCGGATTCACGCAGCGGCGCATCGATGCGATGTTTTTTCAGCACATGCGCTCGGGCGCCTTTGCGCTGGAAGGACTCATCACGCACGAGTTCCGGCCGCAAGAGTGTGCGGCCGCGTACGAGCTGGCCAGCGACCGGCGTCACGAGGCGCTCGGCGTGCTGTTCGACTGGACATTGAACTAGGACCATTCGCCCATGATCAAGCTTGCGCATGTCTGCATCGAATCCGCCGATCTGGAGGGCACCGAGAAATTCTACGCATGCCTGGGAATCCGCCGCCAATTCGAGTTCCGCAACAAACAGGAGATGCTGGTCGGGTACTACTTGAAGTTCGACGATGCCACGTTCATCGAGGTGATCCGCGTCGACAGCGTGCGCAGCGAAGGCGCGGTGCGCCATTTCGCCATCGAGGCAGACAATCTGGATGCGGTGCGAGGCGCGCTGCTCGCAGCGGGCTACGCAGCGAGCGAGAAGAAACTGGAATCGGATCACACCTGGATGGTCACCTGCCGCGACCCCAACGGTATCTTCATCGAACTGCAGCAGTACGACGTGCACAGCATGCAGCGCCACGGCGGCACTTGTGTCGTTGACTATCAGCCACGGCCGAAGGCTTCCTGATGTCCGCTCAACCGGTTTGCCTCGTCACCGGCGGCGGCGCCGGCATCGGCCGGGCCTGCGTGGATTATTTTGCGGCGCGCGGCTATCGCGTGATCGCCGCCGATATCGACGCCGCGGCCGCACAATCCGCCGCGCAGGATGCGCAGCGCCGCCACGGCATCGAGGCATTCGGCGTGGCCTGCAATGTGGCGCAGTGGGCAGATTGTCAGGCCGCCGCACAAACGGCGCTGCAGCGCTGGGGCCGCATCGATGCGCTGGTGGGCAACGCCGGCGTGCAAAGCGCGGGGCGCTTGCTGGACACCGACGATGCGCATTGGGAGCAGCTTGTGTCGGTCAATCTGAAAGGCGTGGCCAACGCCTGCCGCGCGGTGCTGCCGGCGATGATTGCGCAGCGCGACGGGCGCATCGTGCTCGTGTCCTCGATCAACGCGCTCCTCTCGCCCGCAGGCATGACGGTCTACGACATGACCAAGGCCGGCGTGATCGGCCTGATGCGCAGTCTGGCGGTGGATCACGGCCGCGACGGCGTGCGCGTCAACGCCATCTGCCCGGGCGCAACCATGACGGATCATCACATTCGCGCCGCGGCGGCGCGCGGCGTGAGCGAAGAGGATTTACGTCGCAGGACGCAGGGCTACGCGCTGTTGGGTCGAGTGGCGGAACCTGCGGAAATCGCCGCTGCGATCCATTTCCTCATCAGCGATGCAGCCTCCTTCGTCACGGGCGCAACGCTGGTGGTCGACGGCGGATTCACCATCAAGGGTTGAGACGGCGCACCAGATCCGGGCGACGGCAACTGAACGCTCAATTCAATCCTTGTCCGCCGCTTCGTCAGGCTGCAGTTCCAGCACCGGCAACTCTTGTTTGGACAAGCCTTGAACCTCGCCGGCGATGCCGATAAGTTCGGTCATCGCCAGTCCGATCTGCTTGTCGCGCCGCGCCCATCGCTGCAGAGTGGAAGTGCGTTCGGATTCGAGCTCCTCGCGCATGCGCTTGAAGGAGTCCACCACCGCCTTTATTTTCTGCGCGAACTGCACGCTGGTGACGTAGTCATAGACGGCCTCCATGCTCTCGCCCTTGCCGGCGCTCACCAGTCGCTGCTTGTGCACATCGAGCACGCCCGAGCGCAGGCATTGCGCCAGCGGCAGCGCCGTCGACCAGCCGCTCACCCAGATGTCTTCGTGCAATCCGAACGCCTGCGCCGCTGCAAATTCCTTCGGCGCGGCCAGCGTCACGATGACCCCGAGGTCCGCGCCGCAGGCGCGCATGTCCTCCTTGAGCTTGGGCACCCAGGGCGCGCTCCACTCCTTGGCGCGCTTGATTTCCCACAGGATGGTCCCGGCCACCTGGCCGGTGCGCGTCATGACACGGTGGATGATATCGCCGCCGCGCGCGCCCTTCTTGACCTCTTCGAATGCATCGATCGGAAAACTGCGCCGCAGCGATTCCTCCACTGCAAGCTCCAGGACCTCGCCCTGCAGCTGCTGCGAGCCCTGCTCCATCTTGCGCTGCGCGGCCGCCAGCTGCTCGCCGGCATCGTCCAGCTTCTTCTGCAGGTCGGCCTTTTCCAGCGCCGAGCGCTCCTGCTCCTGAGCGCGCACCTTGGCCTCCAGGCCTGCGCGCTCCGCATCCAGTTTGCGCACGACCTCCACTTCAAGGCCCGCGGCGCGGTCCTCGATCGCCGTCTTCTCACGCCGCAAATCCAATTCCTGCGCGCGCAGGCCGCGCACGGTTTCGGCCTGTTCCGCCAGCCGCTTCTCCAGGTTGCCGCGCTCTTGCGCGAACAATTCCGCGGCCTGTGCCTTCGCCGCGTCGGCCTGCGCGCCCAGCACCTTTTTCAGCTCAGCGATCTGCTGTTCGAAACCGCGTGTACGCTCAGCCGCCAGGCTCTCGACCCGCTTGCGCGCTTCCTCCCGCTCGGTGCTGCGCAGATCCGCCAGCGCCAGCGCGCTCGCCTGCTCCAACCCTTCCAGCGCGCGCTTCGCAAATCCTTGCGCGAGGCTGAATTCATGCTCGCATTTCGGGCAGGTCACGGGGGTTTCCGGCGAAACCAGCAAACCTTCTGCACTCACCCGCTCATTCATAGTCTGCGCTCCGGACAAATCATGGCCGTGCCGCCGCGAGCTGCACGGCGGCGCCGCTCAGCGCCGAATCCGGCGGATTGATGACGACGCGATCTTCGGCGCTCAGGCCGCTGAGAACCTCGACTTCTTTTCCAAAATCCCGGCCCAGCAAAATCGGCCGGATCTGCAGGCGATTGCCGGCATCGACGAGGGCGACGCTCAAGCCTTCGGCACGAAACAGCAGGCAATTGGCGGGAATGCGCAGACTGCCGCGGCCGCCGGGAAACTCGAACGCGGCCTCACCGTAAGAACCCGGGCGGATGGCGGCCTGCGCATTGTCCACTTCGAGTTGCGTGAGCAAGGTTCGCGAGGACTGATCCAGCGACTCCGCGGTGCTGACGACGCGCGCCGGGAATCCCTGTCCGCTTTGCTCCGCGACCCGCAGCTGCGCGCGGCCGCCCACCTTGATGAAGGGTGCGTAAGCCTGCGGGACGTTTACGTACACGCGCAATTTTTCCACTGCCTGGATGTGAAACAACTCCAAGCCGGCGCTCGGGCCGCTGCCCGCCGTGACCAGCGCGCCGACATCGGTGCCGCGCGCCGTGATGACGCCATCGAAAGGCGCAACGATGCGCCGAAAATCCCCGAGTTGTCGCAGCCGGTTGAGATTCGCCTGCGCCGCCGCCAGATCGGCATGCTTGGCGGCCGCATCGGCGAGCTTTTCATCCACGTCCTGCCTTGCCACCGAGTCGCTGACGAGCATGGCGGACCAGCGCGCCGCCGTGGATTGCGCCAGCCGCTCATTCGCCGCCGCGGTGGCAAGACCCGCCTCGGCCTGCACGATCTGCTGCGCCACCTCCGGTGTGTCGATTTCCGCCAGCAGCTGGCCCTTCTTCACGCGGCTGCCGATATCCACCAGCCGGCGCCGCAAATAGCCGTTGGTTCGCGCGTAGATCGGGGCGTCGGCGAATGCCTGCACGTTCGCCGGCAACACCAGCGAATCCGCCGCCTCCGCCGGCACCGGCCGGATCACCTGCACGATGAGCACCGCCGAGGCGGCTGCCTCGCGGGCGAGCGCATTGCGCGAGTGCAGACGCGAGGCGATGCCCCACCCCGCCAGCACCAGTGCCACGATCAAGGCGCCCCAGGCGTAGCGGCGATGCGTCGCCTGGCGAGGCGTCGTCCCGCGAGGCATCGCTTGCATCGGATCGTCAGTCATTCGGTCACTCCGGCCGCGGGCCTCGTCCGTCGATGGATCAGACTGAACACCGCCGGCACGAAAAATAATGTCGCAACCGTTGCGAAAATCAAACCGCCGATAACGGAGCGCCCCAATGGCGCATTCTGCTCGCCGCCCTCGCCCAACCCCAGCGCCATCGGCACCATGCCGATGATCATGGCCAGTGCGGTCATCAGCACCGGACGGATGCGTGCAACGCCCGCCTCAACGGCTGCCGTATAGGCATCGGCGCCGGCATCCAGCCGGGTGCGCGCGACGCTCACCACCAGAATGCTGTTGGCGGTGGCGACGCCCATGCACATGATGGCGCCGATCAGCGCCGGTACGCTGACCGTGGTGTGCGTCAGAAACAGCATCCACACGATGCCTGCCAGCGCCGCGGGCAGGCCGGTGATGATGATGAACGGGTCGAGCCAGGATTGGAAATTCACCACGATGAGCAGGTAGACCAGGATCACCGCGCCGGCGAGGCCGAGCAGCAGCCCATTGAACGAGCCGATCATCGTCTCGGCCTGGCCGCGCACGCTGACGGTGGAGCCCTTGGGAATCTCGTGCGCCGAGTTTGCAAGCACCTCGCGCACGCGATTGGCGACGTAACCCAGGTCCGAGCCTTGTATCGAGGCAAACACATCGATGACGGGCTTGGCGTTGTAGTGGCTCACAACGGCCGGGCCGACGCTGCGGCTGAAGGCCGCGACATTGCCCAGCACCTGCGGCATGGCGGAGGATTCCGCGCCGCTGGAAATCGGCGTCACCTTGAGATCCGCCAGGGAGTTGAGCCGATATTGCGGGGTTTGGGCAATCACCGCGTACGGAGCGCTGGTGACCGGATCCAACCAGAACGAGGGCTGGGTCTGGAAGCTGCCGGACAAGGAGATGAGCAGATTGTTGGCGATGGCCTGCTGCGTCAAGCCCAGTTGCTGCGCTCGCGTGCGATCGACATCGACATTGATCTGCGGGTAGTCAAACAGCTGATGAACATGCACGTCGACGGCGCCCACAATCAGCCGGATCCTGCGCACCAGTTCATTGGCGTACTCGCGATTGCCGCTCACGTCGAAGCCGGCGATCTGCACATCGATGGGCGCCGGCAATCCGAAGTTCAGAATCTGATTGACGATGTCGGCGGGAAGGAACGAAAACGCAACGGGCGGAAACTGCGGTGGAAGTGCGCGTCGCAGGGCGCGTATATGGCCGTCGGTGCGAGAATGGCCCGGGTTGAGTGAAATGAAGATATCCGCATCCGACGGACCCACCGGGTTCGAGGTGCTGTAGGCCAGGTTGATGCCGCTGTAAGGAACCCCGATGTTATCCACGATGCTGGCAATCTCGTTGCGCGGGATCGTCCGCCGCACGCTCGCTTCCACCGCATCGGCCAGCGCGGCCGTTTCTTCGATGCGCGTGCCGGCGCGGGCGCGCATGTGCAGCTTGATCTGACCGGCATCGACAGCCGGGAAAAAGTCCTGGCCCAGCCCGGGCAGTGGACCCAGCGGAAAGGCCAGCAGCGCCGAAGACGCCATCACCGCCAGAAACACGCTTACGAATCGATACTCGGCCTGCAGTGCAGCCTTCAGCCACAGCGCATAGCGCTCGCGCATCTGCGCAAAGCCCTGTTCGAAGCGCTGCTGCCAGCGTGCAAACACGCCGTGCGCGCCGTGCGCGCGGCCCGGGTCATGCGTGCTCAGCCAGTACTTGGCCAGCGTCGGCACCAGCGTGCGCGACAGCACATAGGAGGCCAGCATGGCGAACACCACGGCCTCCGCCAGCGGCACGAACAGGAACTTCGCAATGCCGGTGAGAAAGAACATGGGGATGAACACGATGCAGATGGCCAGCGTCGAGACGAAGGCCGGCAGCGCGATTTGCTGTGCGCCGTCCATGATGGCCTGCTCGACGTCTTTGCCCATCTCCAGGTGCGTGCTGATGTTTTCGATGGTCACCGTGGCATCATCCACCAGAATGCCGACCGCGAGCGCAAGCCCGCCGAGCGTCATGATGTTCATGGTTTCGCCCAGCGCCGACAGGCAGATGATCGAGGTCAGCGCCGCCAGCGGAATGGAAATGGCGATGATCAGCGTGCTGCGCCAGTTGCCCAGGAACAGCAGGATCATGACGGCCGTGAGCGCCGCTGCGATCAATCCCTCACGGATCACGCCCTGCACGGCGGCGCGCACGAATATCGACTGATCCCCGATCGCCCGAACCGACAACTCCGGCGGCAACGTGGCGCGGATCGCTTTCATTTTTTCATTGACCCGGGCGATCACATCCAGCGTGGAGGCGGTGCCGGATTTGAGCACGTTGAGCAGGACGGCCCGTTGCCCTTCCAGCCGCACGATGTTCGTTTGCGCCGAGGAGCCGTCGCGGACATGCGCGACATCGCCCACGCGCAGCACGCTGCCATGCGAATAGCGCACCGGCAGGTCGTTGATCGCCTCGGCAGTCTTGGTGCCGGAGTTCAGCTTGATGAAGTATTCCAGCTCGCCGATTTTCTGCGTGCCGGCCGGCAGAGTCAGATTCTGCGCGGAAATGGCGTTGGACACATCCAGCGCCGACAACCCGTTGGCCCGCAACGCCTGCGGGTCAAGGTCGACCTGGATCTGACGCTGCCGGCCGCCGTAAGGATAGGGAACCGCGACGCCCTGCACCGTGGCAAGCCCGGTGCGGATCGAGGTGAAGGCAATGTCGTTGAGGGTGGCTTCCGACAGCGTTGAGCTGGACAGCGCCAGCTGCATGACGGGCACGGTCGAGGCGTTGTACGCCAGTACGAATGGCGCATTGGTGCCCGGCGGCATGCCGCGCAGCTGAGAGGAGGACACCGCGGCGATCTGCGCATAGGCCAGATCCTGATTCACGTCCGGCTGAAAGAACATCTTCACGACCGAAATGCCGTTCAGCGATTGCGACTCGGTATGCTCGATATCGGTGATCAATGTCTGCGCATTTCGCTCCGTGCCCAGCACGATGCGGCTGGCCATGTCCTCGGGCGGCAGGCCCGAGTAATACCAGATGGTCGCGATGATGGGGATCTTGATGCTGGGGAAGATGTCGGTGGCGGTGCGCGCGAGCGTGAACAGGCCGAGCAGGACGATGAGCAGGCTCAACGCGATAAAGGTGAGGGGCCGCCGCAGGGCGACTTGTACGATCCACATGGACGGGTCAGCTCAGAGAAGAACGGGATCCAACAGCGCAGCGCAGCCTAGCGCGAGATCCGCACCGCAGGCAATGAAGTCTAGAGGGTGCCTTAGTCGGTGGAGCGGCGTCCACGCTGTACGCGATGATCCTCGCCGCGCCAAGCGCGCGGCGGGCGGAAATTTTCCACCGCCCGGCGCGGACCCGCACGCCGGTCCGCATGATGCCGGTAGCGGCAGCGGCATTGCGCCGGGTTGGCGCATTGATTCAGCGGCAGACGCGGCGCATCACCGGACAGGAAGCGAACCTCCGACAGCATTTGCGCTTCTTGACAGGCGTTGCCGTCGGCGATCACGCTCACTGCATGCCAGTGCTGTTGTTTTTCCATACGGCGGGTCTACCCTGACCAAACATTGAAAATTTGTCGCAGCGCAAATGATAAACCCCAAGGGGCGGCCGATCAAACGCTGCCCACAGAATCCGCGCATCTCGCGCTTCAGATCAGATATTAAATTAATCGCGCAACCAACTGTTAATGTTAAATTATTAGACACACTAACGAATTCTAAAGAAGCATGAAACAACTCCAGTTGATTGAAGCCGGCATCGACCACATCGAAGCCGCCGCCGGACTGTTCGACGGCTACCGGCAGTTCTACAAGTTCCCCTCGGATCTGGAGGCCTGCCGCGGCTTTCTGCGCGACCGGATTCAGCGCGGCGAGTCGCGCGTGTTCCTGGTGTTCGCGCAAGGGCGCCCTGCGGGTTTCATGCAGCTATATCCCTCCTTCAGTTCCCTGTCGCTGCGGCGGGTGTGGATACTGTACGACTTGTTCGTGGCTCCCGACTCGCGCAAGCTCGGCGTGGCGCGAATGCTGCTGGACAAGGCTCACGCCTTGGCAGTGGAGACCGGCGCGAGTGAGGTCAATCTGGCCACGGCCATCGACAATCAGCCCGCACAGCGTGCGTACGAACAGCTGGGGTGGGTGCGGGACGAGGAGTTTTACTACTACAACCTCGTCATCTGATCCCGGGTCAGACGCGCTCCAGCAGCGCAGCACCGACCGAGTAGCCGCCGCCGAAGGAAACCAGCAACACCTTGCCGCCCATCGGAACGCGCTGCGCATTGCGGTGCAAGGTGATGGGCACACTGGCGCTGCCGGTGTTGCCGAGCCGGTCGATGGTGACTGCGACGCGATCCGCGGGAATTTTCATGCGCTCTCCCAGCGCATGCAGAATCCGCAGATTGGCCTGGTGCGGCACCAGCAGGCAAATATCTGCGATGCCCAAACCGGCCTGCTTGAGGATGTCGGCGCTGATCTGCTCCATTTCATTCACGGCGTGATGAAACACCTCGCGCCCATGCGGCATCTGCAGGCCGCCCGCCCGCGGCCGCATGCTCACCGCTTCCGGGCCGCGGCCCAGATCCGCGCGGCCGCGGGTCAGGGTGGCCAGTATGCGAAACGACCCCGCCGGTGCCAGCAACACGGCGGCGGCCCCATCGCCCCACAGGTGATTGCTGTCATCGTCGCTGAAATGACTGTTGTGTTCGGTGGCGACCAACAGCGCGCAGCGCGACCGGCCGGCCTCGATGAAGGTGGCGCCGACCTCGAGTGCGTTCAGGAAGGAGGAGCAGGCCGAGGAGAGCTCGAACACCTTGGCATCGCGCAGCGCAAACTCGCGCTGCACGTGGTGCGCGGTGGTGCCGATGGTGTCATGCGGCGTGTACGAGGCGGAGATCACCAGGTCGACCGGCACCGGCCAGGCGCCGATGGAGTCCAGTAGATTGCGCACGGCGCGCACGGCCATGCTGGAACTGCTTTCCTGGGGGCCGGCACGGCGCCGTTCCAGGATGCCGGTTCGCCGAACAAACCATTCAAGTGGTTTGCCGGTTTGTGCGGCAAAGTGTTCATTATTAAGAATATTATCGGGAACGTATTCGCTGGTTGCGAAGACGTGAGCTGCAGATTCAGATCGCACCTGGTTTTCTTTTTGACCCGCTTGAGCGCCGGCTTTTTGCCGTGCGCACGATAGGGTCTGCACCGTTCAGTGTCAACAGGATCACCTGGCAAACGCCTCCAACACCGGATTCCCGTCGAGCTTGCCGGTGTTCAAACCCAACAGATAGCCCACCGTCGCCGCCGTATCTTCGGTGCGCACTTCCCGCTCTTCAATCTGGGTCAGATCGAAACCGCGTTTGACACCGGGGCCGGCGAGCACCCAGGGGATATGGCGGCTGCGCGCATCGTCAGGGCCGTGAGTGCGCCCCGCACCGCCGTGATCGGCCGATACGATGATGGCGGTGACGGCGCGAATGCCAGCGGCATCCAGCGCGGCCAGCACCCTGCCCAGCTGAGCATCCACGTGCTCGACCGCTGCGAGCTGTTCGATCGAGCCCCAGCCTTTTTCGTGCCCCGCCAGGTCCACACCGGGGAAGTGAACGAACAACAGCGCCGGCTTGTAGAGGCCGATCATCTCCACCGCGTGCGCCGCGACCGTGTCGTCATCGACGCTGCTGTTGGCCGCCGCCGGCACGAACACATGGGTGATGGTGCCCGGCTTGTTCAAGACTGCGAATTTGGATTTCCCGGCCGCCATGGCCGTCGATAGTCCGGCGCGCGTCGCCAACTCCAATACCGTGGGCCGCAAGGGATACACCGGCTCGCTCAAGGGCAGATCGCGATTCCAATCGATGCCGTGCTTCGCCGGCGCAAATCCGGTGAGCATGCTGGTGTGCGAGGGCAAGGTCACCGACAACGCAGTGGTCCTGGCCCAGAACGTGAACGCGCCCGCAGCCATCAGCGCACGCAGGTTGGGCATGTTGGCGCGCAGGGCCATGTCGGGGCGCAGACCGTCGATGCTGACGAGGACGACATGCGCGACGCCCTCCACCCCCTGAGGCGGTGCAGCCGGAGCCGCGACCGCAATGCACAGCAAGACCGAGAGAAGCACTGACCTTGCATTGGAATTTAACGTACGCATTTTTTCCCCTTCTCAAGCCTTGCTCAGCGAAACTCGATGATGGCTTCGATTTCCACGCTCAGGTTCACCGGCAGGCCGCCGACGCCGAGCGCCGAGCGCGCATGGCGTCCGCGCTCGCCGAACACCTCCACCAGCAAATCCGAGCAGCCGTTGACCACTGCCGGGTGATCGGTGAAATCCGCCGTGGCGTTCACGAAACCCAGCACCTTCACGACACGCTGCACCCGGTCCAGCGACCCCAGCGCCTGCTTCACCACGGACAGCACGCGCAGGCCGGTGCGGCGCGCCCGCGCGTAGCCCTCGGCCGTCGTGACCTGATCCCCGACGCGCCCCGCCAGCCACTTGCCGTCATCGTCCGTGGCGCCCTGCCCTGAGATGAACAGCAGATTGCCGCTGATCACGCTGGGCACATAGTTCGCCATGGGTGCGATGGACGCGGGCAGCACGATGCCCAAATCAGCCAGCCTCTTGTCGATCGATTCACTCATGCGCTTCTCTTTGCCAGGGTAGTTTGTCCAAATCCAGATTGCCGCCCGTCAATACGATGCCGATGCGTGCACCGGTCCGCAGCGGCGCGATCAGCTCGGCGGCGGCAAGCCCCACGGCCCCCGACGGCTCGACGATGATTTTAAGCACTTCCCAGATCGAGCGCATGGAAGCAACGATGGCGCTTTCGGTGACCGTGACGATGTCGTCCACATGCACCTTGATGTGCGCAAAGCTCAGCTCACCGAGCGAGGACAGCAATCCGTCGGCGATGCTGCGCGGCGACAGGCTCGGAAAGATTCGTCCCGCCTTGAACGAACGCGCCGCATCGTCCGCGCCGGCAGGCTCAGCGCCGATGACCAGGATGCGTGGATTGATCGCCTTCGCCGCCACCGCGATGCCGGCCAGATGGCCACCGCCGCCGACGGGACAAATGATGACATCGAGATCCGGGACCTGCTCGAGGAATTCCAGCGCCGTGGTGCCCTGCCCGGCCATGACGCTCAAGTCGTTGTAGGGATGCACCAGCCGCGCGCCGGTCTGCGCCTGCAGGGCGGCGGCGCTGGCTTCGCGCGCCGCGATCGTGGGTGCGCACAGCACGATCTGCCCGCCGTAGCGGCGCACCGAGGCCTGCTTGGACTGAGGCGCGTTGTCGGGCATGACGATGTGCGCCGGAATCCCGCGCAAGCGCGCCGCGCGCGCCAGCGCCGCCGCGTGATTGCCGGAGGAATGCGTCACCACGCCGCGTGCCGCGTCCGCGCGGCTCAGTTCGTACACGGCATTGGTGGCGCCGCGCGCCTTGAAGGCGCCGGTCTTCTGCAGGTTCTCGCATTTGAAGAACAGTTTCGCGCCGAATTGCTCGTCCAGGGTCGTGCTGGTCAACACCGGCGTGCGATGAATCATCGTCGCGATGCGCCGCTGCGCCGCGCGGATCGAGGCCAGATTCAATTCCGTGGTGGCTGCGACGCGCATGCGATCAGACCGCGAAGCCCAGCATGCCGGCCAGCTCCCGGTAGGCGAACGGATCGGTGACGGCGACGAACAGCAGGCCGGTGATCGCGCCGGCGATGTGCGCGTCGTGATTGACGCGGCCCTTGGATTGCCGTGCGGAATAATAGCTGTAGATCAGATAGCCGACGGCAAACAGCGGCGCCGGGATCGGTATGGGAATGGGCAGGAGGATCAGACTCTGATGCGGAAAGTACACGATGGCGGCGAACATCACCGCCAGGATCGCGCCTGATGCGCCGAGGGAGGAATAGTTGGGATCGTTGCGATGCTTGAAGGCGGTGCCGGCGCTGCTGCAGATCAGCCCGGCAAAGTACAGCAGCAAAAATCGCGGCGTGCCGATATAACGCTCGATGGCGAAGGCGAAGAAATAGAACGTCAGCATATTGAACAGCAGGTGCGGGATGTCGGCGTGCACGAAGCCGCAGGTGATGAGGCGTTCGTACTGATGCTGCCGCTGCACGAAATAAGGACGCAGCAGCGCGCGCTCGGTGATGGCCGGGGACACGTACATCCCCAGCAGCGTGATGGCGATGGTTGCGATGAAAATGGCGGTGGCGCCTATCAAGCCGGACCTCCTGTGTCACCGCGCGAGCGCCGATACACCAGCAGCGCAAAGTAAATGAGGAACAACAGACCGGCGCTGACCGCCAGGGAGTGGTGGATGCCAATGCTCTCACCCAGCACGCCGATACTCAAGCCGCTGAAGGCGCGCAACCCCAGGCTGGACATGGTGAACACCCCGATAATACTGCCGCGCTTGTCGGCCGGCGCATGCAGCTGCACCAGCGTCTGCGCCATCGCATTGAACGCCAGCTCCACGAAACCGGCCAGGAACAGCAGTACGATGGCCAGCCAGTAGGAGCCGGCCAGCGCAAAACCCGCCAGCAGCGCCGACCAGACCATGGCCAGGAAAAACGCGGTGCGCGCCCGCGGCGGCAGCAGCGACCGGCTCTCCAGCACGATGCCCGCGATCAGCCCGCCGGCGGCGTCCGCCGCAAGCAGCAGGCTGTAGGAGAAGTCCGCGCGGCCATAGCCCAGGGAATGCGCAAAGCCCGGCATCTGCGCCTGATAGGCGTTGCCGACGAAAAAGGAGGATGCGCCGATCAGCGCAGTCATCGACAGCAGGACCGGATTCTGCGCCACCGCCCGCAGGCTGGCTCGGATGTCGGCCAAGCCGCGCAACGCGCGCGGTGGCGGCCGCCACCCCGCAACGGCCGCGCCGTAGGGCGCCCGGATCAGCCAAAGGAACAGGGGCGCACAGATCAGCGAGTTGATCCAGATGCCATGCACCGGACCGAACGCCAGCAGCAACCCCGCGCCCACGGCCGGACCGATCAGAAAACCCATGTAGCGACCGGTGGCATTCAAGCGCACGGCGCTGGGCAGATCCTGCGGCCGCACCATCTGATGTATCAGCACCTGCGAGGCGGGCAGCCAAATGACGCCTGCCATGCCATGGGCAACCAGCAGCAGCATCGCCTTCCACACCTGCACCGTGTCGGTGTAGAAAAGGACGCCCCAACTCACCGAAACGCTCATGAGCAGCAGCATGCCCACCTGAATGAGGCGCCGCACATCGAAGCGGTCCGCCAGTGTGCCGCTGTAGGCGGCGAACAGCAGATGTGGCACCCAATGCGAGATCACCGCGAACCCGCCCAGGGCTGGCGAATGGAATTTCTGATACATGACCCAGTAGCTGATCACATGCTCGACGTTATCGGCCATGATCGCGGCGGCGGCGAAGCAGAAGTACAGGCGAAAATCGCGATTGGCAAGCGCGGCGAAGGCGCGCGGTGCGCTCGCAGCCGGATGGGGATCGGAATGGCTCACGAGTGAAGTCCGGCTGCTGGAAAAAAAATGGGTGCTCCGCCTTGCCGGCGGAGCACCCAATGATCATCAATCGACGCTATCGCCGACTCAATCAAACGTCCTAGAATTTCTGGCCGAACTTGATGCCGAAGTTGAGCGGTTTGATGCCATAAGCACGGGCATTTGCGCGACATGCGTCTTGTCCGCACTGGGAGACACGACCGATGATGCCGCGCTCGTCCGTCACGTTTTCGATATAGGCCTCCAGATGCCAGTTACCCCTGCCCGTTCCCGCCGACAGGTCAAAGCTGGTGAATGCCGGGATGTCGCCGATGATGTCATTGTCGCCCGCTTCCAGGCTGTAGGTCTTTGAACCCTGATGGATCACCGAACCCTGCACGAAGCTGTCAAGGTCGCCCACGTTGAACCGGTAGCGGGCCGTCCCCGCGACCTTCACCTTCGGAGTGACCGGCAGCTGCGTTCCAGACGGAGCAATCAACTTCGGAGGCTTAGGCTGACCTGGTAACGGAGGCGGTGGGTTGGCGACACAATCCGATGTGATACCATTCGGCGCAGTGCAGAAGTTGGCCGACAGCTTGGCCTTCACATAAGTGGCCGATGCGGAAAGCGTCAGTGCATCGGTCGCCGCCCATGACAGATCGCCCTCGATGCCCTTGGACTCGGCTTGGCCTGCGTTCAGGATCGAGGTGATGCCGTTCACACCCTGAACGCCGACCTGCACGCCCTTCCACTTCTCAAGGAAGACGGCGCCGTTGAAGCGCACGCGCCGGTCGAACCAGGCTGTCTTCCAGCCCAACTCATAATTAGTGAGCTTGTCCGACTTATACGCCACGACTTCCGGCCGCCGGTTGTTGCCGCCCGGCCGGAATCCGGTCGAGTAGGTGCCATACACCATGTGGTCGGAATCTATTTGATACGTCAGGTTGACCTTGTGCGTCTCGCCCGTTTCAGTAAGCCGCTTATCGGTATTGATACAGGGCCGCGACGTATCTCCACCCGGGAAAAACACCACAGTGCCGTCAGCAAAACCAGCACAGAACTTTTGTCCCGTCGCCGGGCTGCCGCCGGGGATGAGTGGATTTGGACCATAACCGAAGAACCCGTACAGGGTGTTGTCGACCCAGAACTGGCGGATGCCGCCCGTGAGCTTCAGCTTGTCCGTGACATCAAAGGTCAATTCCGTGAAGACCGCCTTGTCACGATCGGTGCGGTCCTGATCGGAGACGTACAACGCGTCCTTCTGACCGGTGACCCAGTTGTACTGCGGCAGACCATCGATGGTGAACTCCACCCGAATGGCATCCGTCTGTTTCTGATAAAACGCGCCGACGACGGCCCGCAGCCGATTGTCCTGCGGCGTGGAGAGCCGGATTTCGTGGCTGATCTTCGTGTACTTGTCCTTGTTCACCACGTACTGCGTCGGGTCGGCGATAATACCGGTGACAGGATCTGTAAAATTCGAATAGCCCGTTCCAAAGCCGTCATAGGTCACCGTGTAGTCGGTGTAGTCGACAATATTCGACACCTGGCGCTTGAAGTAACCGCCGGAGTACAACACATCGAAGTTACCGATTTTGCCTTCGACCAACAACGCCGTCTGGTACCACTGGTCGACGTTGCGGCCAAACGTGAAATCGTCCACCGTCAGTTTAGCCGGGTCAACGCGGCGGGGAATCGTTTCACCGCTCGGCTTCCGGTCGCCCTTCTGGGGGTTGAAGGTAAAGTTGCCGTTGGACTTCTGATACTGATACATCACGGTCGGCGTGACCGTCCAGGAATCGTTCAGCTCGACCCGCAGCGCCGCGCGGCCGCCTGAACTGGTGACGTCGTTGGCTTTGCTCTTTAGGACGTTCGCCGTGGGAGTCGCGTTGCAAGGATCGGTAACCGCACCGCCAAAGTTGTTGCGCGAACACGGATACGAGGTACTTGGGGGAACTGCACCCGAGCTCGACGTACGGCTATATAGATTCGTGGCCGGGACGTTGTCGATGTACCCACCCTGATAATCGACATAGCCGACCAGCCGCACCGCGATCTTGTCGTTGATGGGCAGGTTGACGAAGCCCTCAATGCCGCCTGTCGGATCGCCCGCGGCGAACTTGCCGCCCTTGACGTCATAGCCTGCCGAGAACTTACTCGGATCCGGCTTGTTGGTGATGATGCGCAGCGTGCCCGACAACGAGCTCGCGCCATACAAGGTTCCCTGAGGACCGGCCAGCGCCTCGACACGCGCGATGTCGTACACGTGCATGTCGAGCGATCCGGCAATAGTCGTGACCGGAATTTCATCCACGTACAGGCCGGTGGAGGGCAGCGAGCCCGCATGCAAGCCATCGCCCGCCGTGGCGATGCCGCGGAAATACAATTGCGCCTGGCCTGGGCCGAGCGACTCGAAGCTCACGCTGGGCAGGAACTTGGCATAGTCGTCGAAGCTCTTGACCTGCAATTGATCGAGCTTTTCACCACCCAGTACGGTCAGGCTGATGGGCACCTTCTGCAGGTCTTCGGAGCGTTTCTGCGCGGTTACGACCACTTCTTCCAGAACGCCCTGCTCTGCCTGTTGCGCCTGCGCAACCCCGACACTTGCCAAGACTGCGGATGCCAGTGGCATTCCGGCCCATTGGGCTCCTGAACGCTTCAATTTACGCTTGCGGCTGCGAGTCATCGTTATCCCCTTTAGGTGTACCCATGCCTTCCCTTAGCGTGGAGTGTAAGCCACAGACGGAAATAGTCAAAACTCAGCCTCTTCCAATGGCATAGGAGGCTGAAAGGGGGGTCGTATTTCCAACGGCATAGGAGGCTGAAAGTGCGGATTTTGGATCGATCATCAACCGATGGTGATCAATATGAACGAATCCAAGCTCGCAACGTTCGAGCAAAT
>JANXOV010000084.1 GCA_025357635.1 Pseudomonadota bacterium
GCCGGCCGGTCGCCTTCGCGTTGTGGAGCGAGGCGCAGAAGAACTGGACCATTGCTCACTTGGAGATCCCGCGCCCGCCGGTGAAATGGAAGCCCGGCCACGGGCCACTGCCCTTCGTCGTGCGCACGCCCGGAATTGAGGTGCGGCATGTGAAGGGCACAGGGGCCGAGCGGCTAATGTTCGCGTTCTCGCGTGGCGGCGAGGAGCTGAAGGTTTACGGCCGCAAGTTCCCGGTATTCGACAACGCCCTCATCAAGAAGAAGCGCTGGCGCGAGGCGGCGGCGACGGCGCGGCCCATCGTCTACCTGCCCTTTACCCAGGATACCCTTGACCCACGCTTCGTCACGGGCGGGAGGGATTTCCTGCTCACCACCGCACGGCGCGCCATGGACGAACTTCGTAACGCTAGCGTGCCGAGTGTGGCGTTTCCGGGCGAGCTGCTCGCGGACGTGATACCACCTGAGGTGATCACGACGCTCGCTGTCATAGAGCAGACCGACGACGAGGACTTCCTCGAAAAAGGCAAGGGCGCCTTCGACGAAGTACTGAGTCAGTACGGCTTGAAGCGCGAGGAAGCCTACCGCTACAGTGTCTCGAGTGCGAAAGCGCTGGGCCCCATGCAGTTCACCAACCGCCGCGGCAACGGCACCTATTCGCTCGTCGTGCGCCGCTGCCGCGGCGCACAGCTGGAACCGAACTTCGAGCGCGGCGCGACCCACCTGCCGAACGCGATGAAGGCGGCCGTCTGCCTGCTCGACCTCGAGCTATCGCAGATGCCGAATGATATCCGCACGGCCTATCGTGCGAACCCGACGGTGCTCGGGATCTTTGCGGTTGCCGCCTACAACGGCGGCCCGCGCAACGTCGCAAAACTGTACCGCGCGCTTGACCGCATGGGCGTGCAGCTCGGCGACCTGCGCCGCGCGGGCGAGCACACCCCAGACTCCGCAGTCACCTGCCCCTGTGTCTGGCGCGAGGAGGACTCCGTGGTGCGCGCTGTCAGCATCCCGCGCTACAACCGCGAAAACAGCGGCTACATCGAAAAGTATCAGAGCATTCTCCGCCTGTTCGAGTAAGCCTGCATTTGCGCAGGGGATGGAATCGACTCGGGCATGTGCTCGCGACGTTTCGGTGCCGGTGAACCGCTAAGGGAGCGATCCTGCAGTGAGTTTGCCGTCAAGAACCGTGGCCACCGCCACCGATTCATGAATACGCAGCGGCCGCTGCTTGAACAGATCGCGCGACACGATGACAAAGTCCGCCTTCTTCCCGACTTCGAGTGAGCCGGTCTCGCCGCTGATGCCGAGCTGGCGCGCGCCGTTGATCGAATATGCCGCAAGCGCCTGCGACAGCGTCAGTCGCTCCTCCGCCAGGATTCGACGATCAGGATCAACGCTGCCCTGGTAATCGCGCCGCGTGATTCCCATTTCCAGCCCCACGAAGGGATTCGATCGCAACATCTCGGCGCTGGAAATCACGTCACTCGAGAAGGTCACGTTCGCTCCCGATCGCCAAAAGGTTCCGGCGAGCTCGTCACGTTGCGTCCGTTCGTCCCCCAGCGCAATCGCTCCGGCTCGTCCCAATCCCGCCAAACCGAACCATTGCGGCGTGAAGTTGGCATTCACGCCCAGCGCTTTGAATCGCTTGATATCCGCGGGGGCCACGATCTGCAGGTGACAGAGAGTGATCTGGATGCCAGGTGGACGACCGAGCAGGCGGCGGGCCTCATCCACGGCATCGAGCGCCTCTCGCGTTGCGCGGTCACCCACGACGTGCAGGTGCAGATTCAAATGTTCGGCATCGAGTTCCCGGATGAATTGCGCAAGCCGGAGATGATCGTAGAGCACGCCGCCCCGGTTCGCGGGGTCCGTCGCATAGGGTTCAAGCATCCCAGCCGTGAGGAGTTCTGCGATGCCGTCGTAATGGATCTTGATCGTGTCGAACCGCAGATGCGGACCACCATAGGCCGCGCGAAGGCGCTTGATCTGCGTGATCGCACCGTCGATCTGCGCAGGGTCCCAGATGTGGTAGGAGCCGAAGAACCGGATCGGAAGTTTGCCGGCGCGATCAAGTGCTGCCAGCTCAGAATACACCGTGTCCTCGAGGCCAAAGTTGCCCGCATCAAAGAGCGTCGTTACGCCATGGATTGCGAGAAACGCGAGATACTTTGTGAGCCGTGCGCGAAATTCCTCTGGCGCCGGAACCAGCAACGGCGCCAGTGTATGCATCGCGGCAAACTCCTTGATCCATCCCGTCGGCTCGCCATTTTTGTCGCGGACGATGACGGAGATGCCGGGACTCAGGTCGCGCGTATGCGCATCGATGCCCAGCGCCTTCAGCCCTGCGCTGTTGGCCCAGAAGCTGTGTCCGGAATTGTCGAAGATCAGGGCAGGCGTGGTGGGCCAGATGGCATCCAGGTCGCGCTTGTCGGGGCCTGTTGGCAAGAAACTCGCCACATCCCAAGCACCGACCATCACCCATTTCTGATCCGGATGCGTGTTGGCATAGTGCCGAAGCCATTTGAGGGTGTCGGCACGCCCCGGCGCCGGCATCATTTCTTGCTCATCACGCTGGGGGTCGCCCGACCCCATCATGGAGACTAGCCCAGGATGCGTGTGCGCATCGATGAATCCCGGAATCACGAGGCGCTTCTTGAGGTCGTGCACGGGCGTCGACGGACCCAAGAGGCGGGCCCATTCGGCCGTCCCCGGCTTGCCCACATAGACGATTCGCTCGCCCGCCACGATCAAGGAATCCGCCCAGAGCTCGCGCGGGTTCTGGGTGTAGATACGCCCGTTCATGAGCGCAAAGCTGTCGGTCGTGGCACCAAATGCAATCGTCGCCGCAAACGCAGCAATTACCGCGCAAAACCACTTCGTCATGGAATTCTCCTATAAACCGCAACAGACCTTAGTGACTATCCCTTGACCAGCCGACCATTCACCCAGACCTTCTTGATGTTCTGCCGCTCTGTGTTCCAGATGATCTTCTGCAGTATGTCCACGGATTTGTCAAAGTCATACAGGCGGAGGTTCGTATCAGGAACTGCCGTGTCGATGAGCAGCGCGTCGAATCGATAGCCGGGTTTCAGCAGTCCAATGGGCAGATCGAGCGCGACACCACCGGCCGTCGTTGCCAAATAAAACGCGGTAACGCATGAGATGCCCGATCCTGCCCTGCCCCGCGAATCCGCCGCTTTCGTGGCATCGACACCGTCCTCCAGCAGTTTCGAAACCGTGGCGGCCATGGCAACTGCATCGAACATCGACGCACGCAGGCCTCCGGCAATATCAGTCCCCAGGCAGACGTGAACACCCTCCTCCAGGCAACTCTTGACCGGAAGCACGGCATTGGACCCCAGCGCATTCGAAAGCGGGCAATGCGAGATTGCGGCACCCTGGTTCCGGATCAATGCGCGGTCGCTGACGGTTGTGTGACAGCCATGCGCCAGCACGGTTCGGCGATTCATCAATCCAAAGTCGCGAATCGCCGTCGCGTCCGACTTGCCCATGCGCTCGAGGACATACGCATGCTCCCAGTCGGATTCAGAGCAGTGGGTTTGCACCGCGCATCCCGTTTCACCGGTGAGCTTGCCCAGGCCCCGCAGCAGTTCATCCGTGCAAGCAGGAATAAAGCGCGGGGTGATCACCGGCTCGATGAGGCGTACTTCGTTGCCCCGCATCGATCTGACGAAGCGAATGAATTCGCGAGTCTCATCGATCGCGATTGCAGCAGAGCCGTCACGGTAATTATCGGGACATTGCTTGGGGTCATCCATCGCCACTCGTCCGATGAGTGCGCGTTGCCCCTTATCCAGACACACCTGCGCCAGTATCTTCGTGGCAGGCAAGTGAATCGACCCGTAATAGACCCCGGTGGTGGTGCCATTCGCCAGCAGCGTCGTTACCAGGTCGTCGTAGACCCGGCGGGCAAATTCGGCGTCGGAATATCGCGCTTCCAGTTTGAAAGTGTATTCGAACAGCCATTTCTCGAGCGGCAGATCAAGCGCAGTACCCATTTGCGGCCATTGCGGCGCGTGGATATGCGTATCGATGAGTCCAGGCACGAGATATTGCGATGGACTCAATTCCAGCAACCGACCAGCGCGTCGGAAATGATCCACGGAGTTCCGATCCGAGTCGTCCGCACGGGTGATCACTCCGTCACGTCCGATGACAATCAATGCATCTGACATCCCCTCCAAACGATCCGGCGACGGTACCTGCAGGAGTTTTCCGCGAACCGCCCATTCTTTCCCGGGTGAGAAGACTGGGGACGATGGCGAATGGGCAGCTGAGGCCCGAGCAGATTGCGAAGGCAAGACATCAGATAGCAGCGACGCCCCTGCAGCCGCTCCCAGTGCGAGAAAACCACGCCTAGTCCAACGGGTTGGGTCTCTCATGATTCGGCCGTAAACGCGCCGAGACGGACGGGTGGCGTCAGCGGCGGATCGCCATAGGAAAAACCGGCGTTGTCGTTAATGAACGGCATGATTTTCTTACCGATAGAACCGTGCAGCGGCTAAGGATGTCAAGCTTGTTAACCTACATCATTGCACGGCAATTTTGTTGAACCCGGTGGGTTCGTCCGCCGTACTTCACACGTGGGATTGTTCGCGGCGCTGCGGCTGCGAACCCCAACGATTGCGCTCGGGGCCAGTCGACGCAAGATCGGCAAAGTCGAGCCTGGCTCGATCCCCGTGCTGCGCAGCGCCGGTCAATACCGCCAATGGTCGTGTTATTACGCCAGCACGATTCGCAGCAGCCGGCTTGAACTGCAAGCACTGAGCTGGTCGGTGCTGAAAATAGCGGGCTACAGAAATAAAGTCGCACTGCATGGCGAACTGATTGCACCGCATATCGCAACACTCTTGGAGACATCGCTTAGACTAGACATGCGTTCCGTGAATTTGGAAGAAACTCAGCATGAGTGATCCGCGATTCTTACCGCTTTCGACCTATGCAGAATTGGCACCGGATATCATGCAACAACGCGTAGATGCGTTCGAGGCGCACCTGCAGCGCCGGCGCACTGTGCGGCAATTCTCCGACCAACCGGTACCGCGATCCATCATCGAAAAATGCCTGCTGGCCGCCGGAACGGCGCCCAGCGGAGCGCACCAGCAGCCATGGCATTTTGTGGCCATCTCCAACCCAGCGATCAAGGCGCGGATCCGGCTTGCGGCGGAAGAGGAGGAACGCGAGTTCTACAACCGGCGTGCGCCGCAAGAATGGCTTGACGCACTGCGTCCCTTGGGAACGGACGAGCACAAGCAGTACCTCGAGACGGCGCCGTGGCTGATCGCGGTTTTTCTACGTCGCTTTGCGCGCCTGCCCGATGGTCGCAAAATCAAGCACTACTACACGGACGAATCCGTTGGAATCGCCACCGGCTTCATGATCGCCGCCGTGCATACCGCCGGACTCGTCTCTCTCACCCATACGCCAAGTCCCATGGGTTTTCTAACCGAAATTCTCGGTCGGCCGAAAGACATCGAACGGCCGTATCTGCTGTTGGTCGTGGGCTACCCCGGTCCGGACGCGATGGTCCCGGATATCGTCCGCAAGCCGCTCGATGAGATCGCCACTTTCCTTCCCCCGTGACTTGATTGCGGCGATCCTCTCAAGGATTCGCCTTGGGGGAGCGACTAATCAAATGGATTCAGCGTTCGCACTGTGAACAGGCGTCGAACATTGACCACCATTTGGAGACCGCAATTTCCTCGAATCAGTCACTTGTGACGCCGATCGGCGTCCAAATCGAACGCCTGTCCACACGACAAAACCAACGGACGGACCGAAGGCCTCTTCGATGTAAGCATGAGCGCCGCCGCTACGACTCACACGGCTGCCGACTTCAGCGAAACAAAGAAAGACCAGCGCAAGCACGATCGAACAGAGGAGGTAGGCGATGATGGCCGCAGCGCCCAGCTCTGCCGCGACCCGCCCCGGCAATGCAAAGATACCGGCGCCCAAGACCAGGTTAACGACACTCAGTCCGAGCGCGCGGGCACCGATGACACGCACCAGACCTTCGTTCGTTCCGGTGTCGGTGCTGCTCATGCCCCGCCTTCGGGAACTGGTTGTTCTTGTACGATATCAGTGAGACTTGATGGTCGCCCGCCGAATCGGCATGCCGGGCCGGTTGCCGGTGATCGCGCCTGCATCAAAGACCAGTTGCCCGTTGACCCAAACCCTCTCGATACCCACGGAGGGCTCATGGGGCGCTGCGGTCGTCGCACGGTCGATGACACTACCCGGATCGAACAAGACCAGGTCCGCGTAGTAGCCCTCCCGGATTGAGCCACGCTCTGTGATTCCGACGTGCCGGGCGGGAAGCGAGGTTATTTTCCGAACACCTTCTTCGAGGCCGACCACACCGCGCTCCCGGACATAGTGTCCGAGAAATCGGGTAAAGGTGCCGAAGCCTCGTGGATGAACACCCCAGAGGTCACCATCGCTGCTGACTACGCTATGCGGCCAGGTCATGATGGCCTCAATATCGGCTTCGTTCATTGCGAAACCCAGCATCTGGGATCCGGAGTGCCCGCCACCGACCATTGCAGTATCCGCCTTCAACAGTTCCATCAGTGTGGTTTTTGGGTCCGAACCACGGATCTTGGCGATCTCGGCAATGTTCATGCCGTCGTAGGCCGGGTTGGGTGCGTAGTGGGGGAGCACGATCCCCTCCGGCGACAGCATGTCGTGGAGGATATACTTCGCTCCTTCCCGTCGGTCCAAATCGCGATCGGGGAACAATGTCACAAGCCAGCTGAAATCTGAATTCCAGGCCCTGTACGGGTAAATGTCGGCAGTAATGTCCACACCCGATGCACGGGCTTCATCCAGTTTCGCAATCAGTCGGTCGGCCTGCCCCCACCAGCGAGTCATCGCAAGCTTAATGTGGCTCACCTGGACAGGTATCCGAGCTTCCCGACCTATGCGGATCGCCTCATCGATTGCCTGCCAGAAATACTGATCCTCGCTGCGGATATGGCTGATGTAGCGCCCTCCATAGGAAGCTGCCACTTTGGCGAGTTTCACCAGCTCGTTGGCCGATGAAAAGGAGCCGGGATCGTATTCCAAGCCGCTCGAAATGCCCTGAGCTCCGGCTTGCATTTCGGATCGCAACAGATTCGCCATTTTTGACAGCTCCTTCGCTGTCGCGCGACGACGATAATCCTTTCCCATCACCATGCCTCGCAACGTCCCGTGGCCGGCATAAGACGCAACGTTGATGGCGGCAGGTGACTTCTCGAGTCTGATAAAGAAATCAGCCAGAGGATAGTTCTGGTTGCCATCCTGCCCGGCTACGATGGTAGTAACACCCTGGCTGACAGCCGCAAGTGCCCCCGGCTTTTCCAACAAGCCTTGATCATGATGACTGTGGGTGTCGATGAATCCGGGGGCCAGAATCAGGCCGTGGGCATCGACCACAGTGTCCGCCGCGGACGGCTCAAAACCCCCGACCAGGACGATGCGGTCACCGACAATGCGAACGTTTACGTTCCGGGACGGGCCACCGCTGCCATCCACTACTCGAGCGTTGACGATAACCGTGCCGCCCGTCTCTTTTGCATCCGCCGTGCAAGCCGCAAAACCGAGCACGATACAGGGAGTAATCGCCAGCAATCTTTTGATCATTTGACCGCCTCCGAAAGAAGAAATCAGGTTGGTTGTCCGAGATGGCGGAACAACTGCCGGCATCGGACTCCATCGCTAGCGACGCTCGAACAGGATGCCTCGCTCCGAGCCCGCGCTCAGGGCAAAACCGTTGACGGTGCCTTTGTCACTGCGACTGAACTGCAAGGTCACCGTTTCCGGCTTCGACCATTCTTGCGGTTGAAACCCGAACGCAAGCACGTCGACGGCAACAGGCACAACTTTGATTGGTTGCTCCTGCTCGATTCGCACTTCCAGACCGCCATCGGATACCAGAAAACGGTAGGTGGCGTCGAGCTCGAAGGAAAAGAAGGTACCGGCGTAATCACCGAGTTCGACGGATGAAACAGATTCTGGCTCGCGCCATGCGTCAGCATCTGTCTCGTCGGTGTCGGGTTTCTCATCGCTGGCACGTGGCCCAAGCTGATCCGCAAGGTAGTGGTCCGCAACCCGCCGCGCCAGGCTCGGTGGACTGGACTGATTGGCGTTGCAGGCGATGGCGATCGAAAGCCCGGGCTGCACGAACCTCATGAGCTGACTGCGGAACCCCCAGGAGCTGCCGCTGTGCTCGACTGTGCGCAGGCCGCGATACGTGCTGAGCTCAATGCCCTGGGCGTAGCCTATTGCGTCGCCGTCATTCAGTCGTCCTTCGGTCATCATCAGCGAGTAGATCGCCGGCTTCTCGGCGCCGTGCAGATAATCGTCCCACCGAAGCAGATCCCCCACGGTCGAGTAGAGCTGCCCGTCACCGGCGACGTCGAAGTTGTAGTTGTGTGCGATTCTGATGCTGCCATCGTTCGTACGATCATAACCGGTCGCTCGCCTGGGGATGATTTTCTCGCGGTCGTCGTACATCAGGCTGCCTTTCATTCCGAGCGGCTCGAAGATTCGCTCCCGCGCATTCTTGCCGAACGATTGACCACTGGCGCGCTCGATGACCTGCGCCAGTAGCATGTAGGCCGTGTTGCTGTAACTGTATTGCTTACCGGGAGGAAAATTCAGGGCGCGTTGTCGCGACATCATCGCCAGAATCCGCGCGTGTGATATCGGATAGTAATCATCGCGTCCGGCGAGCGGAAACAGGTTCAGATAATCACGCAAGCCACTGGTGTGGTAGAGCATGTGACGCAGTGTAATCGGCGAGGCATACTCGGGAAGCTCCGGAAGCCACTTGCGAACATCATCGTCGAGCGACAGCTTGCCTTCCAGAGCCAACATAGTGATGATCGCGGCATTGAACTGCTTGGTGATCGAGGCGACATCGAACACCGTTTGCGGCGTGATGGGAATATCGTAATCGAGGTTGGCATAGCCGTAGCCGCGCGAGTACACCAGGGCGCCGCCTTTGGCGACGGCAAGCGCGCATCCCGGTGATCCCGGCTTATCCCAGGATGCGAACAGGGCATCGACTACGGGATTGTCGACGCCCGCTTCTGACCGGGCGTGCGATCCGCGCTGGATAGCACAGCCGACGGCGAGCGCCTGGATTACTGCCAATGCCGCCAATGCTGCGAGGCGAAGATACGGGATCATAAGCTGCCCGCGCAGCGTGTGGCAGGCGAGGCCAATCCCCCGAATCTTGAAGGAACCTAACGACTGCATAGCCTCGAGCTTTAGCCAGACCGTTCGGCCTGCGCTGTTGGTCAGCGCGCGCGACTCGAAGAGCGGTGTTTCAATGTGCAAGGGTTTCATGTGTTACGTCTTGCTTCAGACCAAACGCCGGGGCCAGGAATCAACTGCCAGAAATTCTGGCGTGACGTCGATTCTGACTCGTCGAGGCAGCGATGGCCAACCGCGACATGCTAATTACTCGACAGGGGGAATTTTTCCCTCGAACGTCCCCGGGCATTGCGTTCTTCTGGCTATACCGCACGTCTGGCTGGTGTCGACCGGTCTCCAAGTGCATCTCCGGGTCGCGCCTACGATCATTCGCTTGCCGATCTATGCAGCAGAGATGAGGGTGGTCGATCAACGCCACGAGCACAGGAATTTTGGTGTGCCCCGGGGTTCAGGGCTTCCAATTCTTGACGAGTCGAGATTTTCGGATCGCTTCATCGTGGGTGGCCAAAGGCAAGTCGTAGGCCCTGGCGGTCGCGACGATCATACGATCAGCGGGGTCGCCATGAAACGTCGTCGGCAATTCGCTCAATGCGATGACGGCATCAGCATTGAGCGGCAGGATAGTCAGCATATCGGAATCAGTGGCGCGTCTCAGCCAGGTTGGAAAGGGAACAGGTAGCTCAATTCGCTTCTTGCTATGGAGCATCTGCGCTTCCCACAGACAGATGGCCGGCAGCAAAATCCCTGCATCGGAGGCCGTTCGATCCAGGGCTTTGCGCTCACGGTCCGAAAGCGGAGATTTTGGCAGCAACCACCACACCCACATGTGGGTGTCGAGGATTACCTTCACCTCAAGGCCTCAAAATCCTCATCCGCAATGACGGACTCATCCGCCGCAAGTCGCGCACTGCCGCCCAACGCGCGCAATTCCTCCCACGGCTTGCCCGCGCCTGCGGGGCCGCAGGCGGGTTCCAGTCGCGCGACAATCTGGCCGTGACGGCGAATGGTTATTGCTTTGCCACTTTCCTCGACCTTACGAATCAGGTCAAGGCATTGCGCTTTGAAGTCAGTCACTGAAATGTCCATTTCCTAATTATAAATGACCATTTTTACCTGAGCAACTTTTCGGTACATCGTCAATGTAAGCATGGTTACGATCGGATCATCGTGAAACCGCATGATTTTATAACTCATTGTTTTTATTTAAAAAAATTGACGGAGAGGGTGGCAGTCATTTTCGCTTACCACGCTCCTGACTTCTATGCATTATTTTCGAAGCAAAATGCCGGCTATCCCCAGCGTTTCCCCTGCCTTATCGCAACAATTCAGGCATGTACGAACGTCGACAACACGAACAACCTCGAATGAATCTCAATTCTTCAGAACAGACGCAGCAAGCTTGGCGCATTGAGCCGTCACGCTGCGCCAATCATTCCAAGGCGTCACGATTCCCTTGTACTCGGACAGATCCACATCGGTAAGGTCGTACGGCTCGGGGTTGGCCAGTTTGACCACGAGCGTCGTGAGCACATCTCCGGCCTCCCCTACAAACTCGCAATACAGGTCGTTCATGGTTTCCAATGCGGCAGCGCTCTTCTTGAGTCCAAGGTGCTTGGACAGCGCCGCAACGTCCAGAAAGTCGCGAGTCGCATTTCGGTCGATGACGAGAAATGCCTTGATGCGCAGCATCTCGGGGACCGTCGGAATTCGCAGTTCTTTGCCTTCAGGGGTCCGTACTACAGTGGTCTCAAGCGGCTCTTTTCGGCGTTGATTGCGCAAGCCTGCGGCGATGCCTGAGACGTTCCCCAGGACAAGCTTACCGCGGACCTTGCGTTCAGTACGCCAGCCGACAATTGACTCCAGTGATCGCATGGCAGCCCCGTAGTTCTGCCCCAGGTTTTGAATGACGTGGTCATGGTCCAGAGAATACCGATGCTTCGCATGAACCGCGGCGGCCGTGCCGCCGACCAACACGGCCCCAGGAATCTTCGTCTGCAGCATCGCGGCGTGAGCGAGCAAAGTCTCCCAAGATGGCATGGTGCCGCGCTTGCTCACTGTTTACCGCTCCGCCGACCCGGACCCGAAATCAATTCCGGCAGGAGGTTTGCAAACGCCCGGGCTTTGGGATCAACCTTGGCTAGCGCACGCGCCATACCGGCCACTCGACTTTCAACTCCACCGGTCTTATCTAACTTCATGGCCGACACCAACGCACGCCAGGCCTTGATGTCGCCCCGGGTGATGATGTCGTCGATGGCCGCCTTCGTCAGGTCACGTCCTGCCGCGTCGGTCAGATGCCGATGCTGGAGAATCGGTTCATCCAAGTGCAGCGGCCGCGCCTCCAGCACGAGATCCAGCGCAGCACACAGACGCGACACGCGCTCAAGACCGAGTTCAGGCAGTTTGCCAGACTCCAGCGCCGCCAGCGTTGAGCGGCCAACTTCGGCCATCGCAGCCAATCGACTCAGCGTAAGGCCCTTCGCCCGGCGCCGCTCGGCGATGAGACGTCCGATCGATTGCAGATTCATTGGTCTACAATATAAGACTATTCTCGATAAGTCCAGTTTGAGCCTCTTCCAATGGCATAGGAGGCTGAAAGGGGGGTCGTATTTCCAACGGCATAGGAGGCTGAAAGTGCGGATTTTGGATCGATCATCAACCGATGGTGATCAATATGAACGAATCCAAGCTCGCAACGTTCGAGCAAAT
>JANXOV010000118.1 GCA_025357635.1 Pseudomonadota bacterium
TGGAAGACAAGGTAGTGCTGGACCTTGTGTACGAAGCGCGCGACATTGACCAACGGTTGGGTTCCCAAGCCAAGATTGATGCGTGGTTCGATGCCAAAACCAAAAGGCTGAATGAGTGGCAGAAGGGCGCTTTGCGGGAGCAGTGGGGCACTTTGCAGTCCGTGCTTAGCTCAAAGTCGAGAATGGATCGCGTCATATGCGACATCATTTTCGATTTCTCCGACAAGCCACGCCTTTCGAGTGAGCGTGGAAATGCGATTCTAGTCGCCTCCAGCATCTACGAAGCCTGCAAGTACTTCACTCTGTTGCAGAAAACTCCGTTCCGCGGCAAGTGTGCCGTGGTTACTTCCTACAATCCGTTGACACGCGACGTAACCAAAGAAGAGGTTGGTGCAAACACCGAAACGGACAAGCAGTTCATTTTCAATACCTACACCGATCTCCTCAAGGCCGTTGATGCGAAACCGGGAATGACCAAGACGGAGACGTACGAGGAAAACGCCAAGCAGATGTTCATCAAAGAGCCAGCAAACATGAAGCTGCTCGTGGTGGTGGACAAGCTGCTGACGGGCTTCGATGCGCCGTCTTGCACCTACCTGTACATCGACAAGTCCATGCAGGACCACGGCCTGTTCCAGGCCATTTGCCGCACGAACCGGCTCGACGGCGAAGACAAGGATTTCGGTTACGTCGTGGACTACAAGGATTTGTTTAAGCGCGTCGAGAAGGCCGTGGCCGTCTACACGTCCGAACTCGACAACAGCACGCCTGGAGGAAGCCCGGAGATCTTGCTCCAGAACCGTCTGGAGAAATGCAAAGAACGGCTCGACGATGCGCTTGAAGCCATCGCAATCCTTTGTGAACCGGTGGAGCCGCCGAAGGGCGAGCTTGAGTACATTCACTACTTCTGCGGCAACACCGAGATCCCTTCGGATCTAGAGGATCGGGAGCCTCAACGCTCAGCGCTCTATAAAGCAACGGCTGGTCTCATTCGCGCGTACGCGAACATCACCGACGAAATGGATGCCGCCGGGTACTCAGTTGGAGAGATCAACGGCATTAAGCAGCAACTGAGTCACTACCTGGACGTGCGCGAGACTATCCGCAAGGCCAGCGGCGAGAGTCTCGACCTGAAGGCCTACGAGGCCGATATGCGTCATCTCATCGACACCTACATTGAGGCGGACGAACCGCGTCGAATTTCGCCGTTCGAGGGTATGGGTTTGATCGACCTGATTGTGAAGACCGGCATTGCGAACGCTATCAACGCGCAACTCGGAGGCCTGCGCGGGAACAAGGACGCAATAGCGGAGACTATTGAAAATAACGTCCGTCGAAAGATCATCAAGGAGCAGCTGACCGATCCGGCATACTACGACAAAATGTCGGCGCTCCTCGACGAGATCATTGCCGCGCGGAAGGCGAAGGCGATTGAGTACGAGGTCTACCTGCAGAGAATCGCGCAACTCGCGAAGCTCGTCGATGCTGGTTACGGTGACGATATGCCGGCACAGCTGAACACTCCGGCGCTGCGGGCGCTGTACAACAACCTCGGAAAGAACAAGGACATCGCGCTCGAGATTGATCACATTGTGAAGGATGTTCGCCCAGACGGTTGGCGCGGTGTGCAGGCGCGCGAGCAGGTTATTAAGCGCGGTCTCTACAGTGTTCTGAAGGATGTCAGCGAGGTAGAGCGGATTTTCCTCATCATTAAGCAGCAGCCGGAGTACTGATGGGAACAACCCTCAAGCTGGGTACGATCACCGTGGACGTTGTGAAGAAGGACATCAAGAATGTCCACCTGAGCGTATACCCCCCAAGCGGCAAGGTGCGAATTTCAGCACCGTTACGGATGAAGACCGAAACCATCCGCGTTTTCGCGGTAGCTAAGCTCAGCTGGATCAAGCAGCAGCAGAAGAAGGTGATCGCGCAGGCACGCGAGACGCCACGCGAATACGTGGAACGAGAGAGTCACTACCTATGGGGCAAGCGATACCTGCTAAAGGTTGTTGAACTGGACGCCGCACCGCGTGTAGATCTACGGCACAACAAGATTGTCCTTTCGGTCCGACCAGGGTGCAGTACAGAACGTCGGCATGAAATTTTGGACGAGTGGTACCGCCACCAGCTACGGGAGGTTGCCGAGCGCTTCATCGCGAAGTGGGAACCGGTCATAGGCGTGTCAGTGGAGCGCCTATTCATCCAGCACATGAAAACCAAGTGGGGGAGTTGCAGTCGTACGTCACCGAACATTCGATTGAATACCGATCTGGCGAAGAAACCGCAGGAGTGCCTAGAGTACCTTGTGGTACACGAAATGGTCCACATCATTGAGCCAACCCACAACGCGCGGTTCATTGAGTTGATGGTCAGCCTGATGCCCAACTGGAGATTCTACCGACAGCTGTTAAATCGCCTTCCGGTCAGGCACGAAACTTGGGAGTACTAGCTGTTGTGCGCGGCGAGTCGCGCGTTGCCATGTTCGGTGAATCGCAGATAGAATTAGGAAAGTACCTGCTTTTCAGCAAGCTGATCATAGACCGATCCGCATAACTGGGCGCTCGCTTCAAATGAAGAAAATCGATTCAATCAGCTTTGATGAGCTCCTGCGTGGGTGCAACCCGTTCGATCAGGGTGCGTGCGAGTTTGACCTTTCGGAGGCTGAGTTCATTTCCCCGGCTGGCCTTGTCCAGGTTACGGCGGCTTGTCACTCGTTGGCGAAGATTGGCCGACAGCCTACGGTGAAAACCGGCAACGGGGACGTTCGCGGCTACCTCTCGAGGTGCGGTTTCTTCTCCGCTCTGGATGGCGTGGCGCAGATCGATCCGCCATTACCAAGGGTTTTTCAATTGATGTCGGACTACCAGCGTGGCCGCAATCCACTATTGATCGAGGTGACGAAAATCGACTCAGGCGCACTGCTGCCTAGTCTCCTCACTCAAATTGTTGAGGTATTGCGGCGTCGGATGAAGTACAAGAAGCATGACGCGTTTGATGTTGCGATAGCGATTTCTGAACTCTGCCAGAACACGTTCGATCATAACTCTGGGACGTGCGGGTTTTTGGCGATGCAGGCCTATGGTAAGGGCGTAAATCGATTCATTGAAGTAGCGGTGGCAGATTCTGGAGATGGCCTCCTCAAGACGCTCGGACGAAATCCCAAGTACAGCGGGCTCAGTACGGACATCGATGCCATACGTCATGCAATTCAGCCTGGCGTTTCGGAACATGACGACGCTACACGCGGAACTGGATTGCATCATCTCGTCGAGATCACGTACCGGCATAGCGGCTCGGTTCAGATTCGTAGCGGAGCTGGCAAGGTTCGTTTCCGGATGGACAAGAAAATTGGACACACCTTTAACGTGCCCAGGATGCCCGGAGTTCAGGTTGCCCTTACTCTGAAGGCGAAGCAGCCAGCGGCTGCTGCTTGACAGAGTTATTTCATTTGCTACACTGGATGTAATGGATCAAAGGCTGGCGCTAAAAGAATATGGGGCACAGCTTTGGACCAGAGATAGCGCAAAGGCTATCCGCATCAAAGTTGTAGAGCTTTTGAATGGCTTGGCAGCTGGCGATGTTTTGGTGTTGGACGTGAGTGGTGTCGAAGTGTTTGACTTCTCGTTTGCGAACGAGCTCTTTGGAAAGACGGTCTTGTCTTTGGCAACCGAGCACTCGGGAAGGTTCGTAGTAGTCGAGGGTCTGAACGAATACACGAAGGAGAACCTCGTGAAGGCGCTCGAGAGTATGAACATTACGATGATCGAACGGAAAGGTCGGAAGCTGAACTTGCTCGGGAAAACAAATTTGGTGGACGAGGCAACCTTTGCGGCCATCGTAGCAACCAAAGACGCGGTAACAGCCAATGTCCTTAAGGAGAAGTTGAACCTGAACCTGAACGCTATGAATGAACGGCTAACCAAACTGACGAGCATGGGTTTGGTTCGTCGAGAACGGAGTGTATCTGCAGCAGGACGAGAACAGTTCGAATATAGAGTGCTGAGCTAGAAGATCATTTTTTTGGCCTTTCATACAGCACATACACTGTATGAAGAGCATAACCAGAAACCAATTAACCGTCGCTTCGTGCGATACCGAGGTAACACTATGAACGCAGTACAAGCAGTACAAGCAGTGCAAGAAGAGAAAAAGAGCCACCATCTGGTGGAAGTTAGTATTGACCGCAAGCCGCACAAATCACCCGATCCGACGACGGGGGCAGCTCTATATGTTCTGGGTGCGGTGCCCCCAAATTATGATCTTTGGCGCGAGGTCTGCGGCAAGGGTGATGACGAGCTGGTCCCGAACGATGGCTCGAAGATTGACCTGAAGGAGCACGAAAAGTTCTACTCTGCGCAGCGGACCCTGAACCCCGGTTCTGGCGGCGAGGAACAGTAGATGCCGACCGAGCTACTGCTACTCCCCGAGATCGACGCTGAGTTCTTGGCTGAGAAGGGCTTCTCCCATGAAGTCCTTTCGGAGAGTGGGGCCGTGTGGGTAATCATTAAAGATTACCCACTGCCCGCACCTTATCTACCAAACCGCGTTGAACTGCTCATTCAGTTACCCGCTGGCTACCCGAGCGCTCGGCCCGACATGTTCTGGACATTCCCGGATGTACGCCTAGCCAATGGATTATTTCCAAAGTCAAGCGATGTCCACGAAACTCACTGCGGCAGAAGTTGCCAGCGGTGGTCGCGGCATTTCCCCGAAGATCGGTGGCGACCGGGGATCGACAACCTACGAACTTATCTGGCAGCGATTAAGCGAGAACTCGCACAAGGGATATAAGCGATGCAATACTCAATGGCGATTCAGGCGCAACTGTACGAAGTTCTGCAGTCGCACCTCTTTCTGCGACGTGATACTGAGCGGGCCGGGTATCTTCTGTGTAGGCTAGCGACCGGCCCTGAGGATATCCGTTTGCTCGCCACTGAGTTTATTCCGGTGGAAGACACAGACATCGTGAGTTCATCGCGGGTCCATATGAGTATTCGGTCTCAGTCGTACCTCCGCGCGATGAAGCGCGCCAATGAAAAACGCTGTTGCTTCGTGTTTGTCCACTCGCACCCCGCCGGAGTGGCCGAGCATTCGCACCAGGATGATATCGAAGAGGTCAAGCTCTTCAAGACGGCGCACATCAGGATTGAAGGCGCATCCGTTCATGGCAGCTTGGTTTTATCAGCTCCCGACCGCCCAATTGGTCGGGTGTGGCTGCCAGACGGAACCCACGCGCCAATTCACTCAATACGAATTATTGGCAACCAAATCCGGTTTTTCTCCTTTTATGAGGATGAAGATTGTCCAGACCTAGAAATTTATGACAGGCAGGTGCGAGCGTTTGGTCGGGATCTTCAATCCATTTTGAAGAAATTGCGCGTTGGCGTCGTTGGTGCGGGAGGAACTGGCTCAGCCGTCTGCGAGCAACTGGTGCGGCTAGGCGTCGGAACTCTTCTAATCGCCGATGGTGAGACGCTAGATAGGTCAAATGCAACCCGTGTCTACGGATCGGCGTTGTCGGACCATGGTCGTCCGAAGGTTGATATCCAACGGGAGCATCTCGAACGCCTGGGATTCGGTGCCACGATCCAGACATTTGATCATGACATAACGTATCAGACCGTACTGGAGCATTTTAGATTCTGCGATGTTGTTTTCGGATGCACCGACGACGAATGGGGACGTGCGTTATTAACGCAGTTCGCGCTTTACTACTTGGTACCC
>JANXOV010000127.1 GCA_025357635.1 Pseudomonadota bacterium
GCAAGTCGACGACCCTGGCCTCGATGATCGACTACCTGAATTCGACGCGGTCCGTGAACATCATCAGCCTCGAGGATCCGATCGAATTCGTGCATCGGAGCAAGTCATCGCAGGTGATCCAGCGTGAGCTCGGAACACATCTGCCCTCGTTCGCCGAAGGCGTCCGCGCCGCGATGCGCGAGGATCCGGACGTGATCCTGGTTGGCGAACTGCGCGACGCAGCCACGATCGCAATGGCGATGACGGCCGCGGAAACCGGCCACCTCGTGCTTGGAACGCTGCACACGACGAGCGCGACCAAGACCATCGACCGCGTGATCGACGCCTTGCCGACCGAAGAACGGGAGCAGACGAAGAGCTTTCTTGCACAGAGTCTGATCGCGGTCATCACCCAGGTCCTGGTCAAGAGCCCCGATCAGCGCGGCCGGCGCGCGGTCTGCGAGATCATGGTCGTCACGAAGGCGATCGCGAAACTGATCATGACGGACCAGTCGCACCAGATTCCCAGCCAATTGCAGATGGGCAAGGAGTTCGGCATGCAGCTGATGGACCAGGCGCTGCTGACCGCCATCCAGAACAAGGATGTCGATGCTGAGCACGCGGTGAGCTACGCGTCGGACAAGCGGCAATTCCAGCGCTTCGTCACCGACATGAGCTCCGCGCCGAAGCTGGACGAAATCGCTTAAGGGCGCGACATGGCGAAAATCGACACCTACTTGAAGGCGATACTGGAACTGAACGGCTCCGACCTTCATTTCATCGCCGGCGATCCGGCGCGGGTGCGTCAATATGGCGAGCTCCGGCCGATCGCGCTCGAACCGCTGGCCGCGGACCATGTGAAGGAATGCCTTTACGAGATCATGCCGCGGCTCTCGATCGAACGCTTTGAAGCGAAGGACGGCACGGATTTCGCCCACAGCATCCCGGGCGTGGCGCGATTTCGCGTCAACGTCATGCGCCAGCTCAACGGCATGGGCGCGGTGTTCCGCGCCATCCCCTCCAAGGCACGCACCATGGACGAGTTGAATCTGCCGGAGGCGGTGCGCGCCTTCTGCAAGGTGAACAACGGCCTGATCCTGGTGACCGGCAAGACCGGCTCTGGCAAGTCGACCACGCTGGCGGCGTTGATCGATGACATCAACACCCGCGAAAAGGGCCACATTCTCACCATCGAGGACCCGATCGAATTCGTGCATCCGCGCAAGAGCTGCCTGGTCAGCCAGCGCGAGATCGGTGTGCATGCACAGACTTTCTCCTCTGCCTTGCTCTCGGCGCTGCGTGAAGACCCGGACGTCATCCTGGTGGGCGAGTTGCGCGATCTGGAAACCATGAGCATTGCGGTTACGGCCGCGGAAATGGGTATTCTCGTCATGGGCACGCTGCACACCAACGGCGCCGCGGCCACGGTCGACCGCATGGTCAACGCTTTCCCCGCCGACAAGCAGCCGCACGTGCGCACCATGCTCTCGACCAGCCTGCGCGGGGTCGTGTCACAGCAATTGATCCCCAACGCCAACAAAACGGGGCGGGTGGCGGCGCTGGAAATTCTGGTCAACACGCCCGCCGTGTCCAATCTGATCCGCCAGGGCAAAATGGACCAGCTGGAAAGTGCCATGCAAAGCGGCGCCGGCAACGGCATGCGCACCATGGACTCGGCCATTCAACTATTGCTGGACCGGCGCGAAATCACCGGCAAAGAGGCTTATAAAAAGGCCATCAATAAATCGCGGTTCGAACAGTTCAGGGAAGCCTCCTGACGGCAGCCGGGCTTGCATGGCATACTTTGCGGCTTTCGCATTGCAGCCATCGATCGAGTTGAGTATGAAATCCCGCCGCCGAATCCTGGTCACCAGCGCCCTGCCCTATGCGAACGGGCCGATTCATCTGGGCTACGCGCTCGAGGCCATCCAGACCGACATCTGGGTCCGCTTCCAACGCCTGCGCGGCCATGAGTGCTACTACGTGTGCGCCGATGACACCCACGGCACGCCCATCATGCTCAAGGCGCAGGCCGACGGCATCACACCCGAGCAGCTCATCGCCAATGTGAATCGCGAACACCAGCGGGACCTTGCCGGTCTGTGCATCGGATTCGACAACTTCGGTTCCACGCACTCGGCGGAAAATCGCGCCGTCTGCGAACGCATGTACCTGGAGCTGCGCAGCCGCGGATTCATCGAACAGCGCAGCGTACGCCAGGCTTACGATGCGCAGGCGAACATGTTCCTGCCCGATCGCTACGTGCGCGGCAACTGTCCCAACTGCGACTCGCCCAATCAGTATGGCGATTCCTGCGAAGTGTGCGGCGCAACCTATTCGCCTTCCGATCTGAAAAATCCGATCTCCACGGTGAGCGGCACCACGCCCATCGAACGCGAGTCGGAGCACTTCTTTTTTCGCCTCAGCGCCTTTGAAGCGCGGCTGCGAGAATGGGTCGGCAGCGGCGCGGTGTCGCAGGGCGTGGCGCGCAAGCTGGCTGAATGGTTCACGCAAGGATTGAAGGACTGGGACATTTCACGCGATGATCCTTACTTCGGATTCCAGATTCCGGATGCGCCGGGAAAGTATTTCTACGTCTGGTTCGACGCGCCCATCGGCTATCTGGGCAGTTTCACGCAACTCTGCGCGCGCACCGATCTGCAATTCGACGACTTCTTCGCACCCGACTCCACCGCCGAACTGCACCACTTCATCGGCAAGGACATCCTGTATTTCCACACCCTGTTCTGGCCGGCGGTGCTCGAAGGCGCGCAGATGCGCCGCCCCACGGCCGTGCACGTGCACGGCTTCGTCACCATCAACGGCGAGAAGATGTCCAAATCGCGCGGCACCTTCATCACCGCGCGCCGCTATCTGGATGCGTTCGGGCCGGAATACCTGCGCTACTACTTCGCCGCCAAGCTGGGACCCGGGCTCGACGATCTGGATCTGAATCTGGATGAGTTCGTCACCCGCTGCAATTCCGACATCGTCGGCAAGCTGGTCAACATCGCCAGCCGCTGCGCCGGATTCATCACCAAGAATTTTCACGGCCAGCTCGCGCCGGCGGTGCCGGATCCGCAGCTGCTGCGCGACTTCGCCGCGGCCGCGCATCCTGTCGCCGCGGACTACGAGTCCGTGGATTACGCCGGCGCAATCCGCCAGATCATGGCGCTGGCCGATCGCGCCAATCAGTACATCGATCAACGCAAGCCCTGGGTCCTGGCCAAGGACCCGGCGCAGGCGCAGCAGGTGCAGTTGGTCTGCACTCAGGGGCTCAACATGTTCCGTATTCTCATGATTTACCTGCAACCCGTATTGCCGTTGATGGCGGCAAAGGCCAACCGGTTCTTCGGCGAATCGCCCTGGGCCTGGGCGGACTCGCAGACGGCCCTGCTTGGCACGCACATCGAGCCGTACGAGGCGCTGGCGATACGCCTGGACCCAAAGTCCGTCGCGCAGCTCATCGACATACAGGGCGCGGACCCGGCACCCAAGGCCACCCTCTCGACGGCTAAGGGCGTGCAGAGCGTCTCCGCCGCCGGAGCGCCGGCTGGCGCTGGAAAACCGGCGGCTGCGGCCGCCGACCAGATCTCCATCGACGAGTTTTCGCGCATCGACCTGCGGGTCGCAAAAATCCTGCAGGCCGAACTGATTGAAGGCGCCGATAAACTCTTGAAGCTGCGCGTCGACCTGGGCGAACTGGGCGAACGGCAGGTATTTGCCGGCATCCGCTCTGCCTACGAGCCGGCGGCCCTGGTGGGGCGATTGATAGTGGTCGTTGCCAATCTGGCGCCGCGCAAAATGCGTTTCGGCGTTTCGGAGGGCATGATTCTGGCGGCGGGGCCCGGCGCAAAAGACCTCTTCTTGCTTTCGCCGGATTCGGGCGCGGCACCGGGAATGCGCGTGAAATGAAATGAATGCGCCGGACGTCGGCATCGATGCGCTTCTGCCGCAGACTCAATGCACCCGCTGCGGGTATGCCGGCTGCCGCCCGTACGCCCAGGCGATAGCCGCGGGGGATGCCGATATCAACCAATGTCCGCCCGGAGGCGCCGCCACGATCGGGAATCTGGCGCGATTGCTGGGGCGGACGCAAAAGCCGCTCAATCCGATCAATGGCGTCGAATCCGCGCCGCGTGTTGCCTGGATCGACGAATCGCGCTGCATCGGCTGCGCAAAATGTCTCCCGCCGTGCCCGGTGGATGCCATCATCGGCGCCGCCAAGTATCTGCACACTGTGATCACCGAGCAGTGCACGGGGTGCGAACTGTGCATCGCTCCCTGTCCCGTGGATTGCATTGAAATGCGCCCCACGCCGCCCGCAGCCGCAGCGAATGACGCGGCACTGAATCGGCGCCGCCATGAGGCGCACCAGGCGCGCAAGCAGCGCCGCCAGCAGGATCGCGCACAGCAGCTGGCGCAAAAAAAATCGGCGCTGCTGAATCCGGCAAGCTCGCCATGAACCCGGCCAAACGGCGGGCGATTTTCGAGCGCTTTCGCGCCGCCAACCCGCATCCGCAAACCGAACTGCGCTTCGCCAACGCCTTCGAACTGCTGATCGCCGTCATCCTCTCAGCACAGGCAACCGACAAAAGCGTGAACCAGGCGACCGACGTTCTGTTCGCCGCCGCCAACACGCCGGCAGCGATCCAGGCGCTTGGAATCGAAGGCCTTTCCGGCTACATCAAGTCCATCGGGCTGTACAACAGCAAGGCCCGGAACATCATCGCCACGTGCGGTGCGCTGCTGCAGCGATTCGGCGGCGAGGTGCCCGCTGAGCGCGACGCGCTGGAAAGCCTGCCCGGCGTGGGCCGCAAGACGGCCAACGTGGTGCTGAACGTGGCCTTCCAGCAGGCCACGATGGCCGTGGACACCCATATTTTCCGCCTCAGCAACCGCATCGGCATCGCGCGCGGCAAGAATGAGCGTGCCGTGGAAGACGGCCTGCTCAAACATGTTCCGCCGCAGTTCATGCAGCACGCGCATCACTGGCTGATTCTGCACGGACGCTATGTGTGCAAGGCGCGCAAACCGGCCTGTCCGCGCTGCCTGATCGCGGACCTGTGCGAGTTCAAACCCAAGACGCGCGAGACCTCGGCGTGACGCTGTTCGCCGCAATGTCGCGCGAGCAGCTGCGTGCGCACTATGTGCAGGCGTGGCGCAAGGCGCGCGAGCGCCTGCCGCTGATGCCGATGGAGGCGCTGATCTGCGAGGTCATCGAACTTCATCCGCAGTATCAACCGATGCTGTCGGATGCCGAGCGGGCGCAGTCATTCGAAGCCGATTCGGCGCAGTCGACGCAGAATCCATTTCTGCACATGGGTTTGCACCTGGCCGTCCGCGAACAGATTTCCATCGACCGCCCGCCCGGCATTCGCAAGCTGGCGCAGCGGCTGCGCGCCCAGCGCGGCGATCATGAGGGTGAGCACACGTTGATGCAGGCGCTGGGTGAAACGCTCTGGGAGGCGCAGCGCGCCGGAAAGGCGCCGGATGAAAATCTGTACCTGCAGCGGGCGCGCAAGTTAGGAGGCCCGATCGGCTGATTCACTGCCTCTTGGGCAGGTACAGATCGGTCAGAGTACCCTCAAAGGCCTCGGCCGACATGGCGACAGTCTCCGACAGCGTCGGGTGCGCATGGATGGTCAAACCGATATCCGTGGCGTCGGCATTCATCTCGATGGCCAGGCCCGCCTCCGCAATCAACTCCCCGGCGTTCGTCCCGACGATGCCGGCGCCGAGCAGTCGATGCGTGCTCTTGTCGAACAACAATTTGGTGAGCCCCTCGTTGCGGTTGATCGCCAGTGATCGGCCGCTGGCCGCCCAGGGAAACACGCCCTTGCCATAGTCGATCCCCTGCTCCTTGGCCTGCGTCTCAGTCAAGCCCACCCAGGCGATTTCCGGATCGGTATAGGCGACGGAGGGAATGCAGCGCGCATCGAAGCGGCTCTTGTGCCCGGCCGCCACCTCAGCGGCCACCTTGGCCTCATGCGTGGCCTTATGCGCAAGCATCGGGGCCCCGGCGATGTCGCCGATGGCGAATATATGCGGCACATCGGTGCGCATTTGTTTGTCGACCTTGATGATGCCGCGGCGGTCGACGCCGACGCCGGCCGCCGCCGCCGCAATGGCATTGCCGTTGGCAGTGCGGCCCACGGCGACGAGCACGCGATCGTACAGCTCCGGCGACGGTGCGCCGCTGCCCTCGAAGCTCACCCGCAGCCCCTCGGTGAGCGCCTCAATACGGCTGACCTTGGTGCTCAGCAAAATGCGCTCGTAGCGCTTTTCGATGCGTTTTTGCAAGGGACGCACCAGATCACGGTCCGTTCCCGGCATGAGCGCATCGCTCAGTTCAACCACGCTGACGCGCACGCCAAGCGCGTCATACACGCAGGCCATTTCCAAACCGATGATGCCGCCACCGATGATGAGCAAGCGCTTACAGCCTTCGGGCAGTTCCAGTGCTGCGCTGGAATCCATGATGCGCGGATCCTCCGGCAAACCGGGCAGACGCGCGCTCTCGGAGCCGGCGGCGATGATGCACTGTTTGAAGTCCAATTGGCGGACGCCGTCGCTGCCGGTGATCTGCAGCGAATACGGACCGGTGAATGTGGCAGCGCCCTGCACCACATCGACCTTGCGCTGCTTTGCCAATGCCGCCAGACCGCCGGTCAACTTGCCGACGACGCCGCCCTTCCAGGCGCGCAGACGATTCAAGTCAATGCGTGGCGGACCGAAGCTGATGCCGCAGGCCTCCATGTCGTGGGCCTCTTCGATGACCCTGGCGGCGTGCAGCAACGCCTTGGATGGAATGCAGCCCACGTTCAGGCACACACCGCCCAGCACCGGCCAGCGCTCGATCAGCGTGACCTTCATGCCCAGATCGGCAGCCCGAAACGCGGCGGTGTAGCCGCCCGGACCGGCGCCCACCACGACCAGATCCACGGCGCCTGCCGGCGCGGCGCCAGCCGGCATGACGCCAGCCTGAGTGACGCTTGCGGGCGCGGCGCTGGCGGGCACGGACGCCGGCTTCGCGAGTGCATCTGTTTGCGCGGCCTGCGCCTCCAGCGTTCCGATCAATGTGTCCTTCGACACCCGGTCGCCCTTCTTGAGCGCGACCGACAACAGTACGCCGGCCCTGTCGCAAGGCACGTCCATCGATGCCTTGTCGGTCTCCAGCGTGATGAGCGGATCGTTGATCTGTACGCGGTCCCCGGCCTTCACCAGAACCTCGACCACCACCGCGTCCTTGAAATCGCCGATATCCGGAACCTTGAGATCGACGCCGCTCACATCAAGGCCTTCGCATCACTCAGGACTTTGCTCAGGTAGACCACGAACCGAGCCGCGTCCGCGCCGTCGACAACGCGATGATCGTAGGACAGCGACAGCGGCAGCATCAGCCGCGGCACGAAGGCTCCATTCTGAAACACCGGTTTCATGCTCGAGCGCGACACGCCCAGAATGGCGACCTCGGGTGCGTTAATGATGGGCGTGAACGACGTGCCACCGATGCCTCCGAGACTGGATATCGTGAACGTGCCGCCCTGCATCTGCGCCGCGGTGAGCTTGCCGGCCCGCGCCTGCTCTGACAACGCCGCCAGCGAGCGCGCGATCTCAAACACCGACATGCCATCCACGCCTCTGATCACCGGCACGACGAGTCCGTTGGGCGTGTCGGCGGCAAACCCGATGTTGTAGTACTTTTTAAACACCAGATTCTCACCGGCTGGATCCAGCGAGGAATTGAATCGCGGAAATTCCTTGAGCGCCAGAGCAACGGCCTTGACGATGAAGGCAAGCGGCGTGAGCTTGACGTTCTCTTGAGTCGCCTTGGATTTAAGCGCCGTGCGCGCCACTTCCAGCTCCGTGATGTCCGCGTCGTCGTGTTGCGTCACATGCGGCAGGTTCATCCAGCTGGCCTGCAGGCGCGGACCGGAAATCTTCTGAATGCGCGTGAGCGGCTTGACCTCCACGTCGCCGAATTGGGCGAAGTCAACTTGCGGCACTTTGGGCAGCGCAGAGACAGGCGCCGCGGCAGGCGCCGACAGCAACCGCTTGACGAAGGCCTTGATGTCATCGTGCGTGATGCGCGCCTTGAGCGCCGTACCCTGCACCTTGCCCAGGTCCACGCCCAGTTCGCGCGCAAACTTGCGCACCGAGGGGCTCGCATAGGCGCGCGAGAAGGCCGCTTCGTCGATGTCTGGAATACCAATCAGTGCGGGCGGCAACTTCGGCGCCGGCATTGCGGGCGCAGCCGGCGCGGGCACCGGCGCGGGCACCGGCGTGGGCACCGGCGTGGGCACCGGCGCGGGCACCGCGGCGGGCACCGCGGCCGCTTGCGCGGCCGGTTCCAGCATCAGTATCACCGAGCCTTGCGCAACCTTGTCGCCTTTCTTGATCCTCATCTGCGTGATGCGGCCGGCAGCGGGCGATGGAACGTCCATGGCCGCCTTCTCCGTCTCCAGCGTGATCAACGGCGTGTCCTTGTCCACCTCCTGACCCACGCTCACCAGCACGTCGATGACGCTGACGTCGGAAAAACCGCCGATATCCGGAACCTGTACTTCAGTTGCCTGGGCCACGGGTCAGACCTTTACCGGATCCGGCTTTTCCGCATCGATGTCAAATGCCTGCATCGCCTGCGTGACCGTCTTCATGTCGAGCTTGCCCTCATCCGCCAGCGCCTTGAGCGCAGCGACGACGATGTAGTGCCGGTCGACTTCGAAATGGCGGCGCAGCTGCTCGCGCGAATCGCTGCGCCCGAACCCGTCGGTACCTAGCACCGCGTAGCGCCCGGGAACCCATTGGCGGATTTGATCCGGCACGGTTTTCATGTAGTCGGTGGCGGCAATGAATGGCCCTTCGCGGTCAGCCAGCGCCTGGCGCACGTAACAGACCCGCTGCGGTTGGGCGGGATGCAGCATGTTCCAGCGCTCGGTCTCCAGCGCGTTGCGGCGCAGCTCGCTGAAGCTGGTTACCGAGTAGATGTCGGCGGGCACGCCGAATTGGCTTTCGAGGATTTCCGCCGCGGCGATGACCTCACGCAGAATGGTGCCGGAGCCGAACAGCGTGGCGCGCACCTTGCCGCGGCCGCCGATCTGCAGCAGGTACATGCCGTTGAGAATGCCCTGCGCGACGCCCGAGGGCATGGCGGGGTGAGTGTAATTTTCGTTCATGCAGGTGATGTAGTAGAAGACGCTTTCGCGCTCTGCGTACATGCGCCGCAATCCATCCTGCACGATGACCGTCAATTCGTAGGCGAATGCGGGGTCGTAAGCGATGCAGTTGGGCACCGTGGTTGCCACCAGCTGGCTGTGTCCGTCTTGATGCTGAAGTCCCTCTCCGGCCAGTGTGGTGCGCCCGGCGGTGCCGCCGATGAGAAAACCGCGTGCGCGGCTGTCGCCGGCGGCCCAGATGAAATCCCCGACCCGCTGGAAGCCGAACATCGAATAGTAGATGTAGAACGGAATCATGCTGATGCCGTGATTCGAATACGCCGTGGCCGCGGCCAGCCAGGAGCACAGCGCTCCGGCCTCATTGATGCCCTCTTCGAGAATCTGCCCCTGCTTGTCCTCGCGGTAGAACATGAGCTGGTCCGCGTCCTGCGGCGTGTACAACTGCCCGACCGAGGAGTAAATGCCGATCTGCCGGAACATGCCCTCCATGCCGAAGGTGCGCGCCTCGTCCGGCACGATGGGCACGAGGTGTTTGCCGATGTTCTTGTCCTTGAGCAGAACGCCGAGGATGCGCACCAAGGCCATGGTCGTGGATATCTCGCGCTCAGCCGTGCCCTCGAGCAGACTTTCGAATGCTTCCAGCGGCGGCACGATCAGGGCAGGCGCATCCGAATGTCTGGCCGGCAGATAGCCGCCAAGCGAAGCGCGCTTGCCTTTGAGATAGCGCATTTCTTCGCTGTCTTCGGGCGGCTTGCGAAACGGCAATCGGGCGATGTCATCGTCCGAAATCTGGATGTTGAAGCGGTCGCGAAACTCCTTGAGCGCGGACTCATCGAGCTTCTTCTGCTGGTGCGTGGAATTCAGACCCTCGCCGGCCTTGCCCATGCCGAAGCCCTTGACGGTTTTTGCCAGAATCACGGTCGGACTGCCCTTGTTGTCCATTGCCGCCGTGTACGCGGCGAACACTTTCTGCGAATCGTGTCCGCCGCGATTGAGCCGCCAGATATCCTCATCCGACAGATTGGCGACCATTTCTTTCAGCGGTTTGTACTTGCCGAAAAAGTTTTCGCGCGTATACGCGCCGCCCTTGGCTTTGAAGTTCTGGTATTCGCCATCGACGCACTCTTCCATGACGCGCTTGAGCAGGCCCTGGCTGTCCCGCGCCAGCAGCGGGTCCCAGCGCGAACCCCACAGCACTTTGATCACGTTCCAGCCCGCGCCCAGGAAAGCGGCCTCCAATTCCTGGATGATCTTGCCGTTGCCACGCACCGGCCCATCCAGCCGCTGCAGATTGCAGTTGATGACGAACACCAGATTGTCGAGTTTTTCTCGCACCGGCATGGTGAGTGCGCCCATCGACTCGGGCTCGTCCATTTCGCCGTCGCCCAGAAAAGCCCAGACCTTGCGGTCCGAGACCGGCACCATCCCGCGATGCTCCAGATAGCGGATGAAGCGCGCCTGAAAAATGGCCGTCATGGGCCCAAGGCCCATGGACACCGTCGGAAATTGCCAGAAATCCGGCATCAGCCACGGGTGCGGATAGGAGGACAGCCCCCCGCCGCCCACTTCCTGCCGGAAGCGTTTGAGTTGAGCCTCGCTCAGACGGCCTTCCAGATAGGCTCGCGCATAGATGCCGGGACTGGAGTGGCCCTGCACGAACACCATGTCGCCCGGATGCGCCTCGCTGCGCGCGCGCCAGAAGTGATTGAAGCCGACCTCGTACAACGTGGCGGCGGAGGCGTAGGTGGCGATGTGACCGCCGTACTCCGACGAGGTGCGATTTGCCTGAACCACCATGGCCATTGCATTCCAGCGGATGTAGGCCTCGATGCGGCGCTCCAACGAACGGTCACCCGGATAGTCGGGCTCCTGATTCTTGGAGATTGAATTCAAATAGGCGGTATTCGGCTTGAACGGCAGGTACGTGCCCGAGCGGCGGGTGAAATCGACCAGCTTTTCCAGGATGAAGTGCGCACGCTCGGGCCCTTGCGCCTTGAGCAGCGAATCGATCGACTCCAGCCACTCCTGGGTCTCGATCGGATCGATGTCTTCGAACGGGGATTGCTGTGTCATAGAGCCTTTTAAACCACGTCCTGTTAGGATGCCGTTGGTTCGCAGCGCGAACGAGTCAAACGTGAATTATAGCCTGGAAACCCGATCCTTCGATCCCGTCATGATGCCAATGCGACTGCCCCTGGATTTACCCACCGTACCACTCAAGACTCGCAGCGCCCGAATCGCAGAACGCGCGCTCGCAGGCTACGCGGCCGCAATTGTCTTGCTGCCCGCCGCGATCAGCGGCACGCAGTTCGCAAGCCTGGGCTTCGGTGCGCTGCTGCGCTCATTGCACGAGCGAAAGTCACGAAGCGCGGGCGATGTGCTGACCACCCGGCTCGGCGCGCAGGAGCAGACCGTGCTGGTCGTTGCGTACATTGCGCCGGAGTCGGGCACTTTTGAAAGGCTGCAATTGGCGCAAAAATGCGCGCGCGCGGCGCTCGAATGCGAGCCGGACAAGATCCTGGTCTACGATGCGATCAGCGATGCGGCGGTAAAGAATTCAGCGGTGCTGGCAACGGTTGCGGCGCTGCAAGCGGCTGCCTTTCGGCTGGCCTCCTTCAAAAGCAAGCCCAAGCGCACGGCGCCGCTGCGCCGGATCGACATCGCCGCCTCAGGCAGGATTGCGGACCTGGATCTGACCCTGGCCACCTGCGCCGGCAACAACCTGGCGCGCTGGCTCACCGCGCTTCCACCGAGCATCCTGGATGCGCGCTCATACCGTCGATATCTGCAGCAATACGCCGCACGGTTCTCACTGACCTTCAAGTTCTATTCGGAGGCGCAGCTCAAGCGGCTCGGCGCGGGCGCATTCCTGGCCGTATCGCAAGGCAATCAGGCGCGCGATGCCGGCATCGTGTGTTTGTCCTACCGGCCCGCGGGCGCGGGCGCGCCGCACCTGAGCCTGGTCGGCAAAGGCATCTGTTTCGATACCGGCGGCACCAATCTGAAATCGCACAAGGGCATGCTCGACATGCACATCGACATGGAAGGCAGCGCGGTGGCGCTGGGCAGCCTGCATGCGCTGATTCAGATGAAATCCAAAACGCCGGTGGACTGCTGGTTTGCAATCACGGAAAACCGCATCGGACCTGCCGCCTACAAGCCGCAGGACATTGTCACTGCGCTCAACGGCACCACCATTCAGGTCATCCACACCGATGCCGAAGGCCGCATGGTGCTGGCCGACACGCTGGCGCTGGCCGCGCGCAGGAAGCCGCGCGCCATCATCGATTACGCCACGTTGACCGGCGCCTGCCTGCACGCACTGACCGAGCGATACAGCGGCGCATTCACCAATCGCCTTGCGCTTCGCGATCAGATCGAAACCGCCGGCGCGCTCAGCGGCGAGCGCGTGTGGTGCTTTCCGATGGATGCGGATTTCGACTCCGATCTGGACAGCAGTGTCGCCGACGTTCTGCAGTGCTCCGCGGAGGGCAAAGGGGACCACATCCTGGCCTCGATGTTTCTGAAGCGCTTCGTGCCCAAGGACATCGCCTGGCTGCACATCGACCTGGCGGCTGGCATGCGGCACGGCGGATTGGGCCACATCGCGACCGACATCACCGGCTTTGGCGTCCGCTTCACGCTCGAGCTGCTGCGCGGCGGGTGGCCGCAGGCGCGGCAGCGAGCGCAGCCGCGCACACGCAGCGCTGCGCGCGCATGAGCCGGCTGACGATCCGCCGCCCCGACGACTGGCACGTGCATTTGCGCGATGGCGCCGCACTGGCGGCCGTCGCGCCCTTTACCGCGCAGCGCTTCGGGCGCGCCATCGTCATGCCCAATCTCAAGTCCCCGGTCACGACCACGGCGGCAGCGCAGGCATATCGGCAGCGCATCCTGGCCGCATTGCCGGTGGACTGCACCTTCGAGCCGCTGATGACGCTGTATCTGACCGACGCGACCACCCCTGAGGAAATTGAGCGAGCCAAGGCCAGCGGCATCGTCCATGGCGTGAAGCTCTATCCGGCCGGCGCGACCACGCACTCGGACGGCGGCGTCACCAACCTCGGCGCGCTGTCCGCTGTGCTGGACTGCATGCAGCGGGTGGGCATGGTGCTGCAGGTGCACGGCGAGGTAACCGACCCGGCGGTGGATGTTTTCGATCGGGAAACCTGCTTCATCGACCAGGTGTTAGCCCCGTTGGTCGAGCGATTCCCCCGGCTCAAAGTGGTCTTCGAGCACATCACCACCGCGCGTGCGGTCGAGTTCGTCATGGCCGCGGGCCCGGGAGTGGCGGCGACCCTCACGCCGCAGCATTTGCTGCACAATCGCAATGCCATTTTTCAGGGCGGCATCCGCCCCCACTACTACTGTCTGCCCATACTCAAGCGCGAGCACGATCGAGTGGCGCTGCTGCAGGCAGCCACCAGCGGTAATGCGAAGTTTTTTCTCGGCACAGACAGCGCACCGCATGAGCGCGCCGCCAAGGAAACCCATTGCGGCTGTGCCGGCATGTTCACCGCACACGCGGCCATCGAACTGTATGCGGAGGCTTTTGAAGAAGCCGGTAAACTTGAACGATTAGAATCATTTGCAAGTATATTTGGAAGTAGTTTCTATGAAATGCCCCCGCACCGAAGCACAATCACCTTGATCAAGAATCCCTGGCAGGTGCCCGCGAATTACGCATTCGGGGCCGGTACGTTGATCCCTTACCGGGCGGGCGAGTCCGTCGCCTGGCGCATCGACACGGCGAACGCGGCATGACGCAGATTCCACCCATCACCATGGCGACTCGATTCCGCGGCTTCCTCCCGGTGGTCGTCGACGTGGAAACCGGCGGGTTCAATCACCAAACCGATGCGTTGCTCGAGATTGCTGCGGTGCTGCTGGAGATGCGCTCCGATGGCACGCTCACGCGAGGTGAGACCTACCGCTATCACGTCACGCCCTTTCCGGGCGCCAACCTGGAGCCTGCCTCCCTGGCAGTCAACGGCATCGACCCGCACCACCCCTTCCGGCTGGCAATCCCCGAAACCGACGCCTTACAAAACATCTTCAAAGAAGTGCGCCGCGCCGTGCGCGACGCGGACTGCAAACGCGCCGTCCTGGTGGGCCACAACTCATTCTTCGACCTCAACTTCCTGAACGCCGCCGTGGCGCGCACCGACATCAAGCGCAACCCCTTTCATCCGTTTTCCAGTTTTGACACCGCGACACTGGGCGGGGTTGCTTTCGGCCAGACGGTGCTGATGCGCGCAACGCTGGCCTCAGGACAGGACTGGGATTCCGCCTCGGCGCATTCGGCCAGCTACGACGCCGAACGGACGGCGGATCTTTTCTGCACCGTGTGCAATCAATTTCAAGGGGTGTTCGATGCGAGCCGGCGGCGGCTCGCATCCATGGGTCCGTTGGAAATAGAAACCGCGGAAAATCGCAGCGAAGGCGACTAGCCGCAGGCTCGATCTGCCCCTGATGGTGTACCCGTCAGGCGACGGCGCCAACCTCAGCAAGCAGCTGTTTCAACTCGCCGCTTTGGTACATTTCCACGGCAATGTCGCAGCCCCCGACCAGCTCGCCGTTCACGTACAGCTGCGGAAACGTGGGCCAGTTTGAATAGGACTTCAACGCCTCGCGAACCTCGGGGTCCTCGAAAATGTTGATATGCGCAAACTTGGCCTTGCAGGCGCGCAACGCACCCACGGTCTGCGCCGAAAAACCGCATTGCGGAAAGTCAGGCGTGCCCTTCATGTACAGCAATACCGGATTGGATGCCAATTGCTCTTTGATTCGTTCCACGGCCGTCATTTAGTCTCTCCAACCAAGTTTGAATTCTCCACCAGCGCGACGCGCGCCGGCAGCTGATGAATGATCGCCCACTGTTCGGGCGCCGACAAGCGGTTCCACCCCGCGATCTCCGAAAGCGTACGATAACAGCCCAGGCAATAGCCCTGCTCATCCAAGGCGCAGATACTGATGCAGGGTGAGGCGGGCGGGAACGGGGTCATCGTTGAATTATTGGGGCTTGTCCCCTATTCTTCCAGGGCATTTTCATACCCGACCGCGCTGCGGTGAATCGGTGCTGCATTTAAAAAAGGACACGCTCATGAATCCGCTTATGACAGTCAAATGGCCCATTATCATCGGCGTCGCCGCCGCAATCCTGATTGCAGGCACCCTGGACAATTGGGCCTTCAACGTAATGAGCTTGGCACGTTGGCTGCACATTGTCGCCGGCGTGTTCTGGATCGGCCTGCTGTACTACTTCAATGCGGTGCAGATTCCGGGTCTGGCGGCAGCCGGTGCGGACAAGGGTGGGCCGGGCGGAGCCGGCATAACCAAGTACATCGCGCCCCGCGCCCTGCTGTGGTTCCGCTGGTCGGCGCTGGCCACCTGGATTTTCGGCGCCTGGCTGCTCGGCAGCCGCTTCGTTCCGGCATTCACGCTGGACCCCAACCACCGAGCCATCGGCATCGGCGCCTGGCTTGGTACCATCATGTTGTTCAACGTCTGGGGTCTGATCTGGCCGAATCAGAAGAAAGTGCTCGGCATCAAGCCGGCGACTGACGAGGAAAAAGCCAAGGCGCGCAAGATTGCGACCCTCGCCTCGCGCACCAACTTCCTGCTCTCCTTCCCGATGCTCATGTGCATGATCGGCCCTTCACACGGACTGCCGTTCTGATCAACGCCACGCCCGCCGATCTGCCAGCGCAGGTCGAGCGGGCCCTGGCCGAGGACATCGGCCCGCAGGATCTCACCGCCGGACTGATTCCCGCCGACAAGCTCGGGCGGGCGCGCGTGGTCACTCGCGAACAGGCCATTATCTGTGGCCGTCCCTGGGTCGATGAGACCTTCCGCCGCGTCGATCCACGCATCCGCGCGGAATGGCGCATCCAGGAAGGCGAAACCGCCAAGCCCGATCAACTGCTGTTCGAACTGGCCGGCCCCGCGCGTGGCCTGCTCAGCGGCGAGCGTACTGCGCTGAACTTCCTTCAGTTGCTCTCGGCCACCGCCACCGCCGCGGCTGTCTATGTAAAGGCGGTCGAAGGAACGGGCTGCAGGATCCTGGATACGCGCAAAACCATCCCCGGCCTGCGCACGGCTCAGAAATACGCCACACGCGTGGGTGGCGCGCAGAACCACCGCATGGGTTTGTACGATGCGATTCTGATCAAAGAAAACCACATCATGGCGGCGGGATCAATTGCCGCCGCTGTGGGCGCCGCGAAGCGCGGCGCGGCCGGTGTATCAATCGAGGTCGAAGTGGAGTCGCTCGATGAATTGCGCCAGGCCATCGAAGCAAAGGCCGACATCGCAATGTTGGATGAATTTTCAATGGATGACATGCGAACGGCTGTGGCGATGAATAAAGGCGCCTCGAACCCTCTGAAACTCGAAGCCTCCGGCGGCGTCGAGTTGAAGAATGTGCGCGAGATCGCCCTGACCGGCGTGGACTACATTTCGATCGGCGCAATCACCAAGCATGTGCGCGCCGTCGACCTCTCCATGCGCTTCGAGTGGGCCTAAAGCACAATTGAATGGGATTCGTCGACGCGGAGTCTCCGGAGGCACGAATAGAGCTGACCAACATCGTCAGACGCTCTTGGGGCGGATCCGAATTCGTTTTTGAGACTGTTTGAGCGCGGCCTCGCCGGCGCGCGCGGTACGCTGAGCGCAACAGTGAGCCGCTGCCAACGCCCTATGCGCTAGTACCGCACCGCGCCGGCGAGGATGCCTTCCGCGCGATCAATCTCAAAAACGAATTCGGATCCGCCCCAAGAGCGCGCGCCGTGATAGGTCAGGCGATGTTCGCAGCCTTGAGAACACGCTGAGGCATGGAGATGCCATACCCTTGCGCATAGTCTACACCCAGACTGCGCAACATGGTGATGATCTCCGCGTTCTCGGCGAACTCGGCGATCGTCTGCTTACCCGTCAAGTGCCCGATCTCGTTGATCGAACGCACCATCTCGCGGTCGATCGGGTCGTGCAGGATTTCCTTGACGAAGCTGCCGTCGATCTTCAAGAAGTCCACCGGGAAATGCTTGAGATAACCGAATGAAGACAAGCCAGTGCCGAAATCATCGAGGGCAAATTTGCAGCCCAGCTCTTTGAGCGCCTGAATGAATCGATTCGCCTGCGAGAAGCTGGCGATGGCCGCCGTCTCGGTGATTTCGAAACAGATTTTGGTGGCATCCAGACCGCTGCGGTGGAACTGATCGATGACGAAGGGCAGGAACTTGTCGTCCCCCAGGCTCTGTCCGGACAGATTGATGGAACACATGGCGAGCTTCTCGCGCTCATCCGCTTCGGATACGAGCCAACGGAACGCATTCTCCACCACCCAGCGATCAATGCTCGGCGTGATGCCATAGCGCTCGGCGGCGGCAATAAAGTTATCCGGCGCAACGATCTTGCCCTGCTCATCGCGCATGCGCAGCAGCAACTCATAGTGCGACCCCACTTCGGGCTTCTGCAGCGGTAAAATTGTCTGGCGGAACAGCTCGAAGCGGCCTTCTTCCA
>JANXOV010000065.1 GCA_025357635.1 Pseudomonadota bacterium
CGCCCATATGATCGGCCTCGAAGCTGGGGTAGGTGTGGCTCGGGTCGATGGTGTAGGTGACCGGAGCGCCCAGGGCGCCGGTGGCAAACAGACTGCTGATCGTGACAAGCGCAAGACGATTCATAACGGCTCCTGGGTGGTGGAATTTCGATATATTACCCGAACGCTTCTGATCGAGCGCGTTCTGACGTCCTTGCAGTGAGTGGAGCCATGGATTTTTTCTCAGTTGTCGATCACCGTTCCTCGGCCGCACGCCTGTCAGAGCCCGTCCCTGGTGAAAGTGAACTGGCGCGCCTGCTGGAAGCGGCGGCGCGCGCGCCGGATCACGGCCATCTGGCGCCATGGCGGTTCATTGTGTTGCAGGGGGCCTCTCGCGACCGGTTTGCCGACACGGTCGTCGCTGCGCGCAAGGTCAGAACGCCCGAGGCGCCCGCGGAGGCGCTGGAGGCTGAGCGGCAGAAAGTCCGCCGCGCCCCGATGATCATCGTGGTGGCTTGTGTGACGCAGCCGGATCACCCCAAGATCCCCGAAATAGAGCAGGTATTGGCGGTGGGTGCCGCCACCCAGAACCTATTGCTGGCGGCGCACGCACTGGGATACGGCGCCGTATGGAAAACCGGACCGGCCGCTTACGACCCGAGGGTCAAGGCCAGCTTCGGACTGGTGGCGAGTGACCACATCATCGCCTTTGTGCACGTGGGCACGCCGCTTGCCATGAACCCGATCCGCCCGCCGCAGCTTCAGGGCAAGGTTCGTCGCGGCTGAGCCTGCCCGTTACTCCGTGGCGATGAACCGCGGCGGGGGCGCAGGCGCCGCAAACGAGTGCCCCTGAATCGACACTGATTTGATCAGCGCCCATACGCGCATGCCGATGTGCAGTTGCAGGTCCTGAGTGGCGGCGGCGGTGATGCGCGCCAGGATGGTCTCGCCGCCGATGTCGATGCTGATCAGATCGGATCCGGGCTGCTCGCTGCCTATCTTGCTGATGCGGCCGGCCAGACAGTTCCTGACGCTCAACTGGGCCGGCTGGGCGGTAGCCACGATGATGTCGCGTGCCAGCAGCTGCACGCGCAGCGCCCCGTGCGCGGCCAGCCCTTTGTGCGCCACCTTCAGCTCGCCCTGGCCCACGGACAGCCGCGCGATATCGGTGTCCGGGTCCACGCCCAACAGGTGCGCGTTCACCACGGCGCCCACCAGATCCATGCCGATCATGGATCGCAGCGCCGGACTCAGGCTCAGCTCGGACAACTCGCCCTGTGCCAGGATCGACCCGTCGCGCATCAATACGAGGTCGGTGGCCAGCCGCAGCACTTCGTCGAATTGATGACTCACGTACACTATGGGTATGGCCAGTCGATCGCGCAGCGTTTCCAAATATGGAAGCACTTCGCCGCGCCGTGCATGGTCCAGTGAGGCCAGCGGTTCGTCCAGCAACAGCAGGCGCGGTTGCGAGAGCAGCGCCCGGCCGATGGCGACACGCTGCTTTTCTCCGCCTGAAAGGCGGTTCGGACGCCGCTCCAGGAGAGCGCGAAGATCCAGCAGCTCCACCATGTCGTCGAAGGCGATGTACGCCGGCCGTTGCGTGCGCGCGGCGCCAAAGGTGAGATTGCCGCGCACCGTGAAATGTGGAAACAGCCGCGAATCTTGAAATACACAACCGACACCGCGCCGCTCGGCCGGCATGTCGATGCCGAGCTGGGAATCGAAGAACGTTTCACCGTTCAGTTCGATGCGACCCTCGTCAGGGGTTTCCAGTCCCGTCAAACAATGAATCAGCGTGCTCTTGCCGCAGCCGGAAGGGCCGAACAGCGCAATCACGCCGGGCTTTTGCAGAGTGATTGCGGCGTCGAGCCGGAAGGAGCCGCGCATTTTACGGATGCTCAGCGCAAGCATGTCAGCGTCCCAGCCATTTGCCGATCGAGCGCGCGAGATATTCCGACAGCAACAGCCCGCCTATCCCCAACGCGATGCTGAGCAATGCCAGCCTGGCCGCTGCTGCATCGCCGTCCGGGGTTTGCAGCGCCGTGTACAGCGCCAATGGCAGGGTGCGGGTTTCCCCCGGAATGTTCGACACGAAGGTGATCACCGCACCGAATTCGCCCAGTCCCGCCGCGAACGCCGTCACCACACCGGCAAGAATGCCGGGCGACATCAGCGGCAGCGTGATGTTCAAGAATCGATCGAGCGGACCTGCGCCGAGGGTGCGAGCCGCCGCTTCCAGCCCGGGATCGACGTTGTCTAGGGAAATGCGCATGGCGCGCACCATCAGTGGCAGGGACATGACGGCGGTGGCGAGCGCCGCGCCGGCACGCGTGAACACCAGCTGGATACCGAAGTGGGAGAACAGCCAGTGGCCGATCGGACCGCGGTTGCCGAACAGCACCAGCAGCACATATCCCACGGCCACCGGCGGCAGCACCAGGGGCAGGTGCACCACCGCGTCAAGCATTCTGCGGCCCGGAAAGCGCCCTCGTGTCAGCGCGTACGACAGGGCGATGGCGAGGGGCAGATTGCACGCCGCGCTCAAGCCGGCCACCTGCAGACTCAAGGCAAACGCCTGGGTTTCCGCGGCGCTCAGCGTAAACATGGCGGACAACGGCGACAGTATTGGGGGTCAACGCTCATCGTGGCAGTATACTGTGACTCGTTCTCCCTCTTTTTGGATGTGATTGATGGCCTATTACCGTATCGCGCGCCCACTTCCTGCGGGCGAACCCGAGCGTATCGGTATTCTTCTGGTCAACCTGGGTACGCCGTCCAGTCCGTCCTACCTCGGCGTCTGGAAATACCTGCGCGAATTCTTGAGTGACCGTCGCGTCATCGATGCGCCACGCATACTCTGGCTTCCTGTGCTGTATGGATTCATCCTGTCGCTGCGGTCCCTGCGCACTGTGCGCAACTATCGAAAAGTATGGATGCGCGAAGGTTCGCCCCTGGCGGTGCTGTCCGCGGCGCTTACCCGGAAACTGGCGGCGCGCATGGAATCGCTGTTGGGCGACCAGGTGCGCGTGGAACTGGCGATGACCTACGGGGCTCCATCGGTTGACTCGGTGGTGGCGAAGATGATCGCCATGAACGTGAAGCGCCTGCTGGTGCTGCCGTTGTACCCGCAATACTGCTCCAGCACCACCGGTGCTGTGTTTGACCGGGTTTGCCTTGCGCTGAATCGATGGCGCTGGATTCCCGAGATGCGCTTTGTCAATGACTACTACTCGAACGCATCCTACATCCAGGCGGTCGCCGACAGCGTGCGCGAGCATTGGCGCAAGGCCGGTGCCCAGTCGCATCTGATGCTGTCTTTTCACGGCATTCCGCAGGTTTATGTCGCGCAGGGCGACCCGTACCGGGACCAGTCCGAGGGCACCGCAATGCGTGTGATGCAGAATCTGCAGCTGGCCGAGCAGGACTTTACGCTGGCCTACCAGTCGCGGTTCGGGCCGGTGCTCTGGCTGCAACCCTATACCGAGGACAGCCTGAAGGCCCTGGCCGCCCGCGGCGTTCGCGACGTCACCGTGGCCTCACCCTCATTTGCCGTGGATTGCCTGGAAACCCTGGAGGAGATCGCGGTCGAGTACCGGGAAACCTTCGCAAAACTGGGCGGCAAGTTGGAGATGGTGCCCGCCTTGAATGACAGCGAGGCGCATGTCGAGGCGTTGATGGATGTCATTCAAACGCATCTGAAGGGCTGGATCTAGGCGCCGCCGGCGAGGCGCGGCCGGCGAGGCGCGGCCAGCGGACTTGCACTGGGCGTCGCAGCAATGCTAGATTTCCCCTCATGAATTTGCACGCAAGCGCCATCCGCGATTCCCGCCGCTCCCAGCGGCCGGTCGTGCTGCTTGCTCTGCTGCTGCTGCGCCGCTAGGCGCCACACCCCCATGCGCTAACGGTCGGCGCTTACAAGACCGGCAAAAGCCCAAACCCAAGTTACCGAGTGATTTATCGCGTGCAGCGCGAATGGTGGAACAGCATGTTGCAGGATCCTTCAACCAAGTACCGGGCCTTCACGCCCATCGACATCCCCGACCGGACCTGGCCCAGCCGGGTGATCAGCTCACCGCCGTCCTGGTGCAGTGTGGATCTGCGCGATGGCAATCAGGCGCTTATCGAACCCATGGACGGCCCGCGCAAGCGCCGCCTGTTCGATATGCTGGTCAAGATCGGATTCAAGGAAATTGAGGTCGGCTTTCCGGCGGCATCGCAGACGGATTTTGATTTCGTGCGTGAGCTGATCGAGCAGAATCTGATTCCTGAGGACGTCACGATTCAGGTCCTGACCCAGTCGCGGCCTGAACTGATTGCACGCTCCTTCGAGGCGCTGCGCGGCGCGCGTCGCGCCATCATGCATTTGTACAATTCCACCTCCACGGTGCAGCGCCGCGTGGTGTTCCGCTTGGATCGTCCGGGCATCATCGACATCGCGGTCAAAGGCGCGGCGCGCGTGCGTGAGCATGCCGAGAAGAACCGTGATACGCAGTGGGTGTTCGAGTACAGTCCCGAGAGTTTCACCGGCACGGAGTTGGATTTCGCCGTGGAGATCTGCGATGCGGTCAATCACGTCTGGGAACCCACGCCGCAGCACAGGACCATCCTGAATCTGCCGGCAACGGTGGAAATGGCGACGCCGAACATCTATGCCGATCAGATCGAGTGGTTTGGACGGCATGTGGCCCATCGTGATTCGGTCATCATCAGCGTGCACCCCCACAATGATCGCGGCACCGGTGTGGCAGCCGCGGAATTGGCGTTGATGGCGGGCGCCGAACGGATCGAAGGCACCCTGTTCGGCAACGGCGAGCGAACCGGCAATGTCGATGTGGTCACCCTGGCGTTGAACCTGTACACGCAGGGCGTCAATCCCGGCTTGGATTTTGCCAATATCAATGAGGCTGCGCGCTGTGCGGAAGCCTGCAATCAGCTGCCGATACATCCCCGCCATCCGTATGTGGGAGATCTCGTGTTTACCGCGTTTTCCGGCTCACACCAGGATGCCATCAAGAAAGGATTGGCGGCGCGCGCCGGCGATGATGCCTGGGACGTCCCGTATCTGCCCATCGATCCGACTGATGTGGGCCGCTCGTACGATTCCATCATCCGCGTCAACAGTCAGTCCGGTAAGGGCGGCGTGGCGTATCTGCTCGAGCGTGATCATCAGTTGATTCTGCCGCGGCGTCTGCAGATCGAATTCAGCCAGGTGGTGCAGGCGGCGGCGGATGCCAGCGGCAAGGAACTCAGCTCCCAGGAGCTGTGGGACCTGTTCAACGCTGAGTATCTTCGCGCGCAGAGCACCTTTTCCTATCGCTCGCATCAGCTGGCGGTCTCCATCGATGGCGCGGACACCGAGCATCTGGTGCTGCAGGTGGAGCGCGCCGGCCGCATCGAGACACTCCACGGTCAAGGATCCGGACCCATCGATGCCATGGTGAAGGCCATCGGACTGCCTTTTGACGTGCTGTCCTACGAGGAACATTCGCGCGGGCAGGGCAGCGATGCGCAGGCCATCTCGTACATCGAGATCACCACGCACTCACGCCGCACGCTGTTTGGCGCCGGCCTTCACCACAACATCATCACCGCCTCGCTCCTGGCGGTTCTGTCGGCGGTGAATCGGGCCATCAAACACGGGCATCTGGAGGCCCTGTCAGCGGCCGTGAAGACGGGCACCTAGGCCCGGTTGGGCGCGCAATCGGGAACTTTGCGCGCTGAGGTGCGGCAGACTGTGCGCGAATTAACATTCGATATATTTATTAACTTATTGATATATAAATGATTATACTCTGATCAATCAGGTGCGGGCGTCGTCACTGGGCCGATGCTTCGCTCACCTTGCATCTGGAGCCGGCGCGCGGCAGTTGAATGCAAGACAGAATCGGATATAGTGCGCTGCTTCAAGATTTCGATCCCTTTGATTTCAAGAGCTTTTCTTCAAAGATGAGTGAACGCGACGACGAGCATTTCGACATCGACGATGAGTTTTTAGGCGAAGCCGAAGAATCTCAGGACTTCGAGCCTATTGTGGAGCGATCCGAACGGCGTCCCAAAGCGACCGCGGCCAGCAAGCGCGGCAAGGCGGCGTGGAGCCGGGTGGAAGATGTCATCGCCGAGCGCGAACTGGAAAAAGAGCTGCGCGACATTTTCGAAGACGATTAGGCGCTTACGTTTCTTCACGTGCCTGACGTCTCTCAACCTTGGGTGGTGCTCAAGTTCGGCGGCACGAGCGTGTCCTCGGCCGCAAACTGGCAGCGTATTGCGGGTATTCTGCGCGATCGTTCGGCGCAGGGCTTGCGTTGCGTGGTGGTGCATTCTGCGCTGTCTGGTATTACCGATCGTCTGGAAGCAGTGCTCAGCGCCCGCGGCGAGGCGGTTCAATCCACGCTGGATCAGATTCATTCCAAGCATCTGGCACTTGCCCGCGAGCTAGGGGTACAGCCGGGGGCGATATTCGAGCGCTTTTTTCAGGAGCTGGTCCATAACGCCAGGAGCATTCCTGGCAATGCGCCCGCCGATGACCGGATACGAGCGCGGGTCATGGCAGCGGGCGAACTGCTGTCCACGGCGCTGGGTTGCGAGTACCTGAATTCTGTTGGTCTGGCCACCGTCTGGGTCGACGTGCGTGGGGCGCTCAAGGCCGAGCGCCGGCTGAATGCGAGCGCGAAGGCGAGCCTGCTGAATGCGACCTGTGATTTCGCGCCGGATCCGCCGATGCAGGAGAAATGGCGCCGGCTGAACGCAGTGTTGATCACCCAGGGATTCATCGCCTCCGATGAAGATGGCGAGACCGTGCTGCTGGGCCGCGGTGGGTCGGATACATCCTCGGCGTACATCGCGGCCAAGCTTGCGGCGTCGCGATTGGAAATCTGGACCGACGTGCCGGGGATGTTCAGCGCCAATCCGCGCGACGTTCCGTCGGCGCGGCTGCTGCGATCGTTGCACTACGACGAGGCGCAGGAAATCGCCAGCAACGGCGCCAAGGTGCTGCATCCGCGCTGTCTGCTGCCCGTGCGCCAATACCGCATTCCGCTGCACGTGTATGCGACGCAGGCACCGCACCTGCAAGGCACCATCATCTCGGCCAGCGTTGCCGACAGCGCCGCGCAGGTCAAGGCCATCGCCATCAAGAAGGGCATCACGCTGGTCTCCATGGAAAGCCCCGGCATGTGGCATCAGGTTGGGTTTCTGGCCGATGCCTTTGCGATTTTCAAGCAGCATGGACTGTCGGTCGATTTGATTTCGACCTCCGAAACCACCGTGACCGTGTCGCTGGATCCGGCGGCGAACACGCTCGATGCGGCGGCGCTGACGCGCCTGACACAATCCTTGAACGAACTGTGCCGTGTGCAGATCATCGGCCCATGCGCTTCGTTGAGTCTGTTGGGCCACAACATCCGCGCCATTCTGCCCGAACTGGGCGAGGCCTTCGAGCTGTTCCAGGACCAGAAAATCTACCTGGTCAGCCAGGCCGCCAACGATCTGAATTTCACGTTCGTCATCGACGAATCGCAGGGCGACCGGCTGGTGCAGCAATTGCACGAGCGCCTGATTCAAAGCATCGGTTCGGACGATGTTCTCGGCCCCACCTGGCAGCAATTGTTCGCGGCCGAACAGCCGCCGACAACGGTGATCAAGCCGTGGTGGCTCACGCCCTCCAAGCGCACCGAGTTGCTGGCGATCGCGGCCCGTGAAGGCGCCGCATTCGTCTACGACACCGCCACGTTGGACGCTGCGGCCGCCTCGCTCAAGACGGTGAAGTCGGTTGACCGCTGGGCCTATGCCATGAAGGCGAACTGGCATGCGGACATTCTGCGGCGCTTTGCCGGCGCAGGGCTCATGCTCGAATGCGTCTCGCAGGGCGAGTTGCAGCACACTTTCGCCACGCTCCCGGACATCGATCCGCAGGAAATCATTTTCACACCGAACTTCGCGCCGCGTAGCGAGTATGAATTCGGCTTTCAGCGCGGCGTGCGCCTGACATTGGATAACCTGCATCCGCTGAAGAGTTGGCCGGAACTGTTCAAGGGCCGGGATGTATTCGTGCGGGTCGATCCGGGTTTCGGCCGTGGCCATCATCAGCATGTGCGCACGGCCGGCGTGCATTCGAAGTTTGGCATTCCGCTGTTCGAGATGGACGAGGTTGCCGCGCTCGCAGCGGCCGCGGGCGCGCGCGTGGTGGGTCTGCACGCGCACACGGGCAGCGGCATTTTCAACATCGCCAATTGGACTGAAACCGGCGCCATCCTGTCCGAACTGGCGCGGCGCTTTGCACATGTGCGGGTGGTGGATCTGGGCGGCGGGCTGGGCGTGCCCGAACATGCCGGCCAGACGGCCGTCGATCTGGCGGCGCTGGATGCCGGTGTGCGGCAATTGAAGCGGCAGTTTCCAGATTTCCAGTTCTGGATGGAGCCGGGGCGGTATCTGGTGGCGCAGGCCGGCGTGCTGGTGACACAGGTCACGCAGCTCAAAGGCAAGGGCGATGTGCAATACGTGGGCGTGGCAACCGGCATGAATTCGTTGATCCGTCCGGCGCTGTATGCCTCTCATCACGACATCGTCAATCTGACGCGCTGCGATGAACCCCTGGATCAGCTGGTCAACGTGGTCGGACCGATTTGCGAGTCGGCCGATCAGTTGGGACAGGATCGCTGGCTGCCCAAGACCGTCGAGGGCGATGTACTATTGATCGCCACCACCGGCGCCTACGGACGCGCCATGAGTTCCAATTACAACATGCGCCCACCGGCGTGCGAAGTGCTGTTATGACGCAAGTGGGTTTGATCGGCTGGCGGGGAATGGTCGGCTCGGTGCTGCTGGATCGGATGCGCGAGGAAGGCGATTTCGATCATGTGCAGCCCATGTTCTTCAGCACCTCGCAAGCCGGCGTCGCGGCGCCCCCGATCGGCCGCAGCGCCGGGCCCGTGAAGGACGCTCACGACATCGAAGCGCTCAAGCAGTTGCCGATTCTGATCTCCACCCAGGGTGGAGATTACACGCAGGTCGTACACCCGAAACTGCGCGCCGCGGGATGGAGCGGCTATTGGATCGACGCCGCATCGACGCTGCGCATGGACTCCAAGTCCGTGGTGGTGCTGGATCCGGTCAATCTGCCGGTGATGCAGGCCGCGCAGCGCGAGGGCATCAAGGATTTCATCGGCGGCAATTGCACGGTTTCTCTCATGCTGCTGGCACTGGGCGGTCTGCTGCGCGACGGCCTCATCGACTGGGTGTCGGCGATGACCTATCAATCCGCCTCCGGCGCCGGCGCGCAGAACATGCGCGAGTTGCTGGAGCAGATGGGCGCGGTGTACGGCGCGGCGCAGCCTCTGCTCGCGCAGCCCGGCGCATCGATTCTCGATATCGACCGCGCGGTGAATGCCGTGCTCAACAGCGCGCAATTGCCGACCGAGCATTTCGGCGCTCCGCTGGCCGCCAGCCTGATCCCCTGGATCGACAAGGATCTGGGCAATGGCCAGAGCCGCGAAGAATGGAAGGCCACGGCCGAAGCCAACAAAATTCTGGGTCTTGCGCCCAACACACTCACCGTGGAAGGTGTCTGCGTGCGCGTCAGCGCCATGCGCTGCCACAGCCAAGCGCTCACCATCAAGTTAAAGCGCGATCTGCCGCTGGCGGAGGTGGAGCGAATCATTACCTCCGGCAATCAGTGGGTGCGCGTGGTGAAGAATGATCGCGAGCACTCGATCCGCGAGCTGTCTCCGGCCGCCGTCAGCGGCAAGCTCAGCATTCCCATCGGCCGGTTGCGCAAGCTTGCGATGGGCCCGCAGTACCTGTCCGCATTCACGGTGGGCGATCAGCTGCTATGGGGCGCGGCCGAACCGTTGCGGCGCACATTGCGCTTCCTGATCGCCTGAGACGGCGCGGGTTTCGAGCGCTACGGCGACCAGTAAAAGGCAACCGGCGCCTTGTGCTGGCGCAGAATCGCCCGTATCGGCATGTTGAGCACCGAACCTTGACCCAGCGCCGACTGGTACACCTGCCACTTGGACTCGCCGGTGCTGGAAACCAGGATGTCACGAGCGTCGATGAGCGCCGCCAGGTTCAGACTCAGGCGCTCGTGCGGTTCGATCGGTGCGCGCATGGCAACGCAGCCCGGCGCGGCCGTTTCATCAAGCGATGCGGCCAGATTCGAGTTTGCGGGAAACAGGGACGCGGTGTGGCCGTCATCACCCATGCCAAGCAGTACGCAATCGATGGGGCGCGGAATTTTCGCATGGGCGCTCCATGCCGCGGCAGCCCCGTGCGATGCCGTGAGCGCGGCATTCTTCATGCCGACGAATTGCGCGGCTGCCGCGGGTCCGCGCAACAGATGGTCGCGCACGAAACGCTCGTTGCATCCCGGGTCATCCAGCGGCACCCAGCGTTCATCCGCCAGCGCGATGTGCACCGAGGACCAATCGATGCGCGTGTTTGTGAGCCGTTCGAACAGGGCCAATGGCGTTTTTCCGCCGGAGACGATCAAACTTGCAAGACCCCGCGCCGACAGCGCCGCTTGCAGCCGCGACACGACCGCGGCGCACAGCGCATCGGCCATCGCCGTCGCGTTCGCGAATCGATGCTCCTGGATCATGGCGTGGCGCGCTCAGCGCTCACAGCTCATCGTGCCAGGCGAATCCGTCGCGGCCCAACAGGGAACTGGACGCGGCCGGCCCCCAACTGCCCGCCGTGTACAGCTTCGGTTTGTCTTCATACTCGGCCCACCCTTCGCGAATCGGGTCGATCCAGCGCCATGCGGCATCCAACTCGTCGCGGCGCATGAACAAGGTGAGATTGCCTTTCACTATGTCCATGAGCAACCGCTCGTAGGCATCCAGGATTTTAACCTTGAACGTTTCGCCCAGATCCAGATTCAGGCTCACCGGCTTCAAGCGCATGCCTTCGCCCGGATTCTTCGCCAGAATCGTCAGCGTGATGCTTTCCTCCGGCTGCAGCTGAATGACCAGCTGATTGGCCGATTCGGGCGAGGGTGGGGCTTCGAAAATCGAATGCGGCACCTCATCGAAGGTGACCACCAGTTCCGTCAGCCGTTCCTGCAGCCGCTTGCCGGTGCGCAGGTAGAACGGCACGCCCGCCCAGCGCCAGGTGTCAATCTCGGCCTTGATGGCGACGAAGGTCTCGGTCGTGCTGGTGGGCGCAATGTCCTTTTCTCCGAGGTACGCGGGAACGGGCGCGCCATTGGCGGCGCCTGACTTGTATTGGCCGCGCACGGTCTTGGTGGTGACATCGGCGCCCTTGATCGGCCGCAGCGCGCGCAGCACCTTGAGCTTCTCGTCACGCACCGCATCCGGGTCGTTGCTGGCGGGCGGCTCCATTGCCATGATGCACAGCAGCTGCAACAGGTGGTTCTGGACCATGTCGCGCAGTGCGCCGGTCTGATCGTAGAACTGCCCGCGGCGCTCCACCCCCAGCTCTTCCGCCACGGTGATCTGCACGTGGCGGATCCGACCGCGCCGCCACAGGGGTTCGAACAGCGCATTGCCGAATCGCAACGCGAGCAGGTTCTGCACCGCTTCCTTGCCCAGGTAGTGATCGATGCGATAGATCTGCCGCTCGTGGAACACCGCCCCGATGGATTGATTGATCTGATCGGCTGAATCCAGATCGTGACCCAGCGGTTTCTCAAGCACCACACGGGAGCAGGGCGTGATCAGGTCGGCCTTGGCCAGCTGTGCACAGAACGCGGCAAACAGCGTGGAGGCGGTGGAAAAGAAGAACACGCGCACGAGCTGTTCGCGGCCCTTCAACTTGGATGCGAGCGGTGCGTAGTGCTCGGATACGTCGGCATCCACGGTCAGATAATCCAGTTTCGCGCTGAAGCCCTCCCACAGGCCCTCGTCGAATTCCTTTCCCAGGAACTCCTGACACGTGGCCCTGGCCTGATTCAGGTATTGCTCCCGCGACAGGACGGAGCGTGCGATGCCAATGACGCGCGAGTCGGCCGACACCTGACCTGCGGCATGACGCCTGTACAAGGCAGGCAGCAGCTTGCGCGTGACCAGGTCACCCGTGCCGCCGAACAACAACATATCGAAACTGGGTAGTACTGCCACGTGCGTTCCTTGATGAGTCTGACCGACAGCGTAGCAGTGTGTCAGATTCGGGCTCAATTTGCCGCGTCGGCGTGACGCATACGAATGCGCGAACCACACAGTGAGCCTATGGCACAATCAATCCATGAGTCGTGAGCATGCAATGAACATTCGTGATCTGATGAAAATGGCGCCGGTGATTCCGGTGTTGACCATCAACCGGCTCGAACACGCCGTGCCTCTGGCGCGCGCCTTGTACGAGGGCGGTCTGCCGGTGCTGGAAATCACGCTGCGAACCGCGTTCGCCTTGCCTGCGATCGAACTGATGCGCGAGGCGGTACCGGAGGCGGTGATCGGCGTCGGCACCCTGACGCGAGCCGCCGATTTCGCCGCGGCGGCGATGGCGGGTGCGCAATTTGGCGTCAGTCCGGGCCTGACGGCGGAGATCGCCGCGGCCGCGGCCACCGTCGGATTCCCGTTGCTGCCGGGCGACATGACGCCCACGGACCTGATCGCCGCGCGCGCGCTCGGCTATACCGCGTTGAAGCTGTTTCCGGCGAAGCAGGCCGGCGGCATCGGCATGCTCAAGGCATTGGGCGCGCCGTTTCCAGACGTGGTTTTCTGCCCGACGGGCGGCATCAGTCGTGCCAGCGCGCCGGAGTATCTTGCGCTGCCCAATGTGGTGTGTGTCGGTGGCTCCTGGGTTGCACCGTCCGAGTTGCTCGATGCGGGGGATTGGAAAGGCATCGAGGCATTGGCGCGCGATGCCGCCAAGTTGAGATTGAGGTGAACCATGGCCACGAATCAAAAAATCACTCTGTTTCATTCCCCGCAAACCCGCTCCAGCGGTGCGGTGGCGCTGCTCGAGGAATTGCACGCGCCCTATGAATTGCGCGCGCTGAACATGAAGGCAGGCGAGCAACGCCAGCCGGCATTCACGGCGCTGAATCCGATGGGCAAGGTGCCGGCTGTTTTGCACGGTGATGCACTGATCACCGAGCAGGTGGCCATCGGCATTTACCTGGCGGACCTTTTTCCAGAAGCGGGCATCACCCCTGCGATCGGCGATGCGCTGCGCGGTCCGTACCTGCGATGGTACGTGTTCTATGCCGCGTGCTTTGAACCGGCCGTCGTCGACAAGGCGTTGAAGCGCGAACCCGGCCCTACCGGCATGGTTCCCTACGGTGACCTGGACACCACCGTGAAGACTTTGCTGGCGCAGTTGTCGCAGGGGCCGTGGATGCTCGGCGAGCGTTTCACTGCCGTGGACGTTCTGTGGGGAACTGCGCTGACCTGGATAACCGGTTTCGGTCTGCTCGAGGCCACGCCGCCCATCAAGTCCTACATCGAGCGCTGGAACGCACGCCCGTCCGTGGCCCGTGTGGCGCGCATCGATGCGGACCTGCTCAAGGCGCAAGGCCCGTAGCGAGCGATATGCCGGGTAGAAAGACAGTTTCATGATCGCGGGCGTAATCGAAGGGTTTTTCGGCGAACCGTGGGGATGGCCGCAGCGCAGGCAAATGGCGCAGTTTCTTTCCCGTCGCGGTTACCAGTTCTACATTTATGCGCCGAAGGCCGACGCGTCCCTGCGCCGCGCGTGGCGTGAACCCATACCGCAGGACACGGCGCGCGAACTGACCGAGCTGGCGGCGCATTGCCGCGCATTGGGTCTGGATTTCGGCATCGGCCTGTCGCCCTTCGAGGTGTATCGGGACTACGATGGCGAGGCGCGCCGACATCTGCGCAGCAAGGTTGCGCAGATCAATCAAATCGGCGCCACGCAATTGTGCATTCTGTTCGATGACATGCGCGGTGACATGCCGGACCTGGCGCAGCTGCAGGCGCGCATCGTCGCTGACATCGCAGACTGGTCCAGCGCCTCGCGCTTGATCTTTTGTCCGACCTATTATTCGTTCGATCCTTTGCTGGAACGTGTGTTCGGCACGCAGCCGAGCGGCTATCTGCCGGAACTCGGACGACTCATCGACCCGCGCATCGATTTCTTCTGGACGGGCGAGGTGGTTTGTTCGGATTGTTATACACAGCAGCATCTGACGGCCGTGGCGCAGATCATCCGCCGCAAACCCTTCATCTGGGACAACAACATCACCAACGATTCGAAGCTGCGCAGCAAGCAGCTGTTCATGACACCCGATGCCGGACGCTGGCGCCTGCCGCACGATCTGGCCGCCGGCCTTGCGATCAACCCCATGAACCAGCCGAACCTGTCGAGCATCGCGCTGTGCGCCTACCGCAAACTGCTCGACGAAGGCAAGAAGGGCGCGGTACAGACGGATTGTTTTGCGGCTTGCGGGGTTGAAGTGGCGGCGATGTTGCGTGCCGATTTGGAATTGTTTCAAAAGGCCGGACTGGACGGCATCGGGCCGGGCGCGCTCGAGGCGTTGATCGAACGCTATTCGGCGCACGGTGCCAATCCGTTTGCAGGCGAAATCGCGGGCTGGTTGAAGGGCGACTACCGATTCGATCCGGCCTGCCTGACGGCCTGAAGGCTCACGCCGCCGGCTGGCGATTGGCGTGACGCTGACGCAGTTCTTCGACCACCTGCGCAAGAGAAATATCCTTCACTTTGAGCAGCAGCAAGGTGTGATACAGAAGATCGGCCGCTTCGCCGAGAATTTCCGGCCTGGATTGCGCGACGCTCGCCAGTGCCAGCTCCAGTCCCTCTTCGCCAACCTTCTGTGCGATGCGCCGCGTTCCTTCGCTCAGCAATCGCGTCGTGTAGCTGCCTTGCGGACGTTCGGCGATGCGGCTTTCGATGAGTGCCTCGAGCGTGGTCAGGAACTGCAAGCCCTGGACGGCGGCACGCGGCGCGTCCTCACCCCAGCAGGTGGGCGTGTTCAAATGACAGGTCGGTCCGTGCGGCACGGCCAGCACGAGCAGCGCATCCGAGTCGCAATCCAACGCCATGCTTTTCAGTTCCAGAAAGTGCCCGGAAGTTTCGCCCTTGACCCAGAGGCGCCGGCGGCTGCGGCTGAAGAAAGTGACCCGGCCGGTGGACAGCGTCAAATCGAATGCCTCGCGGTTCATGTATGCCAGCATCAAGACCGCACCGCTGGCCGCATCCTGCACGATGGCCGGCAGCAGCTCCTCGCCGTGATTCCAGGAGATTGCCTTCGTTTTCGTCATGGCCGGACCTCGATCCCTTGCGAACTCAGGTAGTGTTTCAGATCTGGAATCGCGATGGCGCCGGTGTGAAACACGCTGGCGGCAAGCGCCGCATCGGCGCTGCATTTCACGAACACGTCACTGAAGTGTGCCGGCGTGCCGGCGCCGCCGGAGGCGACCAGCGGCACCGGGCATAGCGGCCTGATCATCCGTAGCTGCGCAATGTCATAGCCCTGGCGAACCCCGTCGCTTGCCATGCAGTTCAGCACGATTTCGCCCGCGCCGCGCGCCGCTGCTTCCCGGACCCAGTCGGTGGTCAGGCGTGACGTGTCGCAGGTGCGCCTTTCGTCGCCGGTGAACTGTTGCACGCGATAGGTCTCTCCGACGCTCTGGCTGTCGATGCCCACGACCACGCATTGCGAGCCGAATCGCCGGCTCAAGTCGTCGATCAACTGTGGATTGGACAGCGCCGGCGAATTCACCGAGATCTTCTCGGCGCCTTCGCCTAGCACCTCTTCGGCATCGGCGATGCTGGAAATCCCCCCGGCCACGCAGAAGGGAATGTCCAACAGCCGTGCGATATGGCGGACCCAGGAGCGGTCCACCGAGCGGCGATCGGGGCTTGCGGTGATGTCGTAGAACACCAGTTCGTCGGCGCCCTCGTCACGATAGCGCTCGGCAAGCTCGAGGATGTCGCCGACGACGCGATGATCGCGAAAGCGGACGCCCTTGACCACGCGGCCGTCGCGCACGTCCAGGCAGGGAATTATGCGCTTGGCAAGAATGCTTGCAGTTCCTGTACCGGAATGCGGCTCTCCAGCAGTGCCTTGCCGCTGATGGCGGCGTGTACGCCGATGTCGGCGAGCGCCTGCAGGTCGGCGCAGTCGCGGATGCCGCCGGATGCCTGCCACTGGATGTTGGGAAAGTGTTGCATCGCCTGCGTGTACAAATCTAGATTCGGACCGTTCAGCGCGCCGTCGCGGCTCACATCGGTGCATAGAACATGCGTCAATCCGTGGGCCGAGAATTGCGCGACCGCGTCCCACAGCGCCAGCTGCGACTGCGTCCGCCAACCGTGTGTCGCCAGCCGCGGCACGGCGTGGTCATCGAAGCGGACATCGAAGGCAAGCGTGAGACGCTGTGCGCCGAATTGCCCGAACCAGGCCGCCACGTCCCGCGGATGCGTGACCGCCGCGCTGCCAAGCACCACCCTAAATACGCCGCAGTCCAACATGTCCTGGATGGCGTCTGCGTCGCGCAGGCCACCGCCCACTTGCAGGCGCAATCCCTTCAGTTGCGCCAGTTGACGGATGATCGCTCCGTTGCCGGCGATGCCGTCCCTGGCGCCATCCAGATCCACCACGTGAAGCCAATCTGCGCCGAGGCTCTGGTAGCGCTGCGCCAGATCCAGAGGATCCACGGGGTATTGCGTTTCGGCATCGAAGTCGCCCTGGTACAGGCGCACGCAGCGTCCGGATTTCAAGTCGATGGCGGGTATCAGACGCATGGATCAGCTCATTGAGAAAAAGTTCTGCAGCACGCGCGCGCCCACTGTCGCGGAGCGCTCAGGGTGGAACTGCACGCCGAAAAAGTTCTCGTGCTGAACGCTGGCGCTGAAGGTGATGCCATAGTCGCAACGCGCCGTGGTGAACTCGGACAGCGCGAGGGCATAGCTGTGGACGAAGTAGGCATAGGAGCCGAGCGCGTCGATCCCCGCAAGCAGTGGGGCATTGCCCAGCGCTGCGAGCGTGTTCCAGCCCATGTGCGGCACGGGGTGGCCGTCGAGCGCCGCGAACCGTTCGGCGTTGCCTGGAATGATGCCCAGACAGCGGGTGGCGTTTTCATCCGAGGAGTCAAACAGCAACTGCATGCCCAGACAGATGCCGAGCACGGGCTGCGTCAGTGTGGGAATGAGTTCCGCCAGGCCGCTGACGCGCAGCCGCTCCATGGCATCGCCCGCGGCGCCGACCCCGGGAAGAATGACGTGTGTCGCGGCGCGAATCTGCCGCGCATCGGCGCTCAACACGCAGGGAATCTGCAAGCGTTCCAATGCGAACTGCAGCGAGGCAATATTGGCGCCGCCACTGGCGAGTATGGCGGCGCGGGCACCGACGCGCGTAGCGCTCATAGCTGACCCTTCGTGGAGGGCAGATCAGTGCCTTCAAGCCGGATCGCCTGGCGCAGCGTCCGGCCCACGCCCTTGAAACACGACTCCACCATGTGGTGGGCGTTCTCGCCGCGCACGCTGATGTGCAGCGCAGCGCCCAGGGTTTCGGCCAGGGAGCGGAAGAAGTGCGGGACGAGTTCGGTGGGCAGCCCACCGACACTGTCGCGGCTGAACCGGCCGTCCCAGAGGAAAAACGGCCGGCCGGAAAGGTCAAGGGCCACCTGCGCATGCGCTTCGTCCATGGCAAGCAGGAAGCCGTAGCGGGCGATGCCGCACTTCTCGCCCAGCGCCTCGCGCAGCGCAGTGCCCAACGCCAAAGCGCAATCCTCGACCGTGTGATGTTCATCGATGTGCAGATCCCCGATCGAGGTCAAGCGCAACGCGAAGCCGCCGTGCTTGGCAATCTGTTCGAGCATGTGATCGAAGAACCCGATGCCGGTGTGAATCTGCGTACCCTGCGCAGTCGACAGGTCCACGGTGACGGTGATGTCGGTCTCGCGCGTCTTGCGATGAACCTCGGCCCGTCGGGCCGCGCCGGTGATGCGCGCAGCGATGGAGACCCAGGTTTGCTCCGCCGACCCGTTCAACTGCAGCCGCAGTCCCTGTAGCCCCAGGTTCTGCGCGAACTCCATGTCGGTTTCGCGGTCGCCGATGACGAAGCAGCGCGGCTTGTCCAGCGCATTGTCGGCCAGGAATTGCGCCGCCATGCCAGGCTTGGGTTTGCGGCATTCGCACTGCGCCGATTTGAAATGCGGGCAGATCAGCACCTGCTCGAACTCGATGCCCTGGGATCCAAACAGATCCAGGATGAATCGCTGGGTGGACTCGAACGCCGCGGTTGGAAAGCTGTCCGTGCCCAATCCGTCCTGATTGGTCACCATGACGAAGTGGTATCCCGCGGCCTTCAGTTGCAACAGGGCGGGGACTACCCCGGGAAACAGTCGCACTTTGTCAATGCGGTCCACCTGTTCATCGGGCGGCTCCTCGACCAGCGTGCCGTCGCGATCCAGAAACAGTATGCGGCGGCCGCTCATGGCGCCTCCAGGCTGCACAGAAATCGGTCGTTGTGTTCGCGTGTGCTCACGGTGACTCGCAGTGATGTGGACAGGGCAGGATTGCCGCGCAAATCGCGTACGATGAAGCCGCCGGCAGTGGATTTGTCGAGAATGTGCTGCGGATCGGCGCAGTCGATCATCAGAAAATTGGTGTCGCTTGGCCAGACTTTTTCAATTCCGGACGTGGAGCCAAGCCGCTGTGCAAAGTAGGTGCGCTCCTCGAGCAGTTGCTGCATGCGCTGATTCGACTCCGCCACTGCGGCGGGTTGCAGCGCACGCAGCGCCGCCTCGACCGTTGATTGCGCGATCGCGTAGGGTGGGATGATCTTGCGGGCCAGGCTGATCAGTTCCGGCCGCCCTATCAGTGCGCCGCAGCGGGCGCCCGCCAGCGCATGCGCCTTGGACAGCGTGCGGATGATGGCGAGCGTGTCGTAACGCGGCAGAAAACGCGCGAAGCTCGGCGTTCCCGACCATTCGATGTAAGCCTCGTCGATGACGATGACGGCCTTTCCCGACAGCGTAGCGCAGATCGAGTGCAGCGACTCCTCGCTGAAGCGGTTGGCGGTTGGGTTGTTCGGTGAACACAGGTAGACCAGTTTGACATTGGGTGTCCACGCCTCAAGCAGACGCTGCGGGTCCAGTTGCCATTGCTGCGAGCGCTGCAACGGGACATCGACCACACCGGCGCCTTGAATGCGCGCGGCCACCTGATACATGCCGAAGGTCGGCGTGTGCTGCAGGATGGCGTCTTCGCCGGCGCGCAGGAAAATGCGTGAGAGCAGGTCGATGGCCTCATCGCTTCCGCGGGTGACCAGAAGCTGCTGCGCATCCACGCCGAACAATTGCGCCAGGCGCGACACGAGGGCGGCCGGCTGAGGTTCCGGATAACGGTTCAGGCCTGCCACGGTATCATCGCCCGCGGGCCGCCAGGGCGCTTCATTGGCGTGCAGGCGCGTCAGCGTGGGCAGCCAGGCGGCGTGTGAATACGGCTTGATCGCCACGATTTCCGGACGCGCGAGGCTGTGAATCGTGGTCATGGCGCCGATGATCCGAGGCTGCGCAGGCGGCGCGTGACGGCGGCCGCGTGCGCATCCAGTCCTTCGAGCCGCGCCAGAATTTCAGTCGTCGGTCCCAGCGCGCGCAAACCCTGTGGGGAAAGTTCCTGAACCGTCATGCGCTTTTGAAAATCCTCGAGCGACAAGCCGCTGTAGGCGCGCGCGTAGCCATAAGTGGGCAGCGTGTGATTCGGCCCGCTGCAATAGTCGCCCACGGATTCAGGCGACCAGGGGCCCAAAAAAACAGCGCCCGCATTGTGCACCTGCCCCAGCCACTCACGCGGCCGAGCGACCTGCAGGATCAAGTGCTCGGGAGCATAGAAATTGGCGATTTCAAAGGCGGCCGTGAGATCCTGCGTGACGATGAGACGAATGTTCGCCACCGATGCGGCGAGGATGTCGCGCCGCATTAGGGTCTTGACCTGCGCGGCAACTTCGGCCCCGACCTGCGCTGCCAATGCGCTTGAATCGGTGACCAGCAACGCCTGCGCATCGGCTCCGTGCTCGGCCTGTGCGAGCAGATCGGCGGCGACGAATTCGGGGTTGGCCGCGGCGTCTGCGATCACCAGGACCTCGGAGACGCCTGCGGGCAGATCAAAGGCGGCGCCATGAGGATCGCCGGCAACCTGCAGTTTCGCCTCGGTGACCCAGGCGTTGCCGGGACCGAAAATCTTGTCGCACTTGGGCACGCTGTCGGTGCCGTAAGCCATGGCCGCGACTGCCTGTGCGCCGCCGCACTTGAAGATGCGCGTGATGCCGGCTTTGGCTGCGGCCACCAGCACGGCCGCATCGGCGCGGCCATCAACGCCGGGCGGCGTGCACACGATGCGCACCGGACAATCGGCGATCGAGGCCGGAACGGCCAACATTATCGCAGTGGAGGGGAGCGGCGCGGATCCTGCCGGTACGTACAACCCGACGGCGCGGATGGGCCGCACGATGCGCTCGCACACCACGCCCGGCGCCGTTTCCACGCGCAGCGGCGCGGTCCGCTGCGCTTCATGAAAGAGGCGAACCGTGCCGATCGCGGTGTCGATGGCGCCGTGCTGTCCGGCGCTGAGGGCTTGCTGGGCGTGCTGCATCTCCTGTGCACTGACCTGCAGGGAGTCGATGCGCGAACGGTCGAATCGCTCCGTGTACTTCAGGATCGCGGCATCGCCGCGGGCGCGCACTGCGTCGATGATTTCGCGCACCTGGGCCCGGATCTGTTGCGCGTCGCGTTGCGCGGGCCGCGCCAACGCTGTGTTGCGCGCCGCGGCGCCCAGGGAATTCCAATCCAGGATTTGCATGTCAGGCCAGCATTTTCTCGACAGGCAGCACCAACACGGAACTGGCGCCCACGGCCTTGAGTTTTTCCAGCGTCTCCCAGAACACGTTTTCGCGGCACACCGCGTGCACCGCGACGCGGTCGCCGCGGCCTTCCAATGGGATGACCGTGGGCGCCTCGCTGCCGGGCAGTAATTGTGCGATGGCGGGCAAGGCCGAGCGCGGCGCGTGCAGCATGATGTACTTGCTGCCTTTGACCTGCTCGACACCGTCGATGCGCATCAGCAGCCGGCGCGTCCAATCCTGCTTCTCCGGCGCAATGGGCACGGGCGTGCGGATCAGCACCGCCTGGCTTTCCATGACGGTTTCCACCTCGCGCAGATGATTGGCAGCCAGGGTCGAGCCGGTGGAAATCAGATCGCACACCACGTCCGCACGGCCGAGGCGGGGCGCGATTTCGACCGCGCCGGACAGCACGACCACCTCGGCGCGAATGCCACGCTCATTCAAGAAGCGGTTCAGAATGTTCGGATAGGTGGTCGCAATGCGCCGGCCGTTGAGCGATTGGGCGCTTTCGTATTTGAAGCCATCGGGTACGGCAAGGCCAAGCCGGCAGCGGCCGAAGTCCAGCGTCTGCACTTGTTCGAACAGCGTTGACACGCCTCGCGCCTTGAAGGCCAGACGCTTCTCCTCGATGACATTCAGTCCCACCAGACCCAGATCGCACACATCTTCCTGCACCAGATCCGGAATGTCGTCATCGCGCACGAACAACAGGTCCAGCGGCATGTTTTCGCCGTAGCACATCAGCTGATCTTTGCCGCGGCTGTACTTCAGGCCGCAGCGCGTCAGCAGGTCAAGCGAGTGGTCGGTCAGCCGGCCGCTTTTCTGAATGGCGATCTTCAGTCGCATGGCCACAGGTTGCATCACTTCAGGCATTGCGTGCTTCGCTCAGGCGTTCCATCACGACACGGTAACCGCCGCTGCCGGCAGTCAGATAGCGTGCGACTCGGCCGATGGTGGTCACGCTGACACCAGTCTGTCTGTGGATTTCACGGTAGGGCAGGCCGCGCTCGAGCAATTCCACAACGGCCCAGCGGTCGGCCATGGCCTGCAGTTCGGCCGGCGTGCACAGATCGCGGAAAAAACTCCGGCACTCCTCCACGCTCTTGAGGTTCAGGATCGCGTTGCACAAGGCGCGCTCGTGCAGCTGTTCCTGACGCGGGGTGATTGGGCGGTTGGTCTTCATTCGTTGATATATCGTATTAACACGTTAATACATTAATGCATTCAAGAGGTCGATGCAAGCGCACTCGCTTGACTTGCGGATTGGGCAGACTTTACAATTCCAGCGCTTATCTAGACCGGCTGAGGGAAAGGCCCTTCGAAGCCGGGGCAACCGCCGCCGCAGCAATGCTGCGTGGAATGGTGCCAACTCCTGCGGCAGGTGCGTGCATCTGCCGGTAGATGAGCCGCATGTCTGCAGCGCTCGAGCGTGAGGCTGTCAGGCGTCGTAGGCGCAAGCGTCGCAGGGGTTATGTAACCTCAGGTCCCTTCAAATGAAGGGGTTTATTGCGAAAGGTGTGCTGACGCGTGTCCAACTCCCATCCAGTATCAACCTCAAGCGCACTGAGCGAAGGGCGTATCCCATTGGGCGCCGAATTCGCGCTGCATCACGGCGATGTGCTCAACAATGCGCAACTCGCCTACCGTCTGGTGGGGCCGGCTGGCGCGCCCGTCGTGGCCGTCATGGGCGGCATTTCCTCGCACCGGTTCGTTTCGGCGTGCACGCCGCGCGGATGGTGGAGGGAGATTGTGGCGCCCGGCGGGGGCGTCGACACGCAGCGGTTCGCCGTTCTGGGCATCGATTTCCTCGGCGGCAGCGGCGACAGCACCTCGCCAGGGCCAGGATGCGCCTTCCCTCCGGTCAGCCCCATCGATCAGGCGCAGGCATTGTGCAGGGTGCTCGATCACCTGGAATTGCCAGCCCTTCACGCCTTCGTCGGCGCCTCCTATGGCGGCATGGTGGCGCTGGCGTTTGCGCAGGCGCATGCGTCGCGCGTGCGGCACATCGTCGTGTTCAGCGCCGCGGACCGGCCCAGCCCGTTGTCCACCGCCTGGCGCAGCGTGCAGCGTCACGTAGTGCGTGAAGCGATTGCGCGCGGCGACGGCGCGACGGGATTGCGGACCGCACGCGCGCTGGCCATGTGCACCTATCGCAGCCGGGCTGAATTCGCCACCCGCTTCAGCGGCCCGCCCACGCGCGCCGGGGGCCGGTTCCGCTTTCCCGTCGAGGAGTATCTGTTCGCGCGCGGCGATCACTACGCGCAGAACTACCGGCCCGAATCCTTTCTCGCCCTGAGCGAGTCCATCGATCTGCACCATGCTGAACCCGAATCGATCACCGTGCCGGCGACGCTGATCGCCGTGCGCGAGGATCAGCTGGTGCCGCTGGAGGACATGCGTTCGCTCGCGGCCCGGCTCGGCGGCCCCTGCCACTGGGTGGAGCTGAGCTCGCTGTTCGGGCATGACTTTTTTTTGAAGGAGGGCGAGGTCATCAATCCCATCATTCAACAGGCATTGCTGGAGAGCCTCACGTGAGAGATAAGCTCAAATCAAGACCGGCGACGCGTTCGGTGCGCGCGGGACTGGAGTCTGATTCGCAATTCGGCGCCGTCGTGCCGCCGGTCTATCTGACCAGCAATTTCGCCTTCGAAGGCTATCGCAAGCAGCGAAGTCAGTACGACTACACCCGTTCCGGCAATCCGACCCGCGACCAGCTGGGCCGCGCGCTCGCCGATCTGGAGGGCGGCGCGAACGCCATCATCACCTGCACCGGCCTGGCGGCGATCACGCTGGTGATGGCGGCGCTGCCGAGCGGCGCCCGCGTACTGGCGCCGCACGACTGCTACGGCGGCACATTCCGGCTGCTGAGTGCGCTGGCGCGGCAGGGAAATCTCAGCGTGGATTTCGTGGATCAGAATGATGCCGCGGCTGTGCAGGCGGCGCTCACGAAAGAGCCGAAGCTGGTGTGGATCGAAACGCCAAGCAATCCGCTGCTGCGCATCGTCGACGTACGCGCGCTGGCGCAGGCCAGTCACCGCGCCGGCGCCCTCGTGGTGGCGGACAACACCTTCCTGTCGCCGGTCTGGCAGCAGCCGCTC
>JANXOV010000098.1 GCA_025357635.1 Pseudomonadota bacterium
GCTCAACGCGGCAAAACCCCCCACTCCTCCCACCACCCGAGGATCACGCGTCAGCTATCGAAGAGCAATTGGCCCGCATGACTTCTTCGTGAGGTGAGGCAGGGAGCGCGGGGGCGGGTGCGCGTTGCGCCGCGTTGAGCGCGCCGAGAACGGGCGGAAGGCGCGCAGGAGCGTTACAACCAAATTTCGCGCCAAGATCCGTGGGGCCGAAGCGCCCGCCCGTTCTCGGGCACGCCGGCCCACAGCCACGCATGGCACACCAGAACAATTCCCGGGCCGGCGCGCGCGATCGCGGCGCAACGCGCACCCGCCCCCGCGCTCCTGGCATTACTGCAAAGCGGTGTACGAGCAAGGCCGTTCAGGCTATAACAGAGCCCGTGATTTCCTCAAAGACGCGTCCTTGGCGGCTTCCGTAAACGCCCCGCTGCTGCGCTTCGGCCGCGAGGTCTGCGGCGAGTGGTCGAGCGCGAGCCGGCGCGAGTGGCTGGTGACGAACGGCATCGGCGGGTTTGCCTGCGGCACGCTCGCCAATGCCAATACCCGCCGCTATCACGGCCTGCTCATCGCCAGCGCACATCCGCCCGTGGACCGGCATCTTCTGGTTGCGAAACTCGATGTCGCCGCGCTGTATCTGAACCGGCGCTACGATCTGAGCGCCAACGAGTTTGCCGACGGCACCCTCAGTCCGCAGGGTTTCGTGCATACGCAATCCTTCGAACTGCGCGATGGCATTCCCACCTGGCTCTTTGCCTGCGCCGATGCGCTGCTGGAACAGCGGATTTTCATGGCGCCGGGGTTCAACACCAGCTATGTGTCGCTGAGCCTGATCCGGGCCAGCGCGCCGCTGCAGTTGGAACTGCTGCCCTTGTGCGCCCGCCGCGGTTTCCACTTGCAACAGCGTGGCGTACAGCCTCTGAGCCTGACCAGCGTGCCGACCGGCTGCACTCTCCGCGCCCAGAGCGAGAATCTGCAATGTCATTTATCCATCAGCGACGGCCGTTTCGATCCGGCGCCGGATTGGTACTGGAATTTTGCGCACCGGGATGAAGCAGCGCGAGGATTGGACGCCATCGAAGATCTGTTCATGCCCGGCCGATTTCGCGCCACATTGCAACGAGGCCAGACCCTGTTCTTTGCCGCCACCAGCAGCGACGACCCCGTCGCACCGGGCGAGCAGGTGCAGGCGGCGGTCACCGACAAGGCGCGCTGGCTGCAGGGCCTGGTGCCGTCCGATGCACCGGGGTGGATCAAGCAACTGGCGCTGGCGTCGGATCAGTTCATCGTGCAGCGCCCGCAGGCGGCGAACACCGGGGCCGGCGCATCGGTGATCGCAGGGTATCCGTGGTTTGCCGACTGGAGCCGCGACACGCTCATATCGCTGCCCGGGCTGACCTTGAGTCTGGGCAGGCGGGAAATCGCCGCCAGCATTCTGGATACACTGCTGGCCTACCTCGACGAGGGCATGCTGCCAAACCGGTTCGGCGACGCGCAGGAGCCGCTCGAGTACAACACGGCCGATGCGACTTTGTGGCTGTTCAACGCGGTCGATGAATACCTGAACACCACCTCGGACACGGTCTGGGCCCGCCGCATCTTTCCGCCGCTGATGCAGGTTTTGCGCACGCACCTGGCCGGTACGCGCTTCGGCATTCGGGTGGATGCCGATGACGGGCTGCTGCGCGCGGGAGTTCCCGGCGCGCAGGTCACCTGGATGGATGCCAAGGTCGGCGATTGGGTGGTCACGCCGCGCATCGGCAAACCCGTGGAGATCAACGCCTTGTGGCTCAACGCGCTGGACGTATCGCTGCGACTGGCCATCCGCCTGCGCGACACCGAATCGCAACTGCTTTGCAAGGCCTGGCTCGGGCGCGCGCGCAGCGGGTTTGCGCGATTCTGGAACGAATCCGCCGGGCATCTGCACGATGTCCTCGACGTCGATGGCACCCCGGCAAATGACTCCAGCTGCAGGCCGAATCAGATTCTGGCGGTGAGCCTGCCCTACTGCGCGCTGCCGGCGCATCAGATGCGCGCCGTGGTCGACACCTGTGCGCACGAACTGCTCACCCGCAGCGGGTTGCGCAGTCTGAGCGCCTCCTCGCCAAAATATCGGCCCGGCTATGGCGGGGACGCACGCAGCCGCGACGCGGCCTACCACCAGGGTACTGTATGGGCCTGGCTGCTGGGGCCCTTCGCGTGGGCGCACTATCGCGTCTATGGTGATGCACGCGCCAGTCAGTCGTTTCTCGAGCCCATCGGATTGCATCTGCGCGAAGGATGCATCGGCAGTGTGAGCGAAATCTTCGATGGCGAGCCACCGCATTCGCCGCGCGGCTGCTTTGCGCAAGCCTGGTCGGTCGCCGAGACCCTGCGCGTCTGGCTGCGGCTGGAGCAGGAAAAGAATCACGCTGGGAAGCGCGCATGAGCGAGGAACGCCGCCGCCTGCAAAGCCGCTCCGAAGGCCGTCTCAGCTGGAAGCATTGGGGTCCCTACGTCAGCGAGCGCCAATGGGGCACGGTGCGAGAGGACTACAGTGCGCACGGCGCCGCCTGGGAGTATTTTCCGCATGAGCACGCCCGCAGCCGCGCCTACCGCTGGGGCGAAGACGGCATTGCCGGATGGTGCGACGCCGAACAACGGCTCACCTTGACCCTGGCGCTGTGGAATGAACGCGATTCCATTCTCAAAGAACGGCTGTTCGGGCTCACCAACTCGCAGGGCAATCACGGCGAAGATGTGAAGGAGCAGTACTACTATCTGGACGCAACGCCCACGAATTCCTACCTGAAGATGCTTTACAAGTATCCGCAAAGCGCTTTTCCGTACGAGGAACTGGTGACGCGGAACGCGGCCCGCGGCATGGACCGTTCGGAATATGAAATCACCGACACCGGCGCCTTCGCGGCCAATGCCTACTTCGACGTGTTCGTCGAATACGCGCAAGCGGCGCCGGGCGATATCCTGATGAAGGTCACCGCGCACAATCGCGGCGCCGCCGAGGCGCCGCTGCACCTGATTCCGCAGCTGACGATGCGCAACACCTGGTCCTGGCAGGCCGGCGCCCACAAGCCTGTTCTGCGGCACGATGGATTGCAGTCGGTCCAGATCGAGCACGAGACACTGGGCGCGATGTACTGTCAGGTGCAAGGCGAGGCGCAATGGCTGTTCACGCAGAACGAGAGCAACCCGGGCCGATTGTGGAATGAGCCGGCCAGCGGCTACTTCAAGGACGGATTTCACGATTGCATCGTGTCGGGACAGGCGCTGGCCGTGAATCACACCGGCGGCACGAAAGCGGCGGCCTGGCACCGGATGAGCGTCCCAGCCGGCGAGAAGATCGAGATTCGATTGCGCCTGTCTTCGCAGCCGCTGCCCACGGCGTTTGCCGATTTCGATGCCATCATGGCACTGCGCATCCGCGAGGCCGATGAATTCTATGCCGAACTGCAGGAGGGCATGACCGATGCCGACGCGCGCTCGGTTCAGCGCCAGGCGTTCGCCGGACTGCTGTGGAGCAAGCAGTATTACTACTTCGACGTGCCGCAGTGGCTTCGAGGCGATCCGGCGCAGCCCACGCCGCCGCCGCAACGCTTGCAGGGCCGCAATTCGGACTGGGTGCATCTGAACAACGCCGAAATCATCTCCATGCCCGACAAATGGGAGTACCCCTGGTATGCCTCCTGGGATCTGGCGTTTCATTGCATTCCGCTGGCGTTGATTGACGCAGAATTTGCCAAGCACCAGCTCGTTCTGCTGACGCGCGAATGGTACATGCATCCCAACGGCCAGATTCCCGCGTATGAGTGGGCATTCGGCGACGTCAATCCGCCGGTGCACGCGTGGGCGGCGTGGCGCGTGTATCAGCTGGACCGCAAGCAGAACCAGGGCCAGGGCGATCTTGCGTTTCTGGAGCGCGTATTCCACAAACTCATGATCAATTTCACCTGGTGGGTGAACCGCAAGGATGCCGAAGGCCGCAATGTGTTTCAGGGCGGCTTCCTGGGCCTGGATAACATCGGCGTGTTCGATCGCAGCTCCCAGCTCCCCACCGGCGGCCACATCGATCAATCCGACGGCACCAGCTGGATGGCGATGTATGCGCTGAATCTGATGCGCATTGCACTGGAGCTGGCGCATCACAACCACGTGTATGAGGACATCGCCACCAAGTTCTTCGAACACTTCCTGCACATCGCCGAGGCGATGAGCAACATGTTCAACGACGGTGGCGGTCTGTGGGACGATCAGGACAAGTTCTTCTACGACGTGCTGCACCTGCCCAACGGCGAGACGGTAAGACTGCGGGTGCGCTCCATGGTGGGCTTGATTCCGCTGTTCGCGGTGGAAACGCTGGATCCTGAGCTGCTGCAAGACCTGCCCGGCTTTCGCAAACGGCTCGAATGGTTCTTAAGCTACCGCCCGGATCTTGCCGATCTGGTCTCGCACTGGCAGGACCCCGGTCGCGGCCAGCGCCGGCTGCTGTCGTTGCTGCGCGGACATCGCATGAAAAAGCTGCTGCAGCGCATGCTGGATGAATCAGAGTTCCTATCCGACTACGGCATACGCGCCCTGTCGCGCGCTCACCTGCAGCAGCCGTACGAATTCCGCTACGGCGATGTCGACTTGAGCGTGCGCTACGCCCCGGCGGAATCCGAGTCCGGCATTTTCGGCGGCAACTCGAACTGGCGCGGGCCGATCTGGTTCCCCGTCAATTTCCTGATCATCGAATCCTTGCAGAAGTTTCATCACTACTATGGCGATGACTTCAAGGTGGAATGCCCCACCGGTTCCGGAAACCTGATGACCATCGAACAAATTGCGGACGAACTGTCCAAACGCCTGGCCAGAATATTCCTGAAAGGTGCGGATGGCCGGCGGCCGGTTCTCGGTCACGAGCCGCTGCTGCAATCAGACCCCCTGTTTTGCGACCACATCCCCTTCTACGAATTCTTTCACGGCGACAACGGCCGCGGCGTGGGCGCTTCGCATCAAACCGGCTGGACGGCACTGATTGCGAAACTGCTGATGCCGCGCCGGCACTGATCCGATGCTAAAATCAACGCCGCAGTTCAAACAGCCTGTTCGGAGATGCGCATGACGACCCAGACACCCAGCGTGGAGAAGAGCGAGGAGGAGTGGAAACAAGTCCTGTCAGCGGAGGCATTCAGTGTGCTTCGCAAACACGGCACGGAGCGCGCCGGCACCAGTGCGCTGAATTTCGAAAAGCGCACCGGCCTGTATTACTGCGCCGCCTGCGCCACACCGCTGTTCGAATCCAACACCAAGTACGAAAGCGGTTCGGGCTGGCCGAGTTTCTACGCGCCGCTGCCCGGAGCGGTCGCCACATCGGTCGACACGTCCCTTGGCATGGGCAGAACCGAAGTTCATTGCAAGAAATGCGGTGGGCATCTTGGGCATGTCTTTCCGGACGGGCCTCGGCCTACGGGGGAGCGGTATTGCATGAATGGCGTTGCTCTTAAGTTCGAGCCTCAGTAACGCTTGGGTCACCGCCCCCGCTGGTGCGGAGGGGAACGTAGTTTTTCCCGCGATCGCGAGCCGCGGCCCTTGAATTGACTGGGTGTTCAAACGCTGCTGCGGGCCGCGGTTCCCGAGAACGGGCGGGCGCTTCGGCCCCACGGATCTTGGCACGTAACTTGAGTGAATCACTCCTTCGCGCCGTTCGCCCGTTCTCGGCTCGCTCAACGCGGGAAAAACCACGTTCCCCTCCGCACCAGCGGCTCATGCCTCAGCGCTACCGACTCGACGAAAGAAAGCGAGTCCAGCTGTCAGCGCGTGCCCTGAGAAGCCAAAAAGTTCTGCAAAACTCCACAAAAACCCATCGCCGCGAACGAAGCCCGGCCTCCTTCGTCGTGAGCTGACGCAGGGAGCGCGGCGCAACGCGCACCCGCCCGCCGCGCTCCCGGCAATTACTTCTTATGAGAAGAAGCCCAAGCCTCAACAGCCGCCATGGTATTGGCAACGTGTTTGTCCGGATTCATTGCCGTGTACTCATAAATGATCTTGCCTTGCGGCGAAATCACATAGGAGGTCCGGTTGGCGTACTCCGGTTTCATGCCCAGAATGGAATCGTAAGCTTTGGTGATCTTCTGACTCGGGTCGGCGGCGACGGCGAACTTGTTGCGGCACTCGGTCACGGAGAACTTGTTCAGCGTGTCGATGGTGTCGTGTGAGACGCCGATGACGGTCGCGCCGTGGGTCTTGAACTTGTCGGTAGCTTCAGCGAATTCATGTGCTTCCACCGTACAGCCGGGCGTGAAGGCCGCGGGGTAGAAATACAGGACCACCGGTCCTTGCTTGAGCGCTTCAGCCAGTGAGAACTTGAACGGTTTGCCGGCCAGGGTGGCTTCGGTGCTGAAGTCTGGAGCCTTGTCGCCGACTTTGAGTGCCGCCAGCGCGGGCGCGGCGAGGATCAGGCTGCCGAGCATCAACGGAAGTAAACGATTCATGAAGGTCGATTCCTGTGTGGAAAGTCACCGCATCTTGCGCCAATCAAAATATCGGATCAAGACGGTTTATGATGCAAAGCCATGTACGGGCCGCCAATCGCCAGAATGAGCCGCGATATTCCCAGCGGCAGCGCACACGTCTGGTGCATTGCGCTGAAGTCAGACACGGCACGAGCGCAGCGCTTCTGTTTGGATCGAGAAGAACTCAGGCGCGCTGGGGCCTTCAAGTTCGAGGACGACCGGCGGCGATTCATCACCGCTCACGTGGCCCTGCGAAACATCCTGGGAAAATACTGCGGTCTGAATCCCGCCGACGTGCCGCTGCACCTCGGCACGAACGGCAAACCCTCGCTACCGGCAACCTACCGGCTCGGTTTCAATCTCAGTCACAGCGCCGACACCGCGCTGCTGGCCGTCGGGTGCGAGCTGGAGTTGGGAGTCGATCTGGAGCGCATTCACGCGCTGGCGGATGCCCTCGCGCTGGCCGAACGGCATTTTTCGACATCGGAGCGGACACGGCTGCGGCAGCTGGCGCCCGGCGCCGCGCGCGACCGCGCCTTTCTGCAATGCTGGACTCGAAAGGAAGCATTCGCCAAATCCTCGGGCATCGGATTGCGCGCGGATCTACGCGCCATCGACGTAGGCTTCGACGGACGCGTAGAACGAGACGGGACAGTGATACAGCCCTTGGACGCAGGCCCGGAATTCGTCGCGGCGCTGGCTGTGAGCGGCCCGCTCAGCGATGTGACACGATTTGAATTCGTCGCCTGACTTGCGCCCCGGCGGCCAAACCGGCACCCTCCCCAGTCATCATGATTTCCCCCTCACCGCGCCCGCGACGGGTCTTCGTGCTTGGAGCGACCGGCACCATCGGCCGCGCGACCGTGCGCGTGCTCGTGCGGCGTGGTCACGAGGTCGTGTGCTTCGTCCGCCCGAGGGCGGGAGTCCGAGGGACGCTGGCGCCGAACCAAAGCCAGCGGCTGCTTGCGGGGGCCTCGGTTCGTTTCGGCGACGTCACGGATCCGGCGTCGCTGGCGCAAGAGGGCTTTCGCGCCGAGCGCTTTGACGCCCTCGTGTCGTGCATGGCCTCACGCACCGGCGCACCCAAAGATGCCTGGGCCATCGATCACCAGGCGCACGTCAACGCGCTCGAGGCGGCGCAGAATGCGGGGGTCTCCCAAGTCGTGCTGCTGTCCGCCATTTGCGTTCAAAAACCGCTTCTCGCTTTCCAGCATGCGAAGCTGGCATTCGAGAAAGTGCTGGTCGAGTCCGGTCTGACCTACTCGATCGTGCGGCCTACCGCGTTGTTCAAGTCGCTGTCGGGTCAAATCGAGCGGCTCAAGCGCGGCAAGCCGTTCCTGGTTTTCGGGGACGGAACGCTGACGGCCTGCAAGCCCATCAGCGATGACGATCTGGCGGACTACCTGGCCGATTGCCTCGACGATGAGAGCCGCCGGGACTGCGTGCTGCCCATCGGCGGACCTGGCGAGGCGGTCACACCGCGGCAACAAGGCGAGCACCTGTTTTCATTGCTCGGTCGCCCGCCCCGCTTTCGGCACGTGCCCGTGGCCCTGCTCGACGCCATCATCGGCGTGCTGGGCAGCGTCGGCCGCGTGGTGCCAGCGCTTGCGGAAAAAGCGGAGCTCGCGCGCATTGGCCGCTACTACGCCACCGAATCCATGCTGGTTCTCGACCCAGCGACGGGTCGCTATGAAGCATCCGCCACGCCCTCCACGGGAACGCAGACGCTCTTTGACTTCTACGCGGACCTCGTGAAAGGCGCCGTCGCGCCAGAGCGCGGCGACCACGCCGTGTTTTGAGCGCGCCGGCCGCGCCAATCAACTGGCGCGCGCAACCCTCACCGGCAGCACCGCGTGCAGCTCGCGGCACACGCGCGCCACGTCGGCATCTTCCATGTCCGGAAACAACGGCAGCGTGACGGTCTGACGGCCGATGCGCGCGGCGACTGGATAATCCTCCGGCCGATAGCCCAGCATGCGGTAGTACGTGAATCCGGGAATGCACGGATAGTGAACGCCGATGCCGATGCCGCGCTCGGCCATGGCTTTCTGAAAATCGACGCGGCTCATGCGATGGGATTCAAAGTCGATGAGCAGCGTGAACATGTGCCAGCTGTGACCGTCATCGCCGCGCGCAGGCAAGACGCCGGGCGCATAGCCTTCGAGTTCACGATAGTACAGCGAGGCCAGCTCGCGGCGGCGCCGATTGAACCCCTCCAGTCGCCGCAACTGATCGATGCCGATCTGCGCCGCCACGTCGGTGAGATTGCTCTTTGCGCCGGGGAACATGACGTCCACGCCGCCATCGTCGTCCTTGATGATGCCGTGGAAACGGTATTGTTCGATCTGCGCCGCGACCGCGGCATCGCCGGTGGCGATGGCGCCGCCTTCAATGCTGGTCATGTTCTTGTTGGGGTGAAAGCTGAACACCGCCAGGTCGCCGAAGCTGCCGATCAACCGGTCTTTGTAGCGCGTGCCGATGGCGTGCGCGGCGTCCTCGATCACGCGCAGTCCATGCTCTTTTGCCAGTGCATAGATGCCGTCCATGTCAACTGACAGGCCGGAAAAATGCACCGGCATGATGGCGCGCGTCTTGCGCGTGATGGCCTTGCGCGCCAGGTCCACGTCGATGTTGCGCGAGTCCAGATCAACGTCCACGAACACAGGCTTGGCGCGCAGGCGCGCGATGACATTGGCGCTGGCCGCGAAGCTCATGGCGGGCACAATGACTTCATCGCCGGCGCGGATGCCGGCCACTTCCAGCGCGATCTCAAGCCCGGCGGTGGCGGAGGTCATGACGCGCACGTGACGCTCGCCGCCCAGATACGCCGACAGCGCGGCTTCGAAATCGCGCACCTTGGGGCCGCTTGCCAGCTGCCCGGAACGCAACACATTGGCGACCGCGGCGATGCTGACCTCGTCAATCGACGGGCGCGTGAACGGCAGGAACGGCTTCATACGGAACTCCTCGACACCAAGACGACGCCAATGCAGATCAGCACGATGCCGATGATCTTTGCCGGCGTCAACGATTCACCCAGCCAGGCCGCCGCGGCGAAGGCCACCACCACGTAACCCAGCGACAGCATGGGATACGCCGTGCTCACCGGCGCCTTGGTCAGCGCCGCAATCCATACGCACACGCTCAAGCCATAGCACAGCATGCCGCCCCAGAAGGGCCCATTCTTGAGCAACTCCGTCACGATGCCGGGCAGCGTCTGGAGATTGAACGCGCTGACATGCGCGATCGACCGGGTGGCGGACTTCAGCAGCAGCTGCGCTGCGGCGTTCAGGCCGACGCCGGTGAGAATCAACAGCCAGGTGAGCCAGTTCATTGGCGCGAAACCAGCACGCGGTGCGCATCGCGCGCAATCTCGCGCAGCGGCAGGCCGCTCAGTCGCAAACTGTCAAATGTGGCGGGCTCCATCACTGCATAGGCCTTTTCTTCCCGCTGCCATCGTACCTGGAAATCCTCGATTCCGGCGATGCCGGCTGCCGGATCGTGACGCAGTCCGTAGTCGAGCTCACCGCGGTAATCGACCAGCGTCACGCTGCGGCGCCAGTAGAACGGCAGGGTTTGATCATAGGTGCGCACGCTGTAGACCGGTGCGGCCTGGAGGGCAACGCCGGGCGCAGCCGCCAGTGTCACGCCGGAGTAGACCGGGGCCAGCACGCCCGCCGAGCGCAGCAGCACCAGCACGGCCGCCATTGCGCCCGCGCCGAGCAGGACCATGTTGCGCGTCACATCACCGCGCCGCAGGCGCCACACCGCCGCGCCCGTGGCGAGCAGCAGGATCGCCGCGATGGTCACCGGCAACCGCAGCTGCAAGAAGTACGGTGCGCGCTCGGCGGATTTCAACAGCATCGGCAGAGCGGCCGCGCCGAGTAGCAGCAGCAATCCGAGGCCTGCCACCAACCCGGCGCAACGGCCGAGGTCACGCATTAGCGATGCCAGCGGCGCGGCCGCAATCAGGATCGCCAGCGCCGGCAAGGCGGGCAGCACATACGGAATCAGCTTTGAATCGGACAACGAGAAGAATACGACAATGAACACCGCCCAGATCCACAGGAACACCGTCGCATCGAAGCCGCCTGCGGTGCGCTGACGGCGCCAGCCGCCGATCAGCGCGCGAATGGCGGACACGGTCCAGGGCAGCGTGCCGATCAGGAGCACCGCGCCGAAGAACCAGAACGGCTCTTGCCGATCCGACACCGGCGTCAGGAAGCGCGCGAAATGTTCGCGCACGAAAAAGAACTGGAAGAAGTCATCCAGCCGCCGCTGCGCCAGCACATGCCAGGGCGCCGCGATGAGCAGGAACAACGGCAGCCCCCAGCCGATGTACAGACGGCGCCACGGCGACCCGTCACGCGTATAGGCGCTGTAGAGTACCAATACCGCCGCGGGTATCACGGCCGCGACCAGGCCTTTGGTCAGAACCCCCAACGCCGCCGCGGCCCAGGCCAGCAGCATGGCAGTGCGGGATGATTGCGGCCGGTCCTGTTCCGCATGAACCTGCGCCACGAGAAATGCGCACAGACACAACGTCATGTAGAACGACAGGCTCATGTCCAGCGTGAGCAATTGTCCAAGCAGGACAAACAGCAGCATGCTCAGCGTCACCGCCGCAGCGCGCAGGGCCAACTCCCGCGTCCACAACCGCCGCGCCGCCCACCACACCGCCAGAACCGTGCCGAAGGCCGTCAACGTGGTGTACAGGCGGGCAGAGAATTCGCTGATGCCGAGCGCCGCGTAGGACACCGCCGTCGCCCAATACTGCAGCGGCGGCTTTTCGATATAGGCCAGGCCGTTCAAATGCGGCACGACCCAGTCGCCGCCGGCGAGCATTTCGCGTGGAATCTCCGCGTAGCGCCCCTCGTCGGGGTTGAACAGCGGGCGCTGGATGAGTGCGCTGAACCACAGCACGAGCAGCAACAGCCCGAGGCTTGCCGCGCCGATCCTGTTTCTCGAAGCGTTCAAGAACCGCTCAAGCCGCACTTCGCGGGGCGTCGGGTCCTTGCGTGGCCAGAAGCCCGGATCGGCCCGGCAGTTCGCGCATGACGACGCCGGCGGCCGGCGGTGATTGCCGGCGGGCAAGTGCATGCACGGCGGACATTCGCAGCAGCTGCATCCCGTTCGCCGTGCATTTCTCCAGCAGGGATTCGAAGGCGCTGAGCAGCAGCATGCCCTCCAACTCCGCGTGCAGCGTGAAGACCTGCGGCAGCGCCGGCGGCGCCTGACGAACGCGCTCGAACAGCGCATCCGCGATATTGGTTTCGTCGATGCCCTCGCGTCCCAGCAGCTCATCGAAGGTGGGCAGCGTGGTGGGCAATTGCATGCAGGGACTCACCGTATCGCCCAGCAGCGGGAAAAACGGCGTGGCGCCGCGCGTATCGCTGGCATAGTCGAGCTTGTATTCACGCTCGAGCGCGAGCGCGTGGGCGTTCATCTGCCACCCGGCAGCCGCATGCGAAGCCGGCGGTGCGCCGAAAATACGCGCAAAGGCCTGCATACCGCGCTCGAACTCACGCCGCGTCCACGCCTCATCCTTGACGGCCACGTAGTCCTGCCAGCGCACGTGATCGAAGGTGTGCAGCCCCACCTCAAACCCCGCATCGCGGGTCGCGCGCATGACATCGCCCGCCTCACGGCCGATGTCCGGTCCGGGCAGCAGCACGCCGTACATCAAGGTCCTCAGGCCGTAGTGCTTGAGCACGGACGTGCGCACCACCTTCTGCGCAAACCCCGGACGAAAGGCGCGCCGCAGTGCGCGCCCCGTATGGTCCGGGCCCACCGAAAAGTAGAAGGTCGCGTCCGCGCCGTGTGCCTTCAGTACTCGCAGCAGACGCGGCACCCCCTGGCGCGTGCCGCGCAGGGTGTCCACATCCACTTTCAAGCCGATCGTGACGGGCATCAGCGCACGGGCGTCAGGCATCCTTGGACAACAATGCCGATGCGCTGGGCAGCACATGCGCGTAGGCATCGAAGATCGAATTCAACGCCGTGCGCATGTCGGTGCTGGGCGTCCAGCCCAGCTCCGCCGTCGTGTTCTTGATCGAGGGCAGACGGGTGAGAATATCGGCATAGCCCTTGCCGTAGTAGTCGTTGGCAGTGACGTCGATCAGCCGGGTGTTGCGCGCCGTGGGCGCGTACTCGGGCCGCGACAGCGCAATCTCCAGCATCATGTTGGCCAGTTCACGGATCGAATAGGAATTGTGCGGATTGCCGATGTTGTAAATCTTGCCGTTGGCGATGCCGCCCGGATTGTCCAGAATACGGGTCAGGCAATCCACCGCATCGTCGATGAAGGTGAAGGCGCGCGTCTGACTGCCTCCGTCGACGAGCTTGATGGGCTCGCCGCGCACGATGTGCCCGAGGAACTGCGTCAGCACGCGTGAGCTGCCTTCTTTGGAATCATCCATGCTGTCCAGGCCCGAGCCGATCCAGTTGAAGGGACGGAACAGCGTGAACTGCAGGCCTTGCTGGCCGTAGGCGTAGATGATGCGATCCAACAGCTGCTTGATGCAGGAGTAGATCCAGCGCTGCTTGTGAATGGGACCCAGCACCAGTTCGGAGGTTTCCGGATCGAATTCCTTGTCGCGGCAGGCGCCGTACACTTCGGAGGTCGAGGGAAAGACCACGCGCTTCTTGTACTTCACGCAGTGGCGGATGGTGGGCAGATTGGCCTCGAAGTCCAGTTCGAACACGCGCAAGGGCTCGCGCACGTAAGTCGCCGGTGTGGCGATCGCCACCAGCGGCAGGATCACATCGCATTTGCGCACGTGATACTCCACCCACTCCAGATTGATGGTGATGTCGCCTTCCACGAAGTGAAAGCGCGGATTGCTCAGCATGGTGGAAACGCGCTCGGATTGCAGATCCATGCCGTAGATATGCCAGTCGGTGTTGGCAAGGATGTACTTGCTCAAGTGATGGCCGATGAATCCGTTGACACCGAGAATCAAAATATTCTTTTGCATTGCCAGCCCTTCCCCTTCGATTTCAATTCAGCGCCATGGGTTGATGCAACCCGGCGAATGGAACCTCGTTCGGCGTCACCAGCCGACCGTCAATCTGCAGCTTCGTGATCGACAGGCGCCGGCCATCGGCGCAGTCCGCATACCAGCGGCCCTCTTGCGCATACAGACACGGCGCCGCCGCCGCATGCGCCGGCGCACCCGCATCCAGCCGCGTCTGCAGCACCAACGCCTTCTTGCCGGCCATTTCGAAAAACGCCCCCGGAAACGGCGGCGCCACCGCCCGCACCAGATCATGCACGGCGCGCGCGCCCTTGCGCCAGTCGATGCGGCCATCTTCAGCACGGCGCCGTCCGTAGTAGGACCCCTTCGACAAGTCCAACGCCGTCGGCACTGCGGTGCCTGCAATCAAGCGCGGCAGCGCGCGCACCAGCACCTGCGCCGCGGCATCCGCCACTTTGTTCGACACCGCCAGGGCATCGTCGTTCTCAAGAATCGGCACCGCCTGCTGATCCACCAGCGCGCCGGCATCCGGCTTTTCCAGCATGTAGTGCAGGCTGGCGCCGGTTTCGGTCTCCCCATTCAAGATGGCCCAATGCACCGGCGCCCGGCCGCGATACTTGGGCAGCAGCGATCCGTGCATGTTCAACGCGCCGCGCGCAGGCACGGCCAGCCAATCGGCGCGCAGCAGGTGGCGGTAGTAAAACGAGAACAGGAAATCCGGCGACTGCGAGCGCCCCGCCGCAACCCACTCAGGCGTGTTCGGATCATCGGGTGTGACCACCCGGATGCTCCGTTCGCGGGCCAATTGCGCCACGCTGCCGAACCACTGGGTCTCGCCCGGATCATCGGCATGCGTGAACAGCAGCGGAATGTGCACGCCCTGCGCGAGCAGCACCTGCAGACAGCGAACGCCGACCTCGCTGTAGGCGAAAACGATGGCGGTTGCCACTCAACGGACCTGGACGCCCAGGCGGACCGGCTCATGGACAAGGGCCGGCGGTGCTGCAGACGCGGTCGATTCGAGCACCGCCTGCACGATGTAGCGCGGCCGCGCCCGCACCTGCAGATACATGCGGCCCACGTATTCCCCCAGCAAACCGATGCCGAACAGCGCAATGCCGATCAGAAAGAACACGATGCCGAACAAGGTGAACAAGCCTTCGGCTTCAGGACCGACGATCAGGCGGCGGATGAACAGCACCACGACCAGCACGGCCGAGAGAATGGAAACCGCCATGCCGATCATGGAGAACAGCTGCAGCGGCACCAGCGAAAAGCCGGTCACGAGGTCGAAATTCAGCCGCACCAGACTGTACAGGGAATATTTGGATTCCCCGGCGGCGCGCTCCTCGTGAGCGATGGGTATCTCCACCGGCTTCATCGCGTACAAGGACGCCAGCGCGGGAATGAAGGTGTTGATCTCATGGGTTTGATTCAACGCCGTCACCACATTCCTGCCGTAACCACGCATCATGCAACCCTGGTCGGTGATGCGGATGGGCGTGATCATCTCGCGCAGCCGGTTGATGGCGCGCGACAGAGCCCGCCGCCACCACACGTCCTGGCGTTGCTGGCGCACGGTGCCGACATAGTCGTAGCCCTCTTCGAGCAGCTTGAGAATCCTGCCGGCCTCTTCAGGCGGGTTCTGCAGATCCGCATCCATGGTGATGACATGCGGGCCGCGTGCGTAACTCAAGCCCGCCATGACAGCCGAATGCTGGCCGAAATTGGCATGGAACAACACCACCCGGGTCTCCAGCGGCCGGCGCTCGAATTGCTGACGCAGCAACGCCGCCGAGCGATCCTTGCTGCCGTCGTTGACGAACACGATCTCGTAGGAGGTGTTGAGTGCGTCCAGCGCCGGGTACAAACGCGCGAACAAAGCCGGCAGGACGGCCTCCTCGTTGTACACGGGGATGACGACGCTCAAGGTGGGCGTTGTCGCCGACATCGCGACTCCTTGCCGCAAATATCGTAATTGTAGCCGATTTTCTAGTGGTCGGCCGACACGGCGCCCAGCTGACCGAGCAGCGCCAGCACCTCGGCCGTTTTTGCCTGCATCAGGGGTTGCGAGCCGCGCGCCTCGACATTGAGCCGGATCAAGGGTTCGGTGTTCGACCCGCGCAGATTGAAGCGCCAGTCGGGATACTCGAAGGACAGCCCGTCGGTGCGGTCGATGCGCAGGGCCTGCGGCGCGTAGCGCGTTTCCACCGCCGCCATCGCAGCCTTGGCGTCCGGCACCCGGTAGTTCAACTCCCCGCTCACCGGAAAGGCGCGCATGCGCGACGCAACCAGCGTGGAGAGCGGTTTGCCGGCTTCGCTCAGGATCTGCGCCACCAGCAGCCAGGGGATCATGCCGCTATCGCAATAGGCAAAGTTGCGGAAATAGTGGTGGGCGCTCATCTCCCCGCCGTAGACGCCGTCCACGTCGCGCATGACCTGCTTGATGAAGGCATGCCCCGACTTGGACAGCACCGCTTTGCCGCCCCCCTGGGCGACGATATCGAGGGTATTCCAGGTCAGCCGCGGGTCATGCACGACGCGCGCGCCCGGCTCGCTGCGCAACAGCACGGAGGCCAGCAGACCCACGATGTAGTAGCCCTCGATGAACGCGCCGGTTTCATCGAAGAAAAAACAGCGGTCGAAGTCCCCGTCCCAGGCGATGCCGAAGTCCGCCTTCGCAGCGCGAATGGCGGCAACGGTGGACGCGCGATTCTCCACCAGCATGGGATTGGGAATTCCGTTGGGAAAAGTGCCATCGGGCTGATGGTGGATCTTGACGAACTCGAATGGCAGATGCGGTTCGAGTTGATCCACCACCAGTCCGGCGCCGCCGTTGCCCGCATTCACGACGATCTTCAGCGGCTTGAGCTTGTCGAGCTGGATATAGGACAGCAGATGCTGCACATAGGCGGCATCGATGTGGGTCGGAATTCGCGCGCCGACGCGCACGGCTTTGGGGAAGTCCTGCTTTTCTGCGAAGGCGCGGATCTCTTTCAGACCGGTGTCGCCGCTGATGGGCTTGGACTGCTCGCGCACGAACTTCATGCCGTTGTAGTCGGCCGGGTTGTGACTGGCCGTGACCATGATGCCGCCGTCGTACGCTCCGTGAAAGGTGGCGAAATACACGCCTTCGGTGCCGCAGATGCCGATGTCGACCACATCCACGCCGCTGTCGTTGAGTCCGCGGCACAGCGCGTCGGTGAGCGCGGCGCTGGAGAGGCGAATGTCGCGTCCCACCACCACGCGCTGGGGGTTGAGGAATTGCGCATAGCCCCGGCCGACGGCGTAGGCGATGTCTTCGTTCAGTTCATCCGGAATCCGGCCCCGCAGATCGTAGGCCTTGAAGCTCGTGATCGGTCTCAAGTATTGGTTCCCTGCCGCCCATAGCTGTCCTCGAAGCGCACGATGTCGTCTTCGCCCAGATAGGAGCCGGATTGCACTTCGACGATATGCAGCGGCACTTTGCCAGGATTTTCGATGCGGTGTTTGGAGCCGATCGGGATGTAGGTGGATTCGTTTTCCGACAGCAGGAAGGTCTTGTCATCGCAGGTGATGCGCGCCGTGCCCGACACGACGATCCAATGCTCGGCGCGATGGTGATGCATCTGCAGCGACAGGATGGCGCCCGGATTGACGCTCAGGCGCTTCACCTGAAAGCGATCGCCGAAATCGATGCTGTCATAGCTGCCCCAGGGACGGAACACCTCGCGATGCAGGCTGGTCTCCGGGCGGCCGGATTTCTTGATCTTGGCCACCAACTCTTTGACGTCCTGCACGCGGTCCTTCGGCGCCACCAGCACGGCGTCCTTGGTTTCCACGACCACGTGGTCTTTGAGCCCCACCACCGCCACCAGGCGGCTGGTGGATTGCACGAAGCAATCGGCCGACTCGTGCGCCAGCACGTCGCCGCGCAGCACATTGCCGTCTTCGTCGGCGGGCAGCGCATCGAACAGCGAGGACCAGGAGCCCACATCGCTCCAGCCCACATCCAATGACACGACCACCGCGCTGTCGGTTTTTTCCATGACCGCGTAGTCGATGGAATCGCTGGGGCAGCGTTCGAACGCCGGCTTGTCGATGCGGATGAAATCCAGATCCGTCTTGGCGGCTTCAAAGGCGTTCTTGGAAGCCTGCAGGATCAGCGGCGCGAAGCGCTGCAGCTCCTGCAGAAAACGCGAGGCCTTGAACACGAACATGCCGCTGTTCCAAAAGTACTCGCCCGAATCCACGTATTCGCGCGCGCGCTCCAGCGGCGGCTTTTCCACGAATTGCGCCACCGGGTAGGCAGGACCTTCGCCCGCGCCGCGGCGGATGTAGCCGTAGCCGGTTTCCGGCGCATGCGCCACGATGCCGAAGGTCACGAGCTTGTCCGCCTGCGCCTGCACGATGGCGGTCTTGCATGCGGACTGGAAGCCGCGCACATCGCGTATGACGTGATCGGCCGGCGCCACCACGATGATCGCGTTGGGATCCAGCGTCTGCGCCTGCAGCGCCGCCAGCGCAACCGCTGGCGCCGTATTGCGCCCGACCGGCTCCAGCAGGATGGCGGCGGCAGCGATTTTGATGGCGCGCAGTTGCTCGGCCACCATGAAGCGATGCGACTCGTTGCACACGACGATGGGAGCGGTGGCGTTTTCGATGCCCTGCAGGCGAGTCGCGGTGTCCTGCAGCATGGTGCGCTCGCTGGTCAGCGGCAGCAGCTGCTTGGGGTACATTTCGCGCGACAGCGGCCACAGGCGCGTGCCCGCACCGCCGGACAAAATGACCGGAACGATCATAGCCGCGGCTGGCCCACCGTCAGACCGCGGCCGATCGCGTAATACTGGATGCCTTCGCGCGCCATAAGCCCCGGATCATATAGGTTTCGGCCGTCGAATATGACCGGCGCGCGCAAAGTTTTCTTGATGTTCGTGAAGTCCGGACTGCGAAATTCCTGCCACTCCGTGATGATGGCCAGCGCATCGGCCCCTTCCAACGCCGCGTCCGCCGATTTGCAAAATCGGATGCCGGGTTTACCGGCGTAGAGTTTCTCGCATTCGGGCATTGCGACCGGATCGTAGGCCTGAACCTTGGCCCCGGCCGCGAGCAAGGCGTCGATCAGCACGCGGCTGGGCGCTTCGCGCATGTCATCCGTGTTCGGTTTGAATGCCAGGCCCCACACCGCCAGCGTCTTGCCGGCCATGCTGCCGAAATGCTTCAGCATTTTGCCGAACAGCACCTGCTTCTGGCGCTGATTGACCGCCTCCACCGCTTTTAGGATGCTCGCATCGTAGGAGACTTCATGCGCCGACCGCGCCAGCGCCTGCACGTCCTTCGGGAAGCATGAACCGCCATAGCCCAACCCGGGGTAGATGAAGGAGTAGCCGATGCGCGGGTCCGAGCCGATGCCGATGCGCACTTTTTCAATGTCGGCGCCAAAGCGCTCCGCCAGATTCGCCAGCTCGTTCATGAAGCTGATCTTGGTGGCGAGCATGGCGTTCGCTGCGTACTTGGTCAGCTCCGCCGAGCGAACGTCCATGACGATCATGCGGTCGTGATTGCGGGTGAAGGGTTCATACAGCGTGCGCAGCAGCTCTGCCGTGCGCGGATTGTCGGTGCCGATGACCACGCGATCGGGCTTCATGAAGTCCGCGATGGCCGCGCCCTCTTTCAGGAATTCCGGGTTCGACACGGTGTCGTACTCGATACTGGCGCCGCGCTTTTTCAAAGAGTCGCCGACCGCCACCTTGACCTTGTCGGCCGTGCCCACCGGCACCGTGGATTTGGTCATGACGACCTTGTACTCGTTCATGTGCTCGCCGATGGTGCGGGCCACGGTCAACACATGGCGCAGGTCCGCTGAGCCGTCTTCATCGGGCGGCGTACCCACCGCGATCAACTGGAACAGTCCGTGATCGACGCCTTCTTTGGCATCCAGGGTAAAGCGCAGGCGCCCCGCCTCGAAATTGCGCTTGATCATGGTGTCCAAGCCCGGTTCGTGAATCGGGATCTCGCCGCGTTTGAGCATGTCGATTTTGAGCGGATCCACGTCCACACACACCACGTGATTGCCGGCATCCGCCAGACAAGCGCCGGTCACCAACCCCACATAACCCGAACCGAAAATCGTAACTCGCATGCGTAATACCCTGATTCTCTTAGAAATTCTCGCGAGATTAGCGGGTTTGGGAAGTCAAGTAAAGGAACTGGATTGAGGGTGAACATGGGTTGGACGGACCTGCATCAAGTGACGGGCAAAATCGGCAATTCGCCCGATGATAGTGATCACTGCATCCAATTTTCGACGTTAAGACGATTGACGCGACGAAGCTCATTCACATTGTTCGTCACCAGCGTCGCGCCAACGCTGAGCGCATGTGCTGCTATCAGAAGGTCATTGGCCCCGATGATCTGGCCGCGTTTCTTCAGATCGGCACGGATGTCGGCGTAGTCTTCAGCAGCTTGCTTTGACCACTCCAAAACAGTCACATGACGAACCAGTGTATCCACCTCCCTGCGATTGGCCGGTCTATTCGTTGATACCTGTACACCATACAAAAGCTCCGCCAGTGTGATGACGGACATGCATTGCCGGTCCAATGGAACCGTTTGAATGTGATTCAAAAGTTTCGCGGAGGAACGGCGCAGGATGAAGGCACAGGTGTCCGTATCCAACATATACGCAGTGCTCACGGCAACTCGCGTTCTTGCAGCGGCAGGTCTTCGATGTCTTGCATAAAATCGTCACTGACACGGGCCTGCGCGGTTAGGAAACCACTCCAATCTTTTGGACGCGGCGACAACACGACCTCATCGCCGACCTTGCGAATGAAGACTTCCGAGATTCCTTCCGGAAATCTGAATTCCAGCGGAATCGTGACGATCTGCGCACGATTGTTCTTTCCTACGCGCGCGATTCGTTGATTTGACATAAATTTTTCTTTCTTTGCCATGTATCAAAGCATGTGGCAGTACCTGGCACATGTCAAGCCAAGTATCTACAGAAGCTCACTGGACAAGTCTTCGTCGATTTTCATGGTGATTCCGGCACCCGCTTTGAAATGTTCACCAGACGTTCTGATTCGACACGTGCTTCCGCGAGCAGCAGCGCCCAATCGTTTGGTGGATTCCCCCGCCCCAGCATTTTTTGAAACACCCGATACGCATCGTCGCCGCTGCCATAGGCGCGCTTGGTGTGTTCGTCATTGACCCAGGCGTAGACGATGATGTGGCTCTCGACGTGATAGCGAAAAAATAATCGGTATTGCTGAAAGAATTTTGCGCGAAACCAGTGTTTGTAGACATCGCCAAGCGTGCTGCCCTGGCGATACTCGACGCGGGTTGGGTCCTGCGGAATTGCGTCGAACGCTAACTTCAATATCGCGGCGAGCCGCTTGCTGTCATTTTTCCGAACGAAACGTATCGGATCTTTTTTCTGCAGAGCCTCAACACGACCGTTCAGTTCCTCGACCTGGCCCAGAAATAATGGATGAGCAAAGATCGACCAGCCGTTGATGACAACGGGTGCCGGCGGAGGCGCAGTCATTCATCATCTGGGGATAACGGCACGTCGAGATCGACCTCAACCTGCCCCACCAGCGCTTGGATGCGCTCGATCAACCCGCGATCGATGCTATGCACTCGTTCCGGATGCCCGGCGAGATCGCGCGCCATGAAATCCAAAAACTGTTCCAACACCGGATCTTCTTCGTCAGCTTGAGGCGCACGGGTCATGAGGACCGAGCCATCGGGTTGTAGCGCGTAGCGCAGTTTGTCGCGCTTGCCGAGCTTTAAGGCGAGGCGCACGGGTTCGGGGACCGTCGTTTGGTAACGATCGGTCAGCGTGGATTCGGCTTCAAACACCGGCTTCGTGGGCATGGCACTTCAGTTGACTAGTTGAGTTGGAATGATAGTAATGCAATTGCATTGTCTCTTCAAGTGTAGCCTCGTTAATCTGTATGTATATTCAGTCGTACATCTCAGCGGCGCGCGCTGTCCGAGTGCTCGCGATACCACGCATAGGTCTGTTCAACCCCGCGCCGCAGCTCGATGCGCGGCTGCCAGCCCAACGACGTGAGCCGGCCGGTGTCGAGCAGTTTGCGCGGCGTGCCGTCGGGTTTGCTGGCATCGAACAGCAAGCGTCCCGTGTATCCCACGACCGACATGACCAGTTCGCACAGTTCCTTGATGGTCACATCGACGCCCCAGCCCACATTGACGATATCCTCGCCCTCGTAGTGGTTGAGCAGATAAACGACCGCATCCGCCAGATCATCCACGTGCAGGAACTCCCGGCGCGGCGTGCCGTTGCCCCAGGCCGTGACGCTGGCATCGCCGCGCAGTTTCGCCTCGTGGAATCGGCGGATCAGCGCCGGCAACACGTGCGAGGTCTGCAGATCGAAGTTATCCCCCGGCCCATACAGATTGGTCGGCATCAAGGAGATGGCGTTGAATCCAAATTCACGCCGATAGGCCTGGCACATCTTCAGCCCGGCGATCTTGGCGATCGCGTACCACTGATTGGTGGGCTCCAACTCGCCGGTGAGCAGGTACTCTTCCTTGATGGGCTGCGGCGCCAGCTTCGGGTAGATGCAGCTCGACCCCAGGAACACGAGCTTCTCCACGCCGCACGCATGCGCCGCATCGATGACGTTGTCCTGGATCAGCAGATTGTCGCGAATGAACAATGCGGGGCGGGTGTTGTTGGCATGAATGCCCCCTACCCGGGCGGCCGCCAGAACGACCACTTGTGGACGCTGCTCTGCAAAGAACCGGCGCACCGCCGCCTGCTCGGTCAGATCCAATTCCTGATGTGAACGCGTGAGCAGGTTCGCATAGCCTGCTCGCTCGAGCGCGCGCACGACGGCTGCGCCCACCATGCCGCGATGGCCGGCGACGTAGATGCTCGTGTCTGTGCCGAATGACATCGTGGCGGCTACTCGTGGTGCCGGTAGACCTTGTAGCCTTCTTTGGCCACCAGCGCATCGCGTTTCGCCAGCGCCAGATCCGCCTCCGTCATCTCCGCGACCAGCTGCTCGAAGCTCACCTGCGCGACCCACCCCAGTTTATCGCGCGCCTTGCTGGCATCGCCCAGCAAGGTCTCAACCTCCGTGGGCCGGAAATAGCGCGGATCCACCCGCACCAGCGTCTTGCCGCTGCGGCGGTCGACGCCGGTCTCCTCCACGCCTGTTCCCTGCCATTGGATGTCCATGCCGACGTGTTTGCCGGAGGCGACCACGAAATCACGCACCGAGTATTGCTTGCCGGTGGCGATCACGAAATCATCCGGCGCAGGCTGCTGCAGCATCAGCCATTGCGCACGCACATAGTCGCGCGCATGACCCCAGTCGCGGCGTGCGTCCAGATTGCCCAGATGCAGCGTGTCCTGCAGTCCGATGCTGATGCGCGTCAGCGCCCGCGTGATCTTGCGCGAGACAAAGGTCTCACCGCGCAGGGGCGACTCATGGTTGAAGAGTATGCCGCTGCAGGCGAACAGGCCGTAGGCTTCGCGATAGTTCACCGTGATCCAATGCGCGTACACCTTGGCCGCGCCATAGGGGGAGCGCGGATAAAACGGCGTGGTCTCCCGCTGCGGAATCTCCTGCACTTTGCCGAACATCTCGGAGGTCGATGCCTGGTAGAAGCGGGCCTTTTTTTCCAGGCCGAGAATGCGAATGGCCTCGAGCATGCGCAGTGTGCCCACGGCGTCCGAGTTGGCCGTATATTCGGGGGTCTCGAACGACACCGCGACGTGGCTCTGCGCGGCGAGATTATAGATTTCGTCCGGCTGGACTTCTTGAACGATGCGGATCAGGTTGGTGGCATCGGTAAGGTCGCCGTAGTGCAGTTTTAACTGTACGTTCTTTTCGTGCGGGTCCTGGTACAGGTGGTCGATGCGGTCCGTGTTGAACAGGGACGAGCGGCGCTTGATGCCGTGAACGACATAGCCCTTGCCCAACAGGAATTCGGCCAGGTAGGCACCATCTTGACCAGTAATACCGGAAATCAACGCTGTTTTTGGCAATTGGCCCTCCTATAAGACGACACTACAAAGCTTAAACCGTGATCATAGAGAATTTGTTACGACGCGTGGGGAACTGTGGCGATCACGGTATTTCGCGAGGCGTCGCACCGCGATCTTGTTTCAACGCGCCGCTCAAGTGCTTGCGGATGAGCCGGCTCAGCGTCCTTCGATACCGGCCCTGCCGTGTGGGCGCGACCACTTGAAGCGCATGGTTTTTCTCATGGACGTCGGTGTTGTCGATCAGAATGTTGAACACCGTAGCGCGGTACCACAGGATCGGCCACGAACCACAGATACCGTTCGTCGTATCTCATGACCCTTACTGCGCTTTCTGACTGTGCCGCTGGGTTGCCCTTTTTAACTTCGCTTGCGCCGTCGCACGCACCCGTTCCCTGCCCAGGTTTTCAGCCTGGCGCACGTCCAGTTCCAGTGCGCCGCGATCTTCCTTGGGTGTGGCCAGAGCCCCGAGTGCCGCATCGCGGCCAATCAGCCAGAGTGCGGTTGCAAGCACACCCAGGCTGACGCTGGGCTCACCGGCTTCGAGTCGCAGCAGGGTCGGGACACTCACCCCGAGACGCTTCGACCAGGTCTTGAGTGATTCTTTGCGACGCAATCGGGCAACCGCGAGATCCGACCCCAGACGGGCCAGCGCCGCCAGAGTCGATGGCGGCATCTGAGTGAGCGCGGGCGATGCTTTAGTCATCACATATAATTTACTGTCAGACGTGCTAACAGTCAATTATATGTACATTCAACCTCGGCGGGATCTGAGCGCCCCCCTACTGTGGCCGTGCGGTATCCGACGGCGCACCCTGCCGCGTCAACCGCCGCGTCTTAAGGTCCGTCACCTTGCGCTGTTCGGCCAAGAGCTCGCTTTGCCGCGACCAGACGATGTCGTGTACCTCAGCGGCCGGCGTGTATTCCACCACCGTCTGTCTCAGCAACTCCAGCGCACGCTGACAGTCGAATCGGCTCATGGTGGTGAGCAGATTTTCCAACATCGAGGCCACGCGATCCCACGGCAGGCAATGCTCGATGGCGCGCAGGATCATCGGGTGTTCAGTGCCGGTCACATTGTTGCCGATCAACAATTCCTCGAACAGCTTTTCCGCGGGTCGCAGACCCGTGTACTCGATCTCGATGTCACCATCCGGATGATTCTCGTCGCGCACCGACATGCCCATCAAATGGACCATGCGGCGCGCAAGGTCGTCAATGCGTACCGGCTTACCCATGTCGAGCACGAAGACGTCACCGCCCTTTGCCATCGAGCCGGCCTGGATGACGAGCTGCGCCGCCTCCGGGATGGTCATGAAGTAGCGGATGACGTCGGGGTGGGTCACCGTGATCGGCCCGCCCGCGCGGATCTGCTCATAAAACAGCGGCACTACCGAGCCGGACGATGCGAGCACATTGCCGAAGCGCACCATGCAAAAGCGAGTCTTACCACGTCGCTGGTTCAAGCCCTGCAAGACGATCTCCGCAAGACGTTTGGTCGCGCCCATCACGTTGGTCGGGTTGACGGCCTTGTCGGTGGAAATCAACACGAAGGTCTCGACCTCCGCCTCCATCGCCGCCTCGGCCGCGTACCAGGTCGCGATCACATTGTTGTGAATGCCTTCGATGACGTTTTGCTCGACGATGGGGACGTGCTTGTAGGCGGCAGCGTGATACACGGTCTGCACGCGGTAGGCCTGCAGAATGTCGCGCAGGCGGTACTTGTGGTGGGCATTGCCCACCAACGGCACCAGATCCACCCGCAACCCCTGCAGCTGGACAATGCTGCGCAGTTCGCGCTCGATGTTGTACAGCGCCAGTTCCGACATCTCGAACAGCAGCAACCGTACGGGCTTTTGCTGAATGATCTGCCGGCACAGTTCCGAGCCGATGGAGCCACCGGCGCCCGTCACCATGACGACGCGATCGCGGATGCAGGCTTCCAGAAGCGCCGAATTCGGTGGCACGGCGTCCCGACCCAGCAAATCCCCTACGTCGACTTCGCGGATATCCCCAACCTGGGCGCTCCCCGAGACGAGTTGCTCGATTTCCG
>JANXOV010000136.1 GCA_025357635.1 Pseudomonadota bacterium
CGTGGTGGCAAAGACCGACCCGCCGCTGCTGTCGATTGTCGCGATGATTGCCGCGCGTATCAAGCGGGCGGCACTCGTGAACTGGCTGCAGGACCTGTTTCCCGAAGTGGCCTCCGAACTGGGCGCCAATCCGTTGCCGCGATGGCTCGACGCCCTGCTGCGACGGCTGCGCGATGCGTCGCTGCGGGCTGCGCGGGTCAACGTGGTGCTCGGCTCGCGCATGTGCGAGCTGCTGGAGTCGCGCGGCATTCCCCGCTCCAAGCTGCGCGTCATCGAGAATTGGGCTGATCTGATCGCCGAGCCGGTGCCCCCGGCCGCCAGCGTATTGCGTTCGTCGCTTGAGCTGGGGGGCAAATTCGTCGTGGCCTACTCGGGCAACCTGGGCCGGGCCCATGAGTTCGACACGCTGCTGGGCGCCGCAACCCTCCTGATGTCCCAACGCGACATCGTCTTTCTGATGATCGGCGGCGGAGCGGGCATGCCGCTGTTGAAACGGGCGGTTCTGCAGCAGGGCCTGGACAACTTCCGGTTTCTGAACTATCAGCCGCGCAGCGCGCTCGCCGACAGCCTGGGGGCCGCGGACGTGCATCTGGTGAGCCTGCGCCCGTCGTTGGAAGGACTCATCGTGCCGAGCAAGTTTTACGGGATTCTCGCCGCCGCGAGACCGGTGATATTCGTCGGTGATCCGGATGGCGAACTGGCGCGGATCATCCTGCCCGCAGACATCGGCGGGGTGGTCCGGGCCGGGGACGCCGCAGAGCTTGCTCGACAAATCGCGGCACTGAAGGCGGACCCTCGGCGAGGGCAGGCGATGGGAGACAATGGCGCGCGCTTGTATGCGCAGCGATACGGCCTGGAGCGGGCTTTGACCAGTTGGTCGGAGATTATCGATGCGCGCGAGCCGGCCTCGGCGCTCACACAGGCAGTCCGTGGCGGCGACGCGCTGACTCGAGCACCTTCAGGTCGATGAGCATTTCATACGCCGCACGCATGCTGCTGTAGTAAAGGCCCGCTCGTCCATCCAGCAGACCGAGGCGGATAAGGTACAGATACAAGAACACGATCAGCGGACGCATCGGCATCCGGTAGGCAATCTGTTTCAGGGTCCGGCGCCGGTCGATGGGATCGGTGCTCACCAAACCCCGCCAGGCGAGCGCTTCACTGCGAGCGGACTGTGTAACCTGCGCCTCCATGGTCGAATAGCGGTTGTGGCGCTCGAACCAGTACGCGATGCCCTTGTTGAGCGGATAGTGATGCAGATGGGACTGGAGATGTTCAATCCGTCCGTCGGTTACGTATTCCTCATTGACCTCGCGTTCCACGCGGACGCGGCCTGCGCGTACCAAGCGGCCGAACCAGCTGGGATAGCCGCTGCTGCGGCGCAGCCATCGGCCCAGGAAAAAATCCTTGCGCCGTATCCTGAACATCGCAAGATCTGCGTCGGCAGCCGAAGTCCTGGTCTGGATCTCAGCCGCCAATTCGGGGGTCATGCGCTCATCGGCGTCGATCATCAGCACCCAAGGGTGCTTGTATTGCACCGTGGTGAGTCCGGCATTGCGCTGTGCAGCATAGTTGTCGAAGCGCCGCTCGAGCACTCGCGCGCCCATCGCGGCCGCGATATCGCGGGTGCGGTCGGTGCTCATCGAATCCAGCACCACGATGTCATCGCATCCGGCGCAGGAGTCGATGCAGCCGGCGAGGTTGATCTCCTCGTTGAGCGTCAAGATCAGCACCGACACGCCTTTCATGCCGCGCCGGCCTCCCGCAGATGCAGCGCCTGTGCGCTGCGTGTGCGGAAACTGTCGAAGGTGAAGGCGCCGCCCCCGGTCACGGTGGCACGTCCGTGCGCGCGCAGCCGCTCGCGCAGCGCGGTGTCCGCCGTGATGCGCTCGATGGCCGCTCTCAATGCGCTCACATCGCCGAAGCGAACCAGCAATCCGGTGTCTGCGTCCCGAACCACGTCGAGCGCCCCTTTCTCGGCGGCTGCCAGGACGGGTGCGCCGAAATACATGGCTTCCAGGAACACGATGCCAAAGCCTTCGTTTCCGCTGGGCAACACGAAGGCGAGGCATTGCTCATAGTGCTTGACGAGCTCCGCATCGCTGATGCCGTGGCAAAAATGGACCCGCTCGGTGACCCCGCAGCGACGCGCGACCTGCTGCAGGAAGGGAACATCCTCGCCCTGTCCCACCACGATGTATTGCAGCGACGTATCAACGACCATGCTCAGCGCTTCGATCACGGTGACGATGCCTTTGTATCGATCGCCGCGTTCCAGGCGCGTGACCGAAAGAATGAAGCGCTGCGGCAGTGCGCGAATGCCCGCCGCCGGTTTACATTGCGTCCAGGTGTCGGCCAGCGCATTGGGAAACACGTGCAGGCGCTCGGGATGAAGCCCCGGCGCCTGCTCCAGCAGCCGCTGCCGGGTGTATTGACTGACGCACAAGATGCCCGCGAGCCGGGCCAGCGCGCGGCGCCTGCTCCAGCCGATGCCGCTCCACACTTCGATGCCGTGCGCGACCAGGGTCATGGGCGGGCGCGCGAAAGGCCGCAGCGCAATCGCGACGACGGCCATTTTCATGAGATTGACGTGCCCGAGGATGACCTGATCGAAGCGCTCGAACCACAGAACGCGCAATGCGTCGATCATGAAGCGCCACCGGTTGCCTCCAAACGCGGTGACCGACACTTGCGGCGGCAGAGGATGGCGTGCGATCGACGTGGTGGAATCCTGCAACGAGAGCACGGTGCATTTCGCGTTCAGCTGGCCGCAGGCGGCGAGAAGGGTTTGATTGAAGCGCTGAATGCCGCCGTTCGCATACACCTCGGTGAAAAGAAACAGGATGCGCCGTTCGCTCATCGCCGTGACCGGTCAGGCGACTTCGCGATAGGACATGCTCGGCAGCGCGGCACGCGAACCATGCTGTCGTACAAAGCACAGCAGCATCAGCACGCTCCACAGCAAAGGATGCGATTCGCGTTCACCGCTTGATTGCTGGCGCAGAAGTTCCCTCACCCGCTGGCGATCCAGCGGCAGACTCGACATGAGCGCATCGTCATGAATCAACTCATGCGCCCAGCCGCGCAACGGTCCGCGCAACCACCGTGCGATCGGCACGCCGAAGCCCATCTTCGGCCGATACACCTGTTCGACCGGCAGGTGGCGGCTGAGCGCCTTTTTCAACAGATACTTGGTCTGACCGTCGCGCAGTTTGTAGCGCAGCGGCAGGCGCATCGCCCACTCGACCAGGCGGTAGTCCGTCAGCGGACAGCGCGCTTCCAGTGAAAAGGCCATGGTTGCGACATCGACTTTCTGCAGAAACAATTCCGGCAGCGTGAAGCCGGCATCCAGCCGCATGGCGGTTTCCGCGGCCGGCAGGTCCATGGCAAAGGAGGCGGCGAATTGCGCCCACCAACTCTCTGAACTGGAAGTGGAGGTCAAGATGTCGTCGGTGACCAGCGGCCGGTAATCCTTGCTGACACTGCGCAGGTAGTTGAACAGCGCAACCGTATCGGTCGCGTTCATGGCGCCCGCCATGAGTTTGGCGCGATGCCAGGGGACCGATCGCAGCAGCCGCATGGCTGCCGCTTTGAGGCTCGGACGAAGACGCGTGAAGGGCGCCAGCTTGCCGATCAAAGGATAGTAGTGATAGCCGCCGAAGAATTCATCGGCGCCATCGCCGGACAGCGCAACGGTGACGTGGCGGCGGGCGAGCCGCGCCACCGCCATGGTCGCAAATGCCGAGCTGTCGGAAAACGGTTCGTCGAACTCTTCGGCGTAGGTCGGCAGCAGCTCCAGCAGGCTGTTGACGTCGAGCGTCTCGTGGATGTGATCCACCCCCAGATGACGGGCCGCAGCGGCAGCCGCGGGGCCTTCGTCGAAGGCCTGTTCATTGAAGCCGATCGTGAATGTCTTGGGTAGATGCACGCCAGCGGATGTCATGGCGGCGACCACCAGTGCGCTGTCGACCCCTCCGGACAAAAACGCGCCCAGCGGCACATCGCTGAGCAGCCGCGTCTTGACCGCGCTTTGAATCAAAGCCTCCAGCTCTTCAACCAAGTCCCCTTCCGGGCGCGAATTCAGCGAAGGGTCCGGCGCGATGGGGCGGAAGTCCCAGTAGCGCACGCAGCGGGTGCCGCGGGAATTCACCAGCAAATAGTGCCCCGGCGCCAGTTTGCGCATGTCGCGGTGAAAGGACAGCGGCGAAGGGATGTAGCCCAGCTCCAGATACACCCGCAAGGCATCCGCGTCGATTTGCAGCCCACCCTCGTTCAGCAGGGTGGTGAGCGCCCCGGGGCGGGATGCGAATCCGAATTGCCCGTTGCGCTGCGAGTAGTACAGGGGCTTGACGCCGATGCGGTCACGGGCGAGAAACAAGGTGCGCTCGGTGCGATCCCAGATGGCGAATGCGAACATGCCGTTCAGATGCGCCAGACAGTCCACGCCGAAGGTGCGATAGGCCTCGATCAGGGTTTCAGTGTCCGAGCTTCCGCGCCAGCCATTGCGCGGCGACAGGCGCGCGCGCAGCTCGCGGTGGTTGTAGATCTCGCCGTTGAAAACGATCATATAGCGGTGGTCGCAGGACTCCATGGGCTGATGCCCGGCGGGGGACAGATCCACGATGGCCAGCCGCCGGTGACCCAGCTGCACGTGTTCGTCCTGCCAGGTGCCCGAATCGTCCGGGCCGCGGCGCTTCAACCGGTCCAGCGCCGCCGTGAACGCAGGCGACAGGGGCGCCAGCCCGGACGGATCGAACAGACCTAGAATGCCGCACATAGGTCATAAGCATGCGGGGTGTGTATTACGCTTGTGTGGCATTCGCCGTTTCATACCCCGCAACACCGCGGTTGCAGCCTGCGCCGATACGATGGGCGAGGGATGACTTCAGCTTGTAATCAACTCTAGGTAGAACCCGCATTACCCAATGCAAAGAGCGCTCTATTCATGTCATCGGCCGTTCCGCCAGCCAATCCTTCTGATTCTCCGCGCCGGACTTGTCGCGTCTGCCGCTCGGAGAAAGGACACTTCTTCGAGGCCAATGGCTTTTCCTGGCGGCGTTGTACGAACTGCGCCTGCATTCAGAAGACCCTGTCGTTCGATCAGTATCTGAAATTGCAGCCCAGCTACGACCCCGGACACTACCTGGATTCAAAGAACAAGGCGGAGATTGAAGCGTATCTAAATGTGGGACAGGCGAGGCAGTTGCTATCCCGCGTCATTGACCGGCATTTGATCCGCGAAGCGCGCGAATCCGCTGCACCGCTGTTCCTGGACGTTGGCTGTGGAATGGGGGCGTATTTGCTGGCGGCTCAACAGCTTGGCTTCGAGGTATTGGGGTTTGAACCAAGCGAAAACCACGCCCGGGTCGCTTTGGAACACTTTGGGCTGCCGGTGATCAGGGACTATTTCCTGCCTGAGAGCGTGGGGGGCAAGAAATTTGACTTCATCATGCTTTCGCATGTCCTGGAGCACATCTATGACCCGGCGCAGTTCACCCACTCGCTTCTGAGTGTGCTGAAACCCGGAGGAATACTCTTGGTGATAACGCCGAACTCTGCAGGGATCGTTTCGGCCTTCACGCGCAAACATTGGCCCATGCTCAAGCCGATTGATCACGTTACGCTGATTTCCAAAGACGCCTACCAATACTTCAATCTGAGCGCTGTCGCGGATGTGCACCACAGCACTTCTGAGTATTTCTATGAGTTTGCGGCCACCGTGCTTTCGTCAATCAAATCCATGGTTCGTGAACCTGCTGCGGCTTCGGCCAATGGTGTTTCTTCGCAGCCGCAAACCGCCGCCCCACCTCTTCGCCGCAAGGGAATGAAAACGACATTTCTGCAAATGGCACTTTCCGTCGCATCGCTGCCCCCGCACCTGCTGGCTGCGGCGACAGACCGCCGAGCCTGCTTGAATACTGTGGTCGTTCGCAAGGCGTGATCGTTACATGCAAATGACACAATCGGCCGTTAACGTGATCGGTCCTTGCAGGCAGGAAGCGAGAAGGCGGTGACTAGCGCAAGTGCGCCAGAATCGCAATATAGTTTGGGTCCAGCGGAATGCGGCGGCCGCCAAAATACAACAATGAAATCAACCACTCAAAAGCGGCGCGGCCCATCTGTACCGTGCACCGGCGCAGGCCGCGGGCAAAGCCCACGCCGCGCAATGGCAGCGCCGGTGCGCGGATGTCGATGATACGCAGCCCGGCGCGATGGGCGAAATACTCCAGCTTCTGCCGTCCGATGGTTTGGATATGGGTCGGATCGCCATGTTGACTGAGGCGGCCGAAGGGGCTGTCGCCGTTCGGGAACCGCAGGATGAGCTTGCCCTCTGGTGCCAGCAGTTCGCGCAAATGGGTCAAAGCCTCCGACAAGTCGCTCTCGCTCATGTGCTCGATGACGTCGAACGCAACGATATGCGTGAAGCTGCCGCGAAGTGCGTTGAGCGAGGCGTCCTGCAAGTCAATGAAGGCGTGGCCTTCGCCGAAAAACCCCCGTGCTCGCGCGACCAGTTCAGGGTTGGTTTCAATGCCGTAGGTTTCGCCTCCCCGGGCTTTTACCCATCCCAGGAAGCCGCCGTTGCCAAAGCCAACTTCCAGTACGCGCAAACGGGCACCGTGGCGGATTCCGGTTTCCGCGGCGAAATACGCTGCCTCCAACGCATCGAAACGACCGAAGCTCGCGCTGTCCCAGTTCTTCCATTCGATGTAAGCGCAATTCGAGTCGGTCACGGAAATTCGGTACCTGGTTTCGCTGCCGGCAGCTGCGGGATTTGATGGAACTTTCTGAGGTCACTGTCGATTCGGGGCGGCATTCTAGATCGTTTCGTGGAACGCGTGTACTCGTACTGGGTTCGTACGACTACCCGGACTCCTTCGAATGGCATGTTACGGATTCATTGCGCCAGCTGGGCTGCGAAGTGCGCTTGTTTCACAATCGCGCCGGCGTTGCGGGCCTGGCCGGAGCCGCAGGCAAGGCAATGTACAAAATCAATCAGCTTATGTTGCGCGAGCCGGAACGGCTGATCGAGCCGCGCCTGCTGCGCAATGTGGAGGCGTTCGCTCCCGACGTGGTGCTGGCGCTGCTCGGCAACATGTATTCGCCCAAGACCATCGCGGCGATCCGCCGGCGTACGAAAGCGCGCATTGTTTGCTGGTGTCAGGATCAGCTCTCAACGCTCGGCCGGCAATTCTTGCTTGGCGCGGGCTACGACGCGGTGTTCGTCAAGGATCGCTACATGCAGGATCTGTTCTCGCGCATGATCCGCTCGACCAGCTTTCATTATCTGCCAGAGGCTTGCAATCCTCGTTTGCATAGGCCCATCGAGCTGACCGCGCTGGATCGCGAAGAGTTCGGCTGCGATTTGATGATTGCAGGAACGCTTTACTATTACCGCCAGGAAATTCTGCAGCAGCTCAATTCGCTGGATATCAAAGTTTGGGGTTATCGTCCGAGCTGGCTGGTGGACCGCCTGCCAGGCCGATTCATGGGCCGTGACGTGCACGGCGATGACAAGGTGCGCGCCGCGCTTGCAGCGAAAATCTGCCTGAACACGCTGCACTATGCCGAAGTGAACGGCCTGAACTGCCGTGCCTTTGAGCTGGCGGGTTGCGGCGGATTTCAGCTCGTCAACCAAGTGCCGGTGCTCGCCGAGCATTTCGACCCAGGCGTGGAAGTTGCCACCTTCGACTCGGCGGAGGACCTTCGGGAGAAGGTTGCGCACTATCTCGCCCATCCGGCGGAAGCCGCAGATATCGCTGAAAGAGGCCGGCTGCGGGCGCATCGCGATCACACGTATGAACACCGGCTAAGCGACATATTGCGCACTGCATTGCAGCGAGCGCCGCCCCAAGTAACAGCATTGTAACCTTGAGGTTCTAGCCTTTTAGGCCTTTCGTCCACCGGGCTGTTCGTCATGAAATCCTCTGAATCGCTCGGCGGCCCGGTGCCGGAGGCTGCGCTGCACCAAGTTCGCAAGACCTGGTCGCCGTATTCGCAGGCGTCCGAGGCGTCACGAGCACGTCTGCGCAGGTTCTGGGCGGGCTGCGGCTTCAACCACGACGTCGCGTCCAAACTTCGTTATGAAATCGACATGGTGCTGCTGCGAGCCCGCTGTGCGCTCGGGTCGAGCTACAAGCGACAGATTAAACTACTGCAGTCGCGTACTGACCTGTTGCTGCATCTGGGCTGCGGCAACGCGCTGCTGCCAGGCTGGATCAATCTGGATTGCTACCCGCCGACCGCGCTCCCGGGCGTGGGCATCCTCACCTTGGATCTGCGGCGTGGTTTGCCCCTGAAAACTGCCACGGTTGCGGCGTTGTTCTCCGAACACTTTCTGGAGCACCTGCCGCTCGAGACGGTCAGGACGGTCATTTTGCCGGAGGTGCGGCGCGTGCTGAAGACGGGGGGAGTCATCCGCATTGGCATTCCCGATGGCGAGTATTTTGTCGATCAATACGTGAAGCACAGGACCGGGCTTCGCGATCCTTTGTACGAGGCGAACCGTCAGGGCAAGACGCCGATGACGATGCTCAATGAAATAGCACATGGTTTCGGACACTACTTTGCATACGACTTCGAGACTTTTGCCCAGATGCTGCGAGACAGTGGATTTTGCAATGTGCGGCGTTGCCGTCCGTTCGACACCTCGGTCGAGTGCTTCAAAGGAAAAGACCGTGTTGACGCATGGCGCAACGCCATGACTTTGTACGTTGAGGCCGAGGCCAGGTAGGCGGGTCGATCGCAGGTGCTCGATCCGCTTTGAACCCAAATCAAATGAACCAACGGCGGCGTAGTGCGTTTCTGGCGATGTTCTTCGGCTACGCCAGCCTGGTGACCGCGCTGGCGCGCAACATCTTGTTCGTTCCGATCTACCTGCACAGCATCCCGCTGGTCGAGTACGGCGCGTGGCTGGCGACGGGCGGTGCGCTGGCGACAATCATCATCAACGACTTCGGGCTGTCGGGCGTGGTCACGCAGAAGATGTCGGCCGCATTCGGTGCCGGAGACATGCAAGCTCTGGGCTCGCTGACAGGCTCTGCCTTGAGCATCGGGGTTTTGCTGGCTCTGGGTTTGACCACCCTCAGTTTACTGGCCGCACCATGGATACCTGGGTTGGATGTGCTGACGCCGTCGCAGCATCGCATCGTATTCGATTGCTTTCTGATCGCCGTAGCCGCCAACGCCCTGGGCATCATGGGTGCCACCGCCGGGAGTGTGCTGCGCAGTTTACAAAGAGTGGTGCTGGTCGGCTCGATCGTACTTGCGGCGGACGTAGCTTTTATTGCGGTGACCTTGCTCGCCCTGTTCAACGGCGCGGGTTTGTACGCCATCGCTGTCGGTTTGCTGGTGCGCTCTGGCGTGGTGGCCGTCACTGCGTTCGTGGCGGTGCTTGTCACCTGCGCAGGCATGCAGCACGTGACAGTGCGGGTGCAATCGCACGCAGTGCGCGGACTGGTGGGAGGTTCCGGGCAACTGTTCCTGTCTTCGGTCGCGATGAAGCTGCAGTCGCAGGGCAATGTCTTCTTTGTCGGGACGCTGCTTGGCCCCGCCAGCGCAGCGATTTACAGCCTGACGGTGCGCGCACACGAAACCGTGCTGATGCTGATCGGCCAGATCAATGCAGCTCTGGTGCCCTCCGTGACGCATCTGTTCGGCTCGGGCAATCTGACGCGATTTCGAACGGTGCTGCAGCGCGTCCTGATTTCCATCGCCTTGGTCACTGCCTTCGCGATGACCATGACCGTCGTCCTCAATGAGGAATTCCTGCGTTTGTGGATCGGCGACCACGCCTTTGCTGGTCAGGGGGTCTCGATCTTGATGGCGGTTGCCTTGTTCGTTTCCTCATTGGGTTTTGTCGCTTACGATGCGCTGTTGGCGCAGGGCCAGTTTGGTTTCGTATCGCGGGTGTTCATTGTCGTCAGCGTCCTGCAAATGCTGCTGCTGACGATGCTGCCGTACGCAGGCTTGTGGCTTGCGCCGCTTCTGGTGCTCGGGTCGGCGGCGGTCTGGGGATGTCTGTTTTGGATCCGGGTATGGCGCAGCATCGACCTCAAACGATCCGAGATTCTGGTGCTGTCATCGGAATTGACCCGAATCGCCGTCGTTAGTGCCGTGGCCGCGGCAGCCTTCGTCGCTCTGTATCCTGAGACGAAGTCATGGCTGGGTCTTCTGACTGAGGCGATGGCCTGCGCCCTGGTTGTGACCGGCGGATACTTTGCGGTCAGTTCCAACACGCGAGCGCTGGTGCGTGAAGAGCTTGGCATGACGATCAGCGCACTGCGGGCAAACTGACAAGCCAATGCAGAAAATATTCGCAAAGCCAATGTCTTCCACGATGCATTTCTCGGTCGGGTTGCGCGTCGGAATATTCGTGGCGATCAACTTCGCCGTTCTGTTGCTGATGGGGGCCGGTGCGGCTTTGAACCCGCCAGGCAATCCCCGATTCCTCTACGTTCTGCTGTTGACCGCCGTCTGTAGCAGTCCGGTTCTGCAGTTGAGCCGTGTGAACGGCGCGCATTTTCTGCTCGCCGTCTATTTTGCGTTCTTTTTTCAGTTTTTCGTGTTTGGCGATTTTATGCTGACCCTGCTGGGGCGTACGCCGCGAGGCGAGGGCGCATTGTTGACACAGACCGAATGGGTGATCCTGCTCAGCGCGATAGGCTTGCTTGCGGGGTACCATGCCGCCGTGCGCTGGTGGGCGCCGAAAGCATCCGCGCCGCCGCCTCGGGACTGGCCGTTTGCGACCGCAGTCTCGGTGGGTGTTTCTTTATGGCTCATCGGCACCATTGGCCTCGCGTACTGGCAGACTTTTATTGTCACGGACCGCACGAATGTGTCTCTGATCAGAAACCTGAATGACCTCGGAGCCGGATTGACGAGTGTTTTCATGATCGGCCAGTTGATTCAACCCCTGGGCATCCTGATCCTCGCCTATGTGTATGCGGCCTACCGGCGTCGCCACCTGTTTACCTTGATACTGGTGGTTGTGACCGTCCAGGTCATTCTAGGATTTGTGGCCGACTACAAATCCGAAGCGATGATGGCCGGGATGCTGGTCATCATCACCAAGGTGTATGTTGATGCAAAGATCCCAAAGGCGTGGCTGTTGGGAGGCGTGGTCTTCATCGCGCTCGCTTTTCCCGTGTTTCAGGCCTATCGCCTGCAGGTGCGGGGCGAGCACGGCGTGACCTCCGCCGAGGCAGTACAGAATCTCCTGGGGACGTTGCAGAGCGCATTGGCAGCCAAGGAGAAGGTGGAAGCGGGCTTCGGGGGCGCGGAGTATCGCGTGCAGGCGTTCTGGGAGCGCGCGTCCTTGAAGGCGAGCGTCGACTTGATCGTCACTCACGTGGGTACCGACATTCCATTTCAGGAAGGTGCGACGCTGCTGCCATTGGTGTCGACTTTCATTCCGAAGATTGTCTGGGCCGACAAGCCGTCGCTGGCCGTAGGCCAGATCTTCAACAAGGAATTTCACATATCTGAGGTTGCGGACACCTATATCTCTCCTTCGCATGTGGGCGAGGTGTACTGGAACTTTGGCTGGATGGGTACGTTGCTCATCATGCCGCTCACCGGGCTTCTGCTGGGTGCGATCGGCGTGCGCTGCAGCGCGCATCCAACCCTGTCACTGACCAGAATGATGGTGATGTTCGTGACCATCATGGCTTTTGCCGTGCGCATGGAAGGCAGTATTGCCACGGAGTATGTGGTGTGGCTGCGCTCGATGGCGGCGATTCTGATCTTGCACGCACTTTTCGCAACGCAATCTGCGGTTCGCAATGTGAACTGGCGGCCGGGCGGGCAGGCTGAGTTCAAAACCCGGGCTGAGCAACCGTTTCCGCACTTGCTCAGCTGATCAAGTCTCGGAACGTTGCGGCGCGGCTTCCGGTAAATCAACCGCCCACGGTCCGACGGGTGATTCCTGCGGCGCCCATGCCGCCGATCGCAGCACGTCGATGGTCGGCGTGTCCGCTGGGAAAAAGCGCTTGCCATTGGCCACCCAGGACAGATGATCGGCGGGCCGTGGGAGCTGACTGAGCGCTGCGATCTCAGTTCTTGCCCGCCTGACGTACCACCATGCCATCGTCCGGGCATTCGTCCGTTCGGGCACGTACGCAAACAGCTTGGCGAAAAGTTCACGGACTGACTGTCGTGCCGCCAGCTGGCCGGCGGCCTGCGTCAGCGCACGGCGGATGGTCGGGGTCCTGGTTCGCGGGGAATGCGCCGCGATGCGCGGCGCAAAATCAACGCCGCAGGCAGCCGCTTCGTAGTCGTACACTTCGCGCCACGACCAGCGCGGAGTATTCATCAGATCGTAGGTGCCTGCGGCAATGCCACCGCGGATGATCTGCCCAATAGCCTGCACAATCGCAACGGTGTGCACGGTGTTGGATGAACAATCCTGTGCGGGCAGCACGACCTCGCCGGCGCGGATCTGCTGGCGGATCGTGGCCGAGATCTCTTGCATTTCGCCGCAGACATGACCGAGGCGCAGTATGTGCGCGCGCTTGCCATGAGTTTTGGCAGCGACGCGGACGCGCTTTTCAGTTTGAAGTTTTACCCTTCCGTACGGACTGCGCCAGCGAACCAAGCGATGTGGCTGCGGATCACCGTACACCGACTGCGTGCTGAAGTGGATGAGGGTGGCCTGCGCTTTGGAGAAACGGGCCATGTTGCTGACGATTGCGTCTTCCATCTGCCGGATTTGCGCCGGCGTCCCGGCGGCAAGCGAACTGTTCACCACCACGTCACAGTCGGCCAGCAGGCGCGCAGCGTCGGTGGCCTCGGCGACCCTTCCGTGCCGGCAGGCAATGCCCTGCCAGCGCAAAAAGGCCGAACCGCTTCGATTCCTGCAGATCGGCACCAGTTCGATGTCGGGGTGCGAGCGCAGCAGAAGGCACAGCTCCGCGCCCACCTGTCCATTTGCGCCGAGGATGGCTAGCTTAACCATGGGCGTCACTGTCGGCGGCAAGCAAGGTCTCCACCAGTGAGGTGGTCAGCAGCGCGCTGCGCGCGGAAACCAATGACTCTCTGCGCTCCCTGAATCCGCTCAGGAATTCCTGCCACTCCATATAGAAGGCTTGATTGAAGGTGCGGGCGCCCGCCACCGGTGCATGCAGCGTCAAGGCCTCCCGCGGCCGATCTGGCTCGCCGATATAGACGTCGCTCGTGACCGACAGATCGCTCCAAACGCTGACCTTATCGAAGGTCAGACAGATCCGGTTGTCCTGCCGGTCGAGCCAGCTGACCGCGAAGTCCAGGTGGATGCTGGCGCCCTGTCCGGCATCGGCGGCGGTCAGTTCGATGTCGGCAGCCACTTTTCGGTCTACGGCGCCATCCAGAATCTTGTCGCAGCGCTTCAGCGAGAATGCCGAAGCGGAACACACATGCAGCGCCAGATCGATGCCATGCGAACCTAGATCCGCCAGAACGCCGCGCGCGGCGCCCAGCCGTGGATCGTCGAGAAACGAAGCATCCACGCCGCTGCCCTTGGAGCGATTGCCTTCCCTGATGCGCAACTTGCGCAACGGCCCGAACCAACCTTCGCCGACGATCCGGCGCAACAGCATCGTCGAACTGTAGAAACGACGCATGTAGCCGCAGCCAAGAGTATGGAATGCGAAGCCTGCAAGCGCCTGCGTATGTTCGGCGGTGCTCATGGCAAACGGCTTTTCACAAAGTACCGCAGTGCCGGACGCGGCAAAATGCCGCAGATAACTGCCGCGTGCATCCGATGGTATCGCCAGCAGGACGAGGTCGCACGCTGGCAGCTGATCTGGCGGCAAGGCATGCAGGTGGGGGACACCGAACGACATACCCAGACTGCCTGCTCGCGCGCCATTGTTGTCGTACAGCCAGGCAACCTCGATGTTCGGAGTGCTAAGCAAGACGGGCAGATGCGCGCGGCGCGAAATCTCGCCGGCCCCTACGATGCCTATGGTTAGCTTTTGCATGTCACTGCCTGCATTCACAAGAGTGGGGCGACTGCATGTCGCAGACCGCCTGGGTGTGAGATGCCTCGTCCAGCAGCGGTTTCGCAACGTCTTCGCAGCGGTTCATATACAGCACCGTCGCATCCAGATGGTCGCGGCCGGACAAGTGGATGCCGGCGCGAAAGGATTGCGCGTAACCGCATTGTGCCCGCGGCGCAGGACCCGTGATGTGCGTGATGACATTGTGATGAATCACCAGCCCGGATACGAGCGGCTTGCGCCCGCCCGGCGGACCGCGATGCCAGGTGGGGATGATCCCGATGGCGCCGCCATACAGCCCGTCCGCATGCGTGATCCGGTTGTGCGAAATGGAAACACCGGCGTTGAGAATGGGCGGCGCGAAACGGGCGCTCGGGGCCACCGCATAGGATCCCATGATTCCCGACAGACTGCAGGCAGACGACCAGTCGTATTCACCATCGATGAGGTTGTCGCGGATGTCGAGCGATGTGGGCATCACGGTGAGAGTCTCGCACTCCTTGCATGAGGGGTCCTGCGCGCCGTAGGCCTGCTGAAACAAGATTCCATCGGTATCGTATTGTTCATTGCCGGCCACGACGCTGTCCGATGATTGCGCCCAGACGGAGATGTTGCCGCCTTTTGGTCGAGACCTATTCGCCTTGCGGCAAGGCGCCCGGCGTTGATCGATATGGTTGGCCAGAATCAGGGTCTGCCAGAATTCGCGCGCGATGGTGACCTTGGAAGCCCCGGTCACCGGCTCTACGTCCCAGGAAGGCGCCACCGAGAATCTCACTTCGCCGCTCTGCGGGTCGATGCGATAAGCAGTGATTCTGCGCGCCTGCCCCACGCCGGGACCGGCGACCACCCGGACCCAGTGATCGGCATAGTAGGCACTCGGATCGACACCGCGTTGATTTTGAATTGTGTTAAGCGGGCCCGCGATGCTCACCATTTGCGCCGCTGCACCCGACACCCCGCTCGCCGCCGGCAGCGCAAACGTGTTGGCATTGTTATCCAGGGATATTGCTTCGCCGTCCCCCACCTTGTCGCCGCTGCATCTGACCGTATTGTCGGATATCAGCAGCATTTCCTGATTGTTGTTCATATGGAAGAAAAAGGCAGCGCGCCATCCTGGCGCATCCGAGCCGGAGTTCAGAAATCGGCCGTCTGCACCGTCGGCGATGTTGGAGCTGAAATCAACTCGCGTCGCAGCGCCCAACTCACTTGCCATTGCGCCTTGCCGGCTCGCCACATCCAGATAGCTGCCTGGTTTGAATTCGTTGTAAGCGATCACCGCGTCGTCGATGCGCAATACCGTTTTCATGTTGAAGCGGTTGCCGCCGAGTTCCAGTGCGAGGCGATAGTCGCCGAAGGTGTTGCGCGTGATGAACAGGTTTCGCATCGGCGAACCGCCGTCGCTGATCGCCACGTTGGTGCGTTCAAACACGTTGCGGCTGATGACGATGTCTGAAACTGTCGCGGCTTGCACCGTGGGTTGCAGATCGGTGCTGTAACTTTTTCCGAGCCGCAAGATGGTGCGCGGTGCATCGCCTGGTTCGGACGCCACGGCATCCGCAAATGTAATGTCACGGATCTCATTCCCGCCGAGCAATGTGATCAATGCGGAGCGGTCCTTGGCCGTTGCGGTTGAGTCGTGCCGCACGATGCGCGTCAGCGCGGCGCTTTGGCCGTGCAGGGCCGTCCCTGTTTCCATCACCACACGCCCAGCCTGCAGATCCCAGACTCCCTTTCCCAGCGAGACGCTGCCGTTGTGCGCCGCTGCCTGTAACGCTCGCAGCAGACACTCGGTGTCATCGAGTCTGTCATCCGGGCGGCAGCGTCCAAATTTCTCACTGGAAATCCAGAGCTGTGATTTCTCCGGGGGATCCGGCGTGACGGTTAGAGATTGACCCGCAACCGCGATCCAGTTCTTTCCGTCGGCGCTAACTTCCACTGCATAGACGCCGGGCGCTATGAATCCAGGCAGCGCTCTCTTCGCAGTAAATTCTGCCAGCGTCTCCTGCGCCGCTGCTTCCAATGCTTTGTGCAGCAGATGGCGTTGCGGGCCTTCGAGCCGGACTTGCAACTCTGCGAGGCCGCCTGGCAGCAGATTGCGGCCGACCACTTTGATTTGACGCGGCAGAAATGCGATCGGCGCAGTCGAATATACCCGGCTCGGCGTGAACCACAGCGGCCGTGGATCATTGATACGCGCCGCATTGCTCCATTCGCCTGCTGCGCTGACCACCCAGAGATCGTAGGCGCGCCGCGTATCGATCGACATCGGCATCCTGACGAGCAGCTGATACGGCGCGCCACGAGCGCTGATGATGGGCGCAATTCCCTCGGCCGGCCCCGAATCCGCCGGGACTTGCGCCGGGTGATCCGGCATTCGTTGGGCGGCATTGGCTGCGCGATAGACCACGCGATCAGTGAGGCTTAACGAATGACCGCCCAGGATCAGCAGATCATCCGGATCGGCATGCACCGGACTTTGGTAAAAGGGCTGACTGTATAGCTGCGGCGCTGCAGCCGCGATGCCGGTCAAAAAAAAGCAGGTGGGCAACGCGGTCAACAGCGCCCGCACCATCGGTCGGTAAATCCTCATATTGCCGTTGGCTGATTCGCATTACGTTTGCCGCAAATGTCGGCGTAAGCGCTCTCCATCCGCGCAGCCGCCGACTCCCACGACAAGTGCCGTCGCACGGCAAAGCGCCCGCGTTCGCCCATCAGCCGGCGCGCGGCGGAGTCCTGCTGCAGCGAGCGGATTGCGGATGCGAGCTTGCGCGGCGTGCCTTCGACGACGACGCCCGCCCCGGATTCCCGGACCATGTCTGCCAGGCCGACCTCCGGGGTGACGACAACCGGGCAGCCCATCGCCATGGCTTCGGCAACGACGTTGCCGAAGTTCTCCGAATACGAGGGCAGAATGAACATCGAGGCGTTTTCGTACAGGGCCCACTTGTGCTCATCCGACGCAGCGCCGATGAAGCGGATGCGCTCGCTCACGGCGTTCTGCGCCGCGATCTCTTCCAGTTTCTGGCGGTAACCGGTTTCATCGTTGCCTGCGATGATGAGCGTCAGGTCGGGCACCCATTTCCAAGCGGCGATCAATCGATCCAGACCTTTCTTCCAGTCGATCCGGCTCAGGAACAGCGCATAGGGCTTGCAGATGCCGGCGAACGGGCCGGATGCCAGGGGCGCATGTTTTTCCGGCCAGTTGACGCCGTTGGGAATGCAGATGGTGCGCGATGTGCGCAGACCCAGCGCGGCGATTTCCTGCGCTTCCAGGTCCGCAGTAACGTGGACGCCGGCGGATTCGCGCAGGGTGCGGCTTTCGATCATGCCGATCCACAGCGATTTGATCAGCCGGTTCTTGCCGCGAATCACCGCTTCGCCGAGCATGCCGCGCGGCGAGATCAGGTACGGCACGCCGGCGGCGAGCGCCGCGCGCGCGGCCGCCCAGGTAGGCCACAAGAACACCGAGTGCAGGTGGACGACATCGAAACCCTTGACGGTGCCTTGCAGCGCTTCTTGCATCGCGGGCGCCCAGCACAGGCGCCGCATCCAGGGGACGCGGAAATAGTGCACCCGGACGCCGTCGAGAATGACGGCGCGATCCAGTGGAACCTGCAGATTGTCGGGTCCGTCCATCGAGGAGGTAAAGACGTGGACCTCGTGGCCCCGCTGCACCAACGCCGCGGACAGTTGGTGTACGGAACGGATCGGTCCGCCATAGCGCACTGCAGGGAAATACGTCGGGCAGATCTGCAGGATCCGCAGCGCCCGGCGCGGCGCGCTGAGCGCCTGCGCCTCTTTCGGCACGATGTTATCTGATTGCAACATTTCAGCTCTAGTGTGCCGGGCTTTCATGACAGCTTGCGGACACCATGAGTCGATCATTCCCCCTGCGGCCATTGGTACTGACCCCCGCCAACCGTGTGCTTCGGGTGGTCTGGGCCGCTGTCTGGCTGCTGCTGTATCGGCCGAGTCCGCGGCCGTTTCATGCCTGGCGCCGGGCATTGCTGCGCGCCTTCGGTGCGCGCATCGGAACGGGGGCCCACCCTTACGCCTCGGCCAGGATCTGGGCGCCGTGGAATCTGATCATGGAAGAGCACAGCTGCATCGGCGATGACGTGGATTGCTATTGCGTGGCTGCAGTGACCATCGGCGCACATGCGACCGTCAGCCAGTATTCCTACCTGTGCGCCGCCAGTCATGATTTTCGCAACCCGGCGATGCCTTTGGTCGTCGCGCCCATCGTCATAGAGGCTCAGGCCTGGGTTGCTGCGGATGTGTTCGTGGGTCCGGGCGTCAGGATCGCCCGGGGCAGCGTGGTCGGCGCGCGCTCCACCGTGATGCACGACGTGGGCGCATGGACCGTGGTCGCCGGCAATCCGGCGAGGCCAATCGGTGTACGGCCGGTCGTGGTGTCACCGCGCTGAAACAATCACTTGCCATCGTGCCGGCAATGTCCGTCGATGCCATTCCCTCCGCCGTTCCTCAAACCACCGTCTGGCGGCTCCCCTCGCCGTTGGCTATCGGGATGGTCGCGGTGCTCGCCCTGTCGATCTGGCTGTTCTGGGACGGCCTGTACCGCATGTGGGGATGGTGGATCGAGGCGCCCGAATACAGCCACGGCATATTGATTCCGCCGGTCGCGGCCTTTCTGATCTGGCAGCAGAAAGACCGGCTTGAACGGGTGAGGTTTCAAGGCAGCTGGTGGGGTGTTGCGCTGGTGCTGCTCGGCGGCGTCCTGCTCCTGCTGGGTCAGCTGGCGACGATCTACACGCTGGTTCAATACGCCTATCTCGTAACCCTGTTCGGCCTGGTGCTGGCATTCACCGGCGCGCCGGCTTTTCGCCTGCTGTTCATGCCGCTGTTTGTCCTGGTTTTCATGGTGCCGCTGCCGCAGTTCGTGCTGGCGAATCTGTCGACCAAACTGCAGTTGCTGTCCTCGCAGCTGGGTGTCTGGTTCATGCGGCTGTTCGACATCAGCGTCTTTCTCGAAGGCAATGTCATCGACCTGGGCGGCTACAAACTGCAGGTCGCGGAAGCCTGCGACGGGTTGCGCTATCTGTTTCCGCTGATGACCCTGGGCTTTCTGATGGCCTATTTCTACAAGGGTGCGACATGGAAGCGCGTGCTCCTGTTTCTGTCCAGTATTCCCATCACGCTGCTCATGAACAGCTTCCGGGTGGGGACCATCGGTGTCATGGTCGAGCACTGGGGCATCGAAATGGCCGAAGGCTTCTTGCACGAGTTCCAGGGATGGATGGTGTTCATGGTCAGCGCCGCGTTGTTGCTGGGTGAGATCGTCGTGTTGAACCGCATCGGGCGCGAGAAAGGAACCTGGCGGCAGCTGTTCGGCGTCGAGTTTCCGGCGCCGTCGCCGCGCGGGGCGCGGGTCGAGCAGCGATCCGTGTCTGCGCCGTTTCTCGCCTCCGGTGCGTTGCTGCTGGGGTTCGTGGCGTTCACTGTGCTGATGCCCCGGCCGGCGGAAGTTTTTCCTCAGCGTGCCAGTTTCGTGGATTTCCCGATGGACCTGGGTCCCTGGTCCGGGCAGCGCGATTCGCTGGACGGCATCTATCTGGATGCGCTGAAACTCGACGATTACCTGCTGGCGAACTTTGTCGATGGCACGGGTGCGCCCGTGAACGTGTACATGGCTTACTACAACTCGCAGCGCAAGGGCGAAGCCGTGCATTCGCCGCGTTCGTGCCTTCCCGGCGGCGGCTGGCAGCTGCGCGATTTCAATCAGATCACGCTGGACAATGTGCGCGTCGATCATACGCCGCTGCGGATCAATCGTACCCTGATCGAGCTGGGGGATCAGCGTCAGCTCGTCTACTACTGGTTTCAGCAGCGCGGCCGCGTCATCACCAACGAGTTCGCGGTGAAGTGGTACTTGTTCTGGGACGCATTGAACCTGCATCGGACCGACGGTGCGCTGGTGCGCCTGATCGTGGCCGTGCCCCGCGGCGGCGAGGTGGCGCAGGCGGACCGGCGGCTTGCCGCGCTGGCGGCGCGGATTGCGCCCACGCTGCCTCGCTACGTTCCCAACTAGACCCGCATGGTCTACATCATGCCCTTCCTGCTGGCGATGGTGGTGACCATCGCGTGGCTGCCCATTCTGGGACGCGTCGCGGCGAAGTGGCTTGTCGTCGATCAGCCCGGAGAGCGCAAGGTCCATCTGGTACCGATTCCACGCGTCGGCGGCGTGGCGATGGTGATCGGCGTCTTCGTGGCCGCGTTGGTCGTCATTCCTCTGGGCGACCCGGAGCGGTACTTTCTCGCGGCCGCCGCGGTGCTCACGGTTTTCGGCGTCATGGACGACCGTTTCGATCTGGACTACCGGGTCAAGCTGGTCGGGCAGGTGATCGCTGCGGTCATCGTCATCGTCGGCGGCGATCTGCAGATCCATGCCCTGACGCTCGATGAGCGCATTGCGCTGCCGTACTGGCTGGCGGTGCCGCTCACAGTGTTCTTTCTGGTCGGCCTCACCAACGCGATCAATCTTGCCGACGGACTCGATGGCCTTGCCGGCGGCACGACCTTCCTGTGCCTGTGCGCACTCGCCATGCTGGCGCACAGCGGCGGGGAAATCGCCAGTGCGGCGCTCGCACTCGCATTCGCGGGGGCGGTGCTGGGCTTTCTGCGCTTCAACACGTTTCCGGCCAGTGTGTTCATGGGCGATGCCGGCAGCCAGCTGCTGGGCTTTGCCGTCGGCGTGCTGAGCATCCGCGCCACCCAGAGCGGCGGCAGCGCGGTGAGCGCGGCCACCCCCATCCTGCTGCTGGCGCTGCCCATCCTGGATACCTTGAGCGTCATGGTTCAGCGCATCAGCGAACGGCGTTCGCCGTTCAGCGCCGACAAGAACCACATCCACCACAAACTGCTCGCCTTCGGTTTCGATCATCACGAAGCGGTCATGGTCATCTACGCAATTCAGGCGGACCTGTTCTTGCTGGCGTACTGGATGCGATACGAATCCGATCTGGTGATTCTGGGTGTCGTTATGGTGTTCTTCGCGGGCAGCATATTCCTGTTGCAAGTCGCCTCGCGCAAGGGCTGGCGGTTTCGCAATGCGAGGCAGGCGCCGCGCAACACGCCGCTGGCGCGATTGTTGAGCGTGGTGCGGCGGCCGCAAAATCTTCCGCGCTGGACCTACGCGACCGTGGCGGCGGCCATCGGCTTTTACGCGCTGACCATCATGGCCGAAACCGTCACGCTGAGCAGCGATGTCCTGTATCTGATTCTGGCGCTGTTTGCCGTCATGGTCTTCTGGCTGGCAATCTTGCGGCTCAAGCCCTTGAGCCTGGTTGAGAAAGCAGCGCTGTACGTCACCGCCGCCGTGCTGGTCTATCTGGACTGTGTGGTGTTGCCGGAAGGCAGGATGCTGTCCACGCTCAATTGGATCGCGCTGTTGACCGCGGCCGGCGCAACTGTTCTGCGATTGCAATTGTCGAAAGACCGCCGCTTCGAGCTGACGCCTCTTGACCTCATCGTCTTGTTCGTTGCGCTGGTCCTGCCCAGTTTGAGCGGCAGCCTTGGCCTGCCCGACGGAGGCGCCATGGGAATCGCCAAGCTCGTCATTTTGTTTTACGGCCTCGAAGTGTTGCTCAGCCGGGCCGAGACTCGGGTGATGTGGCTGCGCCTCAGCGTTGCGACCCTGCTTTTCGGGCTAATTCTGCGCCCCTTGCTCACCATCTGACCGCGTCATCGGAACGTCATCAACCTTTCCTACACTTGCAGACCGTATCTTCAAGGGCAAGGTTGGAACATGTTGTCACGCAATGCGTCACTTCGACTGGCTTGGGTTGCAGTTGCGATGGCCGTGCTGTCGGTCTCCGCCTGCGGCGGCGCCCAGGCGCGCAAGGCCAAGCATCTTGAAAAAGGACAGACCTTTCTTGCCGCCGGCAATCTGGAGAAGGCCCGCGTGGAGTTTCAGAACGCGCTGCAGATTGCGCCGACGGATGCGGAGGCGCGCTTTGTAAACGGTGTCGTCGATGAAAAGCTCGGCAACGTGCGCGAAGCGGCGCAGTTCTACCAGGGAACGATCGATATCAGCCCGGAACACCTGGGCGCGCGCACCCGGCTGGCGCGCCTGTATCTGTTCTCCGGCGTACCGGACCGGGCACTCGAGCTGATCAAGCCCTCTTTTGAGAAGCATCCCGACGATGCGCAGCTGCTGACCATCCGCGCCGCGATCCGGCTGCAGCAGAAAGACGTGAGCGGCGCGCAGGCCGACGCCGAGCGTGCCGTGCAGCTGGCGCCGGACAACGAAGATGCCGCCGCAGTGCTCGCCGGCCTCTACAACTCCATCGGGGAGACCGCGAAAGCGCAAACCTTGCTCGAGCAGTCGATCAAGAAGATTCCCGATTCGGTGGATCTGCGGCTGGCCTTGGCGCAACTGTATGCCGCGCAGAACCGGCAGAGCGAAAGCGAGGCCATTCTCGTGGATCTGGTGCGCCTGAAGCCGGCCGAGAAAGCGCATCGGATCCGTCTTGCGCAGTATTACGCGCGATCCAATCGATCCGATGATGCCGAACGGGTGCTGCGCGCGGGCGTCAGCGCCTTGCCCCAGGAGCGTGATCTGAAGATCGCTCTGGTTGATTTTCTCGCCGCGCGGCGTTCGCGCGAGCTTGCAGAAAAAGAACTCCTGGGGATGATTGCCGCGGATCCCAAGGACAGCGAGCTCAAATTTGCGCTCGCCAGATTCTACGAAAACCTCAGCCAGCCCGCACAGGCCGAGGCGGTCTATCGAGGTGTGATCGATAGTGAGAAGCTCGAGCCGGCGGGTTTGACGGCCCGTAGCCGGCTCGCGGCACTGCTGGCGGCGCGCAACGATATCGACGGTGCGCAAAAGCTCGTCAATGAAGTGCTCGCCAAGAACCCGCGCGACAATGATGCGCTGATCCTGCGTGGCAACATTGCACTCGCCAAACAAGATCCAAAATCCGCGATTGCGGATTTGCGCACGGTGCTTCGCGATCAGCCGAACGCGATCGGGGTGCTGCGTGCACTGGCACGGGCGCACCTGGCCAATGGCGAACCCGCCATCGCTGAGGAGACCATGCGCCGGGCGGTGGAGGCAAATCCGAAAGACGCCGGAGTGCGTCTGGACTTTGCCCAGCTGCTCAGTCAGCTCGGCAAATCCGAACAGGCCAAGCCGCTGCTGGCAGAGCTGACCAAGCAACAGCCTGATAACGCTGCAGCGCTGGATGCGCAGTTTCGAGTGAGCATGATGACCAAGGACATGGTTACGGCACGTTCCGCAGCCGATGGCATCGTCGCGACCCGGCCGAAGGCGGCGGCGGGCTATCTGTATCAGGGCATGATCGCCGAGTACGGCAAGCGCTACGAAGAGGCGCTGCGGCTCTACACGCAGGCCTCCGAATTGCAGCCCGACTCCGCCGATGCGGTGCAATCGAACGTGCGGATTCTCGTGACGCTGAAGCGCGTGCCTGACGCGCTCAAGCGCCTCGACGAACTCAGCGCACGTGTTCCCGGCAGCGCGGTGGCGTTGAGTGTCAAGGGCGAACTGTTGATGGCCAACGGCCGCACGGCCGAAGCGCAGAGTGCATTCAAGGCAGCGATCGACCGCGCGCCGAAGTGGTGGCCGCCGTATCGTGCGCTGGCGTACGCGCAACTGGCTGCGAAGGACAGCGATGCGGCGGTCGCTACGTTGCGTAACGGCGAAACCATCGTCGATCAGCCGGATACCTTGGGATCGGATCTCGGCGCTCTGTTCGAGCGTATCGGAAAACCCGATGAGGCCATTCGCCAGTATGAGTCGGTCGTACGCCGCAGCCCCAAATCCGAGGTGGCCGCCAACAATCTGGCCATGCTGCTCGTAACCTACAAAAAGGACAGCGTCAGTCTGGACCGCGCGAAGGAACTCTCCGCGCGCTTCGCCAATTCCGGCAATGCCGCTTTTCTCGATACCTACGGATGGGTGCTGTACAAGCGCGGCGAGACCGCCGCGGCAGTGCCGGTGCTGGAACGCGTCGTGGCGAAGTCGCCCGATGCGCCGTTGGCGCGGTATCACCTGGGCATGGCGCAGCTGAAGGCCGGCAGCAGCGCCGAGGCGCGCGACAACCTGACGCGCGCGGTGAATTCAGGCGCGAAGTTCTCCGGCCTGGATGAAGCGAAGGTCGAGCTGGACAAGCTCGCCAAGCTGTCGTCCGCAGGGGCCGGAGCTCCGAAGACTTAAGCGCCGCGGTCATCGAATCGTCATCGGCGGCCGTTAGGCTCGCGAATGACAATCGTCATTCAATTTTACATATGTCGGAGACCGTAATGATTCAGTGGCTCGTGAGAGGGATCTTGGCGCTGGCGATCATCAGTCCAGCGTTGTCAGATTCGGCGCGCGCCGCTGATCCGCTGCCGGCCGAAACCCGTCTGGCGGCATCTGCCAACGCGCCGGCGGCGACGGTCAAGGAATTTGACATCGCGGCCGCGCAGGATCTCACCGTGACGTTGACGGATTTCCAGATCCCCGCCGCGCTGACTTCGGCCGGCGTCGTCATCACCCAGGGTGACGCCATCGTCAAGTCGGCGAATTTCGCCTCGCCCGCCACCAGTGCGACAGTGGATGTGCTTGCGGCCGTGGGGCACTACACCGTCCGCGTCATCGCAGCGCCGGATGCGGCATTCAGCGTCGGTACTTTCAGCGTGTGCGTGGCGCCGAAGTCCGATCCGGCCGCCTGCATTCAAACCGCATCACTGGCCGGGAATGTGAGCGCACAGGCATCGGTGGCGGACCCGACGATCTCCACGGCCAATGTCGACTTCAACGTGACCGTATCCGGCACGTACACGGTAACCTTTGCCGACCAGCAGTTTCCTGCCGCTTTGAGTCTGGCGCCGAATCTCGCGCTGTTCCAGGGCAGCACGCCGATCAGTCTCGGCATTGCGTCGGGCACGGTGCTCAACCTCAATCCGGGCAAGTACACGCTGCTCGCGATCGCGCAGGCGGATCAGACCATCAAAGTCGGACTATACGGCGTCACGATCGCCGGACCATCAGGCGCGGTGTTCGACGACTCCATCGCCGTCGGCGCGCTGAGGCCGTTTGCCGCGCCGAATAATTCATCCGCGCAGACGCTGACGCTTAAGATCACCGACTACGCATTTCCCACAGCGCTGACGAGTGCGAGTGCGATCGTGACATTCGGCGGCGCGCAGATTGGAAGCGCCTCCGGTGCGGGTGGTCCGATCAGTTTCACGGCCCCGGCATCGACGGCAGCCACCGCGTTGAAGGTCTGGACCTATGCAAGCCCCGGTAGCGGAGCGGGCACGTATGAGTTGAGTCTCGTCGCCGGTTCGTCCAGCCTGCTGCTGTCGGCGTTCGGCGTGGATAGTGGCGCAGAACAAGCCTTTGCCTTCACGACGCCCGCATTGACGGCAGGCGCCTATCAGGCCGTCATCAAGGACTCCGAGTTCCCCGCCATACTGCAAAGCTTGAAGTATGCGGTGGCACAGAACGGAGTCATCTTGCAGCAGTCACTCACTGCAGCCCCCCTGGACTTCACCGCAGCCGCAGGTCCCGTCGTGGTGCTGGCCGCGGCGCAGCCGCCGGCGAGCGGCAACGGATTGTTCGATGTGACGGTCAATACCACGGCTACGCCTGCACAAATCGTCTTCGACAAGACGCAGGGCGTCAGCCCGGCCGGATTGTTTGATTCACAAGAAATCAATCTTGGCGCGAGTGGCGGATTCGACGTCACGCTGACGGACCTGAATTTCCCTGCCCAGTTCCAGGATCTTGCGCTGGTCGTTTCGCGCGGCGGCGCGATTCTGGGCAAGATATTCGGTGGCGGCACTTTTTCGATCGCAGCGACGCCGGGAATTTATCAGCTCACCTTCATCGCCACGCCGGCGGTGCAGCAGCACTATGGATTGTACGGAATCAAGGTGGTGGCCTCCGCACCGACTCTGACACTCGCGGCCACTCCTGCGACACTGGTCGCCGGTGAATCGACCACACTCAACTGGACCACCACCGATGCGGATGCGTGCACCGCGAGTGGCGGCAACTGGACGGGCAGCAAGTCCGTGAATTCGGGCAGCGAAGTGGTCAAGGTGGACGCCACCACCACATTCACCCTGACCTGCACAGGCTCCGGGGGCAGCAGCACCAAGACGGTGAACGTGACCGCCACACCCAAGCCGGCCTCCTCTGGCGGCGGCGGTGGATCGATGGATCAGAATCTGCTGATTCTGCTCGCAGCGGTGCTCATGCTGCGGCTCCTGGCGCGGCGTTCCACCGCGCGTCCACGACGCGAAGGCTGATCGGCCGGCGTAGCCGCGGCGATCGCATCGATCAGCCGCGGTGTTATGGAAAATTCATCCGCCTTTCACTCAGCTGTGGCTCGCGATCTTTATCGTTGGCCTGGAAGTTGATCTGATCCCGTTGATTCGATGACTGGATTCCCGCAGTCGAAGGAGAGGTTGTGCAAATGGTGAAAATTCGCTCAATGACAGCGTTGGCGGCAATGTTCGCGCTGGTGGGCGTCGCATCGGCGAGTCCCGTGACCTACAACTGGACGAGCGGTTCGGTGACGGTTTTTGCCACCTCCGGCGGTCCCAACCTGCTCACCAGTCCCTCCAACGTCATCCCGCTGACCTCGGCGTCGCAGGTGACCTTTGATTCTGCGGTTCCCGGCGTGACCAGTTTCTTGTTCGCCGATACCGGACCCAGCGCGTCGACCTTCAGCGCAACCGCATTCACCGGGGCCAACGCCGTTCTGAACGGCGGTCAGATCGTGCTGAGCAATATCTCCATTGTGCCGGGCGTCGGATACAGCTCGAGCGGCTCGGGAGCCAATCCGTACAACATCACCATGAACAATCTGTCGGCGTCGGGCTCGTACCAGCTCAAGAACGCCGGCGGGGCGACCTTATCATCGGGTACGTTCAGCAATGTCATCACGCCCACGCTTACCGGCCAGGTATTGCTCGGTGGCGGCAGCAACCAGCAGCTGGCGTTGAACGGCATCTCGCTTGCGGCGATTTCGGTTGGCGGCACCTCGATCCTTCTCAAGGGCGATGTCCTGTTCAATGGAGCCACACCCGTGCCGTTGCCGGCCGGCGCATGGCTGCTGGGTTCCGCTCTGCTGGGGCTGTCGGGATTGCGGCGGGGCCGCCGCCGAGGCGCCGACAGCGAACTCGGTGGGAGTGCAGGTTCATGTTAGTTTCCGGCAGAGGATTGAAGTTTGGAACCGGTGCGCTTGCACTGCTGCTGGGCGCATTGTCGCTGCCGCACGGTGCTTCCGCCGCAACCGTGCTGGGTGTTGTCGGAGGCCCGGGATTGGACCAAGGTCAGCTCTGCACCACGGGCTTGCTCTGCCCCGGAAATCCCGCCTTCCAATGGCAGTCGGGCGGCGCCGTATCCGGCTCGATCACTTACGATTCGCTCGCGGGAAAAGCGGACTTCGCCTTCACACTGACCCAGGATGCAAGCTTTGGCGGCGAAACCCTGCTCGCCGGGTCGACGTTCTCCGCGTCGAATATCGCGGTCAACCTGTCGGCTCTGGGCTCGGGTCAGATGATCACGCAGACCGGTGCGCCGATCAGCGGAACCGCGAATTTGCTGTTCAATCCGGGACTCGCCATGACGCAAGGCACGCCGGCCATTTCCGGGTTCTCGTGTACGCTGGGTTTTGGGACGGACGTGTGCGGTGTGTCGCTCGGATCCACCGGGCTGGTGGTGGGCCCCGACGCCGGTGGCAAGAGCTATTCGTCGTTCCTCACCTTCAACGTCAATGTAACCCCCGTGCCATTGCCTGCCGCGCTGCCGTTGCTGCTGTCCGGGCTGGGAGCGGCGGGAGCCTTCGTCCGCCGCCGCCGGCGCGAAGGTTGATCGCTAGAACGCCGTCAACCCCGTCAGCTCACGCCCGATACTGAGCTGATGCACGGACTCCGTGCCCTCATAAGTGATCACGCTTTCCAGATTCAGCATGTGCCGGATGGGTGCGTACTCGGCGCTGATGCCCGCGCCGCCGAGCATGTCGCGACAATCCCGAGCGATGTCCAGTGCCATGCGGCAATTGTTCCACTTGGCCAGTGACACCTGCGCCGGCGCCATCTGTCCCTTGTCCTTCAACCGTCCCAATTGCAGCGACAACAATTGCGCGGTGGTGATGCGCCGGGCCATGTCGGCGAGCCGCGCCTGGATGAGCTGTGTCGCGGCCAGCGGCCTGCCGAACATCACACGGGTCTTGGTGTAGTCGATCAATTGCGCAAGGCAGGCTTGCGCTGCGCCGATGACGCCCCAGGTAATGCCGTAGCGCGCCTGGGTCAGACAACTCAACGGACCTTTCAAGCCGATCACGCCGGGGAGCATGTTTTCTTCCGGCACCACCACATTGTCAAAGAACAGCGCCGAGGTCACCGATGCGCGCAGGCTGAATTTGTGTTTGATCTCCGGCGCCGAGAATCCCTTCGTGCCTTTCTCCACGATGAAGCCGCGCACGCCTTCGGGCGTCTGCGCCCAGCACACGCACAGATCGGCGATGGCACCGTTGGTGATCCACATCTTCGCGCCGTTGATGACCCAATCCTTGCCCTGTTTCTTGGCATGGGTTTTCATATTGCCGGGGTCCGAGCCGCCATGCGGTTCGGTCAGGCCGAAGCAGCCGATCAATGTGCCTGCCGCCATGCCGGGCAGAAATTTCTGCTTCTGCGCCTCGCTGCCGAAGGTGTAGATGGGATACATGCACAGGCTGGACTGCACGGAGACGAAACTGCGGATGCCCGAGTCGCCGCGCTCCAGCTCCTGACAGATCAGTCCGTACGACACGGCGTTCAACCCGGCACAACCGTAGCCGTGCAGTGAACTGCCCAACAGGCCCAGCGCCGCCAGTTCCGGCACGAGTTCCTTGGGAAAGCGGTGCTCTTCGAACGCGGATCTCATCAGCGGGATGACTTTTTCGTCAACCAGGCGCGCCACCGAGTCCTGCACCATTTGTTCGTCTTCGGTCAGCGATGAGCGGACATCGAACAGGTCCATGGGATTCAATGCGATTACGGGCTTTTTACTCGATACTGAGTCGGTGGGTACGGCAGCCAATGGAAGTCTCCTTTTACAGTGCATCATCGTAGCGAATAATCGCTCACACACAATAGCAACGTGTCCCCTGACCGACCCATGAAATGCAGCTATCACCCTGATTACCGGGTCTATTTGCCCGTTGACCACCCCTTTCCCATGGGCAAGTACCCGCTGCTGATGCAGCGCCTGGTGCAACAGAGCATTGTGCGCCCGCAAGACCTGCTGGAGCCGGTCCCCCTGCCGCGTGCGACGCTCGAACTGGTGCATACCGCCGATTACCTCGACAAGCTCGAATCGGCGGCGCTGACGCCGGCCCAGATCCGACGGCTGGGGATTCCCTGGTCGGATTCCTTATGGCGCCGCTCCCGTCTGGCCGCCGCAGGCACGCTGCTGGCCGCGCGGCAGTCCCTGCTCGAGGGGCTTGCCGGCAACCTGGCCGGCGGCACGCACCACGCCTTCGCCGATCACGCGGAAGGGTTCTGTGTGCTGAACGACGTGGCCATCGCCATCCGCCAATTGCAGCAGGAAGGCGCCATCCGGCGCGCAGCGGTGATCGATCTGGACGTGCATCAGGGCAATGGTACGGCGTCGATTTTCGAAAACGACGCGGCCGTGTTCACCTTCTCGATGCACGGGCAGAAAAACTATCCCCTGGACAAGATGCGTTCGAGCCTGGACGTTGGTCTGCCCGACGGAACCGGTGATGACGAGTATCTGAGCACATTGGCCTCGCATCTGCCGGCCGTGCTCGATGCGTCCGATCCGGATCTTGTGTTCTATCTTGCCGGCGTGGATGTCGTGGCCGGTGATCGCTACGGCAAACTCGCCATGACGGAGAACGGCTTGCGTGCGCGCGAGCGCATGGTCATCGACGCGGTGCGCGCGCGCAAGATACCGTTGACCATCGTGCTCGGCGGCGGCTATGCGGCCGACACGATGCGCACCGCGCAGCTGCACGCGCATGTGTTCCGCGAGTCCGCGCGCCAATTCACGAAATAAAAATGCAGCCGCAACACCCACGAAATTTTCGGCCGCTATGCTTTGTCTCGCCCGCCCCGTGTGGGAATACAGGCAGTGGGTTCACTGCCTCTCGTCCTGGAAGTCCCGGGACGGATCGATCGCACTCCCCCCGACAACGCGATCGGTCCGTCCCGTGCGTCGGGAAAAGCCGACAGTCTGCGAGGAGTCATACCCGGTGCGTCTCGGGTATATTCGCGCTTCCAAGAATTTCAATTGATCGGAGTGAGCGCACCATGACGATATCAAGCGGACGACAACTGGCGTGGGTGGGGTTGGCCTGCGCCGTTTCAATGGCGGTGTCGGGCTGCTACACCGAGAACGCCTACACCGGCGAGCGCCAGTACAGCGACACGGCCAAAGGAGCCGGCATCGGCGCCGCCGTCGGCGCGGTGGTCGGATTGCTCACCGGCGGTGATGCGGCGGCACATCGCAAGAACGCGCTGATCGGTGCCGGCATCGGCGCGCTGGCCGGCGGCGCGGTGGGTAACTACATGGACCGGCAGCAGGGGGAACTGCGCGCGCAGCTGCGCGGTACCGGCGTCAGCGTCACCCGCATGGGCGACAACATCACGCTGAACATGCCCAGTAACATCACCTTCGCGACCAACAGCGCCGATCTGAATGCCAGTTTCTTCCGCGTTCTCGACTCGGTCGACATCGTTCTGAAAAAATACGAAAAGACCCTCGTCGAAGTGGCCGGGCACACGGATAACGTCGGTTCGGATCAGGCCAATCAAGCGCTGTCCGAGCGGCGCGCGAACACGGTGGCCCAATATCTGCAAGCCCATGGATTGCGCAGCGATCGCCTCATTACCGTGGGCGCGGGCGAGACCCGCCCGGTGGCGACCAACGACACGCCAGAGGGCCGTCAGGCGAATCGCCGCGTGGAGCTGACGCTGACGCCGCTGACTCAGTCGCCCGGCTGATGCTCGGGCCGGTGAGAATCAGGTGCTGATTCTCACCGGCACTTTTGCAAAACCGCGAAAGCGCGCCCGCCCGCCGCGCTGCGGCGTGCCGGTCACGCTGAAGCGCGGGAAGCGCGCCAAAAACCGGCCGATGGCCACAGCGCCTTCCAGCCGGGCAACGCCCATACCGGCGCATTGGTGAATGCCGCTGCCGAAGGCCAGGTGCCGGTTCGGTGAGCGGCCGATATCCAGCTGATCGGGCGCGGCAAACTGCTCCGGATCGCGGTTCGCGGCGCCGATGCAGAGCGTGATGGGTGTGCCCGCTTCCACCGCAACGCCGCCGATGTCCACCGCTTGTGTCGTGATGCGATTGCCCAATTGGTTGGAGCTTTCGAAGCGCAGGAATTCCTCGACCGCGGTCTTGATTAGGCCGGGGTCCTGGATCAGCCGTTGCTTCTGCGGCGGGTGATTGCTCAAACAGACGAGGCCGTTGCCGATCAGATTGGTGGTTGTTTCGTGTCCTGCGTTGAGCAGGAAGATGCAGTTGTGGATGAGTTCGGTTTCGCTCAACCGCTCCCCACCGGTCTCGCCTTCGATCAAGCGCGTCAGCAGGTCGCCGGCCGGATCGCGGCCTTCGGTGCGCCGCCGCGCGATCAGTCCTTGCAGATAGATCGAGAATTCGCTTACCGCCGCGTTGCCGCGCTGCGCCGCCGCGGGCGTCAACTGCGGTTCGAGAGCGCCGAGAATGCTCAGCGACCACTCGCGCAGCGGCGCGCGGTCCGCGGGCGGTACCGCCAATAGATTGCCGATGACTTCGATGGGGATGGCGGAGGCGAAGTCCTCGATCAGGTCCCCGCCGCCATGGGTTTCGAAACGCGTGAGCAGTTGATCCACCCATGCGGTCAGTGCCGGTTCGATGGCGGCGATGGCCTTGGGGGTCAGCGGCGCGGCGATCAGCCGGCGCACCCGCGAATGCAGCGGCGGGTCGTTGAATACCAATGACGTGGTGTGATGCTCGAGCAGAGGAGAGGGGCCGTATTTGCGCCCGAACTCGACGCGTTTGTCCGAGCTGAAGATTTTTGGATTCTTGTAGACGAATTCGATGTCGCGGTAGCGTGTCAGAAGGATCGAACCGTCCGGCATGCGCTTGACGGGCTCACGCTCGCGCAGGGCGGCATAAAAAGGAAAGGGGTCTTGGTAGAAGTCGGGCGGCAGCTGCCGCAGATCGAATGATTCGAGTAAATCGGACACGCCGGCATCCTATCAGGATGTTCGGCGTGACCTTCGACTGGGACGGCGGTTTTTCAGGCCATCAACCCTTTGAGCTTCTTGATCGCATTGGCTTCGATCTGCCGCACGCGCTCGGCGGACACATTGTACTCGGCGGCGAGTTCGTGCAGTGTCGCTTTGTCCTCGGTCATCCAGCGGCGTTTCAGGATGCTGCGGCTGCGGTCATCCAGCTTCTGCAAGGCGGAGCCCAGTCGTTCAGCGGAGTCCTCTTCCCATTCTTCGCTTTCAGCCTGAATGGCCGGATCGGCATTTCTCGCCGGCAGATACATGGCCGGCGAATACGCTTCTTCCTCGTCGGATTCGGGCGTCGGATCGAAGGACAGGTCGCGCGCGGACAGGCGCTGCTCCATTTCGCGCACGTCGCTGACATCGACTTTCAGATCGCGGGCCACGGCCTGCGTCTCGGCTTCGGACAGCCAGGCCAGGTTTTTCTTGCGCTTGCGCAGATTGAAGAACAGCTTGCGCTGCGACTTGGTGGTGGCCACCTTGACCAGGCGCCAGTTGCGCAGCACGTATTCGTGAATTTCGGCGCGAATCCAATGCACCGCGAAGGACACCAGCCGTACCCCGACATTCGGGTCGAAGCGCTTCACCGCTTTCATCAGGCCGATGTTGCCTTCCTGCACGAGATCGCCCATGGGCAGGCCGTAGCCCAGATAGCCGCGCGCAATGTGCACCACGAAGCGCAGATGCGACAGCACGAGCTCACGCGCGGCGTCGATATCGCCCTCGGTGCGAAACCGCCCCGCCAGCGCCACTTCTTCCTCGCGGCTGAGCACAGGAATGCGTGCCACGCGATCGATGTAGGAGTCCAGACTCCCGATGGGACCGGCTAAAATCACATCCGCTTGCTTCGCAACCAACGCATTACCCATGCGCGAACCTCCCGTATAAATATTGGCGCTATTCTAGCACTCCGGAACTTGGAGTGCTAATACCGCAGGCAGTTCCCGCGCTGCAAAAAGTCAATCAGATCAGTTTGTTATATGCATAGACGGCAATCGCATGCGGCGGCCGCTGGATGGATGACCAGTACCACAATCAGCTGGGTTCGATGGCCCGGATATGCCAGGTGGCCGCCACCCAGGCACCCAGCCAACCCAGCAACCCGGCGCCGATGAGCACTTCGCCCCCCAAGGCCCAGCCCGCTCCGGTGAGACCGAAGTCGCTGCCATAAAGTTCGGCGACGTGGCGGATGGAACCGGTGAGCAGGTGGGTGGTCAGCGCGGCCAGCAGCAGCGCCATGCCGCCGCCGCCCAGCCCATACAGGAAGCCGCTGTAGAGGAACGGCCGTCGCGCGAATCCGTCGCTGCCGCCCACCAGCTTCATGACCTCGATTTCGTTGCGCCGGTTCAGAATGTCCAGGCGCACGGTATTGCCGATGATCAGCACGATGCCTGCGACGAGGATGCCGCTGATCAGGGCCACCAGCCTATGCGCCGTATCCAGCATGGCGTGGAAGCGCCTGACCCAGGCCGTGTCGAGCTGAACTTCGGCCACGTCGGGGATTGCCGCGAGTTGCTTCTGCAGCGGCTGCGCCGCATCGCTGCGGCTTGCCGCCAAGGTCGGCGTGACCACCAGCACCTGCGGCAGCGGATTGTCGGTGAGCGCATCCAGCGCCGTTCCGAAGCCGGAGTGTTCGCGGAACTCGTTGAGCGCCTGCCGGGCGGTGATCACCTGCACCGCGGCGATATCCCCGCGCGAACGCAGCTGCGCCGCGATGGCGCGTGCACGTTCCTCGCTTGCAGCCGTGTTCAAGTACAGCGTCAGATCGATGGCATCGGTCCAGTTCCCGGTTGCCTGCCGCGCGTTCTGCACCAACACCTGCAGGATTAGCGGCAAGGCCAGTGCGATGCCGATGACGCTGATGATCATCAGTGTTGCGAACGGTTGTTTGACGATGCGGCCGAAAGAGCCGACCAGGGTCTGGGCATGCCGCTCAAGATAGGCGCCGAGGTTCATGCGAGCGCCAACTGCCCGTCGGTGAGCGCGATGCGCCGCGCGCCGACAGCCTCGATGAGATGGACGTCGTGTGTGGCGATGACCACCGTGACCCCCACGTCGTTGAAGCGCTTGAACAGGCGCATGGTTTCCAGGGCAAGCTGCGGATCCAGATTGCCCGTGGGTTCATCGGCAATGAGCAGCGGCGGCTTGGCGACCACCGCGCGCGCGATGCCCACGCGCTGCTGTTCGCCGGTGGACAGCTCCTGCGGCAGATTGCGCTCCTTGCCCAGCAGCCCCACCTGGTCCAGAGCGGCGCGCACGCGCTTGTCGATCTCGCGCCGCGGCACCCCGGCGATGATCAGCGGCAGCGCCACGTTGTCCAGCACCGGGCGATCCTGCAGCAGTTTGTGATCCTGAAACACCACGCCGATCTGGCGGCGGAACAGCGGTATGCGGCGCCGGCCGATGCGTGCCAGATTCTGATCCCCGACGAACACCTCGCCGCGGGACGGGCGTTCGATGAGTGCGATCAATTTCAAGATGGTGCTTTTGCCGGCGCCGGACGGGCCGGTCAGAAACGCCATCTCTCCCGCCTGCACTGAAAAAGACAGGCCGGCCAGTGCCTGGCGGCCGGTGGCGTAGCGCTTGTGGACCTGCTCGAAGCGGATCATTTGCCGGCGTTGCCCGCGTCGCTCTTGAGCAGGGCGGAAACGAACTCGTCAGCGTTGAACACGCCGAAGTCCTCGATCTGTTCGCCGACGCCGACGAAGCGGATGGGTATTTTGAGCTTCTGCGCGATGGCCAGCACCACGCCGCCCTTGGCCGAACCGTCCAGCTTGGTGATGGCCAGGCCAGTCACATTGACATGCCGGTTGAACACATCGGCCTGCGCCACGGCGTTCTGACCGATGGTGCCGTCGAGAATCAGCAGCACCTCATGCGGCGCCGTCGGGTCCAGCCGAGCCAGCACGCGCTTGACCTTCTTGAGCTCCTCCATGAGATGCACCTGCGTGTGCAGCCGGCCGGCCGTGTCGGCGATCAGCACGTCCACGCCACGCGCGCGCGCAGCATTCAGCCCGTCGAAAATGACGGCGGCCGGATCCGCGCCGTTGTGCTGCGAAATGATGGGCACGTTGTTGCGCGTGGCCCAGGCTTCCAGCTGCTCGCGTGCCGCTGCTCGGAATGTGTCGCCGGCGGCGAGCATGACGCTGTGTCCATGCGCCATCAGCCGATGCGCCAGTTTGCCGATGCTGGTGGTCTTGCCGGCGCCGTTGATGCCGATGACCAGGATGACATACGGTTTGATCGCCGCGTCGATGATCAGCGGACTCTCGACCGGCTTCAGGATCTGCAACATCGATGCATGCAGGCTCTTGCGCAGCGCGTCCACATCGTCGAGTTCCTTGCGCGCCACGCGCCTGCGCAGCTCGTCGAGAATCTGCGTGGTCGCCTCGATGCCGACATCGGCTGTGATGAGGTGCGATTCGAGCTCATCCAGAATCTGCGCATCGATCTTGCGCCCGGGCAGCAGATTCGCCAGGTCGTACGCCAGCCAGGAATCGGCCGGGGCGAGCTTGGCACGCAGCCGGCTGAAGAATCCGCGCACGCCGGATGTTGAAGTTTCATCGCTCATGCGCACAGCTTAACAGCTATGATTCGTGCGCCTGAACCGGTTCAACGCGGCGTATGCCTGTGCGTTTGCGCGGGGCGAGAGACAAAGACTGTGAACAATTCGGTCCGGATCATTGGCGGAACATGGCGCAGCCGGCGCGTGAATTTTGCAATCGATGCGGGCATTCGCCCGACACCGGATCGGGTGCGCGAGACCTTGTTCAACTGGCTGCGCAATGAGGTGCCGGGCGCGCGTTGTCTGGATCTGTTCGCCGGCTCCGGTGTGCTGGGGCTGGAGGCGCTGTCGCGGGGAGCCCGGCATGCAACGTTCGTGGAGAAATCGGCCACCGCCGCGCAGTTGATTCGCGACTGCCTCAAGACGTTCGGCGGAACCGGCGCGGTGATCGAAACCGACGCCGCGCGCTGGCTGGGCCTGGCGCCGCCGGCCTCGGCGCAACCCCAGGATCCGGCCGGTTTGCGTGCCGGCCCATTTGACTTAGTATTCCTCGATCCGCCGTTTGCTCAGGATTGGTTGCCGCGGATTCTCGCCAGCCTGCATGCGGGAGCATGGGTCGCTCCCGGCGGACTGGTCTATCTGGAGTGCGAGCGAGGTTCGGGCGCTCCGGCATTGCCCCTGGGATGGGACATGCTTAAATCGAAGTCCGCGGGCGAGGTGGGGTATCATCTTGCGCGCACCAGTAGGCAAGCGACACAATGAACAAGCGAACTGCGGTCTATCCCGGCACCTTCGACCCCATCACCAATGGCCACCATGATCTGGTGCGCCGTGCCGCGAGCATCTTCGATCGGCTGGTCGTCGCCATTGCCGCCAACCCGAACAAAGCACCGATGTTCTCGCTCGAGCAGCGGGTGGAGATGGCCAGCCGCGTGCTCGTTGATTTGAAGAATGTCGAGGTGGTGGGCTACTCCGGCCTGACGGTGGAGTTCGCGCGGCAGAACGGACTGTGGGTGGTGGTGCGGGGCTTGCGCGCCGTGTCGGACTTCGAGTTCGAGTTTCAGCTTGCCAACATGAGCCGCCATCTGACGCCGGAAATCGAATCCGTGTTCATGACGCCGCAAGAGCAGTACACCTTCATTTCCTCCACGCTGGTGAGGGAAATCGCCGTCCTCGGCGGCAATGTGTCCGAGTTCGTGCATCCGCTGGTGGAGGCGGAGCTGAAGAAACACCGCAAGATGTGATGGCATGCTGAGCGCGCGCCCGCATCGTTGGGATCGGATGAGGCGTGTTGCGCTGTGCACGCTCGCCGCCGTTCACTTCGCATTCCCTGCAGGCTTTGCGTGGGCGGATCAGGCCGCCGCGCCGCACAAGGCCGCCATCGCCAGCGCGCATCCGCTGGCCAGCCGCGCGGGGCAGGAAGTCCTGGAGCAGGGCGGCAATGCTTTCGATGCCGCGGTCGCCATTTCCGCCGCGCTTGCCGTGGTGGAGCCCAGCAGTTCGGGTCTGGGAGGCGGCGGGTTCTATTTGCTGCATCGATCTGCCGATGGTTTCGAAACCATGGTGGACGCGCGCGAGAAGGCGCCGTCCGCGGCGACGCGCGACATGTACCTGGACAAGAACGGCGAACCGGTCAAAGGCGCCTCCACCGGCGGACCGCTGGCAGCGGCGATTCCGGGTGAGCCGGCCGCGTTCGAGTATCTGGCGTTGAAGTACGGGCGATTGAGCCTGAAGCAGAACCTGCAGCCGGCGATCCGGCTGGCGCGCGAGGGCTTTGCGCTCAATGCGCGCCTGCAGGCGGGCATCCGCTACAAGCGCGATGCGCTGCTGCGATCGCCGGAATCGGCCAAGGTCTTTTTGATCAAGGGCGAAGTGCCGCCGCTCGGCACGCTGATCAAGCAGCCAGATCTGGCCGCGACCCTGGAGGTGCTCGCCGAGCGCGGCGCCAAGGGCTTTTACCAGGGTAGTGTGGCCAGGGAACTGGTGCGCTCGGTCATAGCCGGCGGGGGCATCTGGTCGATGCAGGACCTGGCCAACTACACGGTGGTCGAACGCAGGCCGCTGGTGGGCGAGTATCGCGGCGCGCGCATCGTCTCGGCCGCGCCGCCGTCCTCGGGCGGCGTCGCGCTGCTCGATGCGCTGAACATCTTGTCCGGTGTGGACATGGCGCATCTGGATTCCGCCACACGCAAGCATTGGGTGATCGCAGCCATGCAGCGTGTGTACCGCGACCGCGCCATTTATCTCGGTGATCCGGATTTCGTCGATGTGCCGGTGAGCTTGCTGACCAATCCGGCCTATGCGGCCGGGCAACGCGCCAGCATCCGATCCGACAAGGCCATGCCCAGCGATCTGCTGCCCGGCGTGTCCGAGCAGTCCGGCGGCCCGCAGACCACGCATTTCTCGGTGTTGGATCGCGAGGGCAATCGCGTCGGCGCCACGATCTCGGTGAACCTATGGCTGGGCACGGGCTACATCGCCGGGCACACCGGCGTGCTGCTCAACAACACCATGGACGATTTTTCCATCAAGCCCGGCATTCCCAATGATTTCGGCTTGATTGGCGCCTCCGCCAATTCCGTTGCCGCCAACAAGCGCAGCTTGTCGAGCATGACGCCCACCTTCGTCGAGACGCCGGCCGGTACGATGATCATCGGTTCGCCGGGCGGCAGCTACATCATCAGCATGGTGCTGTTGGGTACGCTCAACTATCTCGAGGGCATGAGCGCTGCGGACGTGGTCAAGTCTCCGCGCTATCACCATCAGTATTCCCCCGACGAGGTGGAATACGAACCCGATGCGTTCAGTCCGGCGGAAATCCAGGCACTGCAGGGGAGGGGTCACAAGCTGGAGGTGGCCTCGCGGCGCTGGGGCAATATGCAGGTCGTGACCTGGGACTATGCCAGCGGCGTTGTGCAGGCAGCGTCCGATCCGCGCGGCGTCGGTGAGGGTCTGGTCTACTGATGAACTCATCGACCGAAACCGGGCCGGCAGCGGGTGAGCGCGACGATGTCCGGCCGCCCATTTTATTGGTGGAGGATGAGCCGACCACGCGCCTGTTGCTGGCGCGGCAACTGGCCCGCGCGGGGTACGCGGTTGAAGCGGTGTGCAACGGCGCTGAGGCGCTCGCCATGTTGAAGAAGCGGTTCTTCCCGCTGCTCATCACCGACTGGGACATGCCGGAAATGAACGGCGTGACGCTGTGCAAGGCGGTCCGGCTGTTGCCCTTGGAAGGTTACATCTACACGATCCTGCTCACCGCGCGCGAAGGCAAGGCCAACCTGATCGAAGGCCTGGCCTCCGGCGCGGATGACTACCTCACCAAGCCCCCGGATGACAGCGAGCTGCGGGCCCGGCTCAACACCGGCGAGCGCATCCTCAAGCTCGAGCAGTCCTTGCGGGTGGCCAACCGCCGCATTCACATGCTGTCCATCACGGACGCACTCACGGCGACTTTCAATCGCCGATACCTGATGGAGCGGCTGCCGCAGGAAATCGAGGCGGCGCACCGCCACCAACGGCCGCTGTCGGTGATTCTGTGCGACGTGGACCATTTCAAACAGGTGAACGACACCTACGGCCATCAGGCAGGCGATACCGTGCTCAAGAGCGTCACCGCCATCCTGATGCAGTCGATTCGCAAGGACATCGACTGGGCGGCGCGCTACGGCGGGGAGGAGTTTCTGCTCGCATTGCCCGGCGCATCCGTGACTGCGGCGATGGCGCTGGCCGAGAGGATCCGCGCTCAGATCCAGGCACATGTGTTCGAGTTCAACGGCGGTACCTGCCGTGTCAGTGCGAGCTTCGGCGTTGTGGGCCATGAGTCTTCGCGTAGCGGTGAGGACGCCGGCATCGACCGGCTGATCGGTCGCGCCGATCGCTGCCTGTACGACGCCAAGCAATCCGGTCGCAACCGGGTCAGCGGCGAGCCGCCGGATTCCGGCGCTTCCGGGTCATCGACTTAACGCGCCTAGCCGACCTTCGTCTTCAGGTACTCGATCGTGCCGCTGATTTCGCTCGTCAATGTGCCGGCGAGCGATTGCATCTGGACACTGTCGCCGGCAATCGCGGCTGCTTCGAGCCGCGACGCGGCGGCCGTGGCCGCGGCGGCGCGCAGGTTCGCGCTCGCGCCCTTCAGGGTATGCGCGGCATCCCGCATCCGTGCGGCATCGCTGGCTGCCAGCGCCGCGGCGATGCCGGCAAGCTCCCGGTTCGCCGTGCCGATGAATGCCACCACCAGCTCGTTCGCAAACCCGGCATCACCGTCGATCGAATCCAGCAGCGCCTTCCAGTCCACCGGATCACCCGCGCCGCCCGCCTGCGTGGGCGGCTCCTGGATCGCCGGTGACGTGCCCGTGGAGTTGGTGCTTGGCAGGTATCGTTCCAGGCAGGTATCCAGCCGTTCCCGGTCGATTGGCTTGGCCAGGTAATCATCCATGCCGGCGGCGCGGCACTTTTCCTCATCGCCCTTCATCGCATGGGCGGTGATTGCCACGATCGGAATATGCGACTTGCCCTGCTCGAGCCGGCGGATTTCGCGCGTCGCGGCATAGCCGTCCATCCGCGGCATTTGACAATCCATCAGGATCAGATCGAAGTTGCCGCTTTGCCACGCCGCCACGGCCGCCAGGCCATCGGCGACGATCTCCACGCGGTAATCGAGTTTTTCCAGCAATCGCAGCGCCACCTTCTGATTGACCACGTTGTCCTCGGCCAGCAGGATTCTGTTGCGCGTCCGCGCCCGCTGTGCCCGCAACGCATGCCGGGTGACGATGGGCTGGCTTTGCATGTGCCAGGCGTCCGCCGGGGTGGACAGGACCAGCATCAGGCACTCGGTCAGATCTCGCTGGATGACCGGCTTCAACAGGTAACCGGCGAATCCGATCTCGGCGAACATCTGCGCATCGCCGCGTTGACCGGATGAGGTCAGCAGAATAAGCCGCGTGGATTTCAAATCCTTGTCTTCGTTGATGACCCGCCCGAGCTCCGCGCCGTCGCAGTCCGGCATCAGATGATCCAGCAGTGCCGCATCGAAGGGCCGGCCTGCTGCGCCTGCCTGACGCATCAGCGCCAGTGCTTCGTCGGCTGAACTCGCCGACACCGGCTCGACCCCGCACAGCAGCAGTTGCCCCATGAGCACTTTACGATTGGTGGCGTTGTCGTCCACGACAATGATGCGCCGGCCCTTGAGTGAGGCAGGCGCGGGTTGACGAAGTCCGGGAACGGTGGTGGCCAGGCCCAAATGCAAGGTGAACCAGAAGACCGATCCCTCGCTCTCGACGCTCCGGACACCGACCTCGCCACCCATCAATTCAACCAGGCGGCGCACGATCGACAACCCTAAGCCCGTTCCGCCGAATCGTCGCGTGGTCGAGCTGTCCACTTGAATGAACGGCTCGAACAAGGAATGCACCCGGTCCGCGGGAATGCCGATGCCGGTGTCATGCACTTCGCAGCGCACCGTGGTGCCGTCGGCTCCGGTCTGGAGCATCTTTACATCGAGGGAGACCTCGCCCCTCGAGGTGAACTTGATGGCATTGCCGGCGAGATTCAGCAGGATCTGCCGGATGCGTCCCGCATCGCCCTTGACCTGGGCGGGAAGCGCGGCATCGATCTGTGCGGTGAGCTCGAGCCCTTTCGCATGCGCCTGAATCGAGAGCAGTCGCGCGACGTCTTCCACCGTATCGCGCAAATCCATGTCCAGCTGCTCGAGCTCGAGCTTGCCGGCCTCCACTTTCGAAAAGTCCAGAATGTCGTTGATGACGGTCAGGAGCGAGGTGCCGCTGTCGCGGATGGTCTCGGCGTAATCGCGTTGCAGCGCATCGAGCCTCGTATCCAGCAGCAACTCCGTCATGCCGAGCACCCCGTTCATCGGTGTGCGGATTTCATGGCTCATGTTGGCCAGGAAGTCGCTCTTGGCGCGATTGGTCGACTCGGCGATCTCCTTCGCCCGCAGGGTTTCCAGCGCAGCCGCCTTCAGATCGGTGAGATCGAGCACGATGCCGTTGATCGCCACCGGCTGACCACGCTCATCACTGCGCGCGGCGATGGCCGTGCGGACATGCTTGATCGCACCGTTGACGATGATGCGGTGGTCAAACGTCCTGGATCCGCCGCTGGCGGCCATCTGCGCGAGCATTGTCTCGACCAACGGCCGGTCTTCAGGATGCGTGGCTGCAAGATAGGCATCCAAAGGCCGGTTGGGATGCAGCGGATTGCCCAGGAGCTGGCGCAGCATGTCGGACATCGATCCGGCGCGGGTATGCAGGTTTGCATACAGCGAGCCGAGGTTGGCGAACTGCTGGGCGCGCTTTAATTCATCTTCCGTCATTTCCTGTGCGGCAATTGCGTGCTGCCGCGCCGTCTGCACCCGCCAGATCGCCAGTCCGTTGAGGATCGCGAGCACGCCGGCAATCAAGATGCCGATCGCGGCCGACACATCGACCCGGCGGATCAGCTGATGATATCGGTCGGCCCGCATGGTGATGCCCACATAACCTGTCATCTCGCCGTTGCGCGCGAAGACCGGAGCGTGAGCCCGGATTCCCATGCCCCACGCCGAGGCGTTGGGTTCCTTGTCCACCGTCAGACGATGGGTGCGCGCCGTCTCGATTTCCCCGGGACTGGCTGTGTCTTTTTCCATGGGCGGGGAGTGGTTCGGGAATCCCGTTTCATCGAAGGTGCCGCGGCGGGTGCCGTCGAGCAGAAAATACATGTCGTTGCCCTTGATGATGCCGACATAAGCGAAACGGATGTCGGGATTGGTGTCGAGCTGTACTTGCAGCGGGCGGGCAGCCCGGTTGTACTCCGGCGTCCCATCCTGTTCCGGGTGCGTGAAGGTCCGCAGCTCGTCACCGTCGATCAGCGCAGCGGTACTGGCTGCCGTTCGCGCCAGATACGTCCTGACGTCCTCCAGAAGAATCTGCCGGACGATCACATCGACCACGGCAATACCGGCGAGCGCCGTCGTCCAGGCGATGAGACCGCCGATGATGGCGGCCCGCCAGGGACGGGTTTCGGGACCGCGCGCGCTGGCCCGGGACCATACGGGCAATGAGTTTGACATAGCGTGCCTTTTATACGGCACCGGCAGCCGGCCCATCAATGTACGAACCCTGGGAATGGTGGTCGGAAAGTGAGCGCTGGTGCGCAGTTTCGAGCATTCGCGAAAGGCGTGATGCGCCTCAGCGCTGACAGTCAGGGCACCAATAGGTGGAGCGCTGCCCCTGCACGCGATGCCGGATCGGCGTTTTGCATTTCAAACAGCGCTGGCCGCCGCGCTCGTAGACGAACAGCTTCTGCTGGAAATAACCGGGAGTGCCTTGCGCGTTGACGTAGTCGCGCAAGGTGGTGCCGCCGGTCTTGATGGCTTCGCTCAGTACATCCTTGATGCAAGCCACCAGCCGCGCGGCTTGATCGCGCGTCAGCCGGCCGGCGGCGCGGCGCGGTGAGAGGCGGGCGCGAAACAGCGCCTCGCTGGCGTAGATGTTGCCCACGCCCACCACGCAATGCGAATTCATGATGAACAGCTTGATCGCGACTTTGCGGCGCCGCGTCTTCTTGAACAGGTACTGCGCGTCGAATTCGAGGTTCAAGGGCTCGGGCGCAAGCTGCGCCAGCAGCGGATGCCGCTCCGGCGGCTCCGAAGTCCACAGCAAACTGCCGAAGCGGCGCGGATCGTGAAAGCGCAGCGCGAAACCGCTCTGCAATACGATGTCCCAATGATCATGCGCGAGCAGCGGCACGCCAGGTTTGAGGATGCGCAAACTCCCCGACATGCCCAGATGGACGATGGCGGTGCCGGTATCGAATCGAATCAAAATGTATTTGGCGCGGCGCTCGACGGCGCGGATCACGCTGCCGCGTATCGCGGTCTCGAAACCGCGTTCGATGGGCCAGCGCAGGCGCCGTTCGCGCACGATGACATCGATGACCCGCTGCCCGAGCAGCGCCGGCGCGATGCCGCTGCGCGTGGTCTCAACTTCCGGCAGTTCGGGCACGGCGTCTCTGGGTCAGTATCAAAAAAAACCCGCATTTTGGTGCGGGTTCTTGTTATCTGTCCGGGTTACTTGATCTTGGACTCTTTGTAGGCCACGTGCTTGCGCACCACTGGATCGTATTTCTTGGTCTCCATCTTGTCCGGATGCAGACGCTTGTTCTTGGTGGTGGTGTAGTAGTGGCCGGTGCCGGCTGAGGATACGAGTTTGATCTTGTCACGCATGAGTGTGCTCCCGCTTCAGACCTTGACGCCCTGGGCGCGCAGATCCGCGACCACGACTTCGACGCCACGCTTTTCGATGGTGCGCAGGCCGCGCGTGGAGACCCGCAGGCTCACCCAACGCTTCTCCGTCTCCAGCCAGAACCGGTGCGAATGCAAATTCGGCAGAAAGCGCCGGCGTTTGCGATTGTTCGCGTGCGATACGGTGTTTCCGACTTTGGGGCCCTTGCCCGTAACCTGGCAGACTCGCGACATGACGAAAACCTTGGATTCAGAGGTGAGTTCAGAGCGGTTGAGCCGCGCTTTATACCAGTATCCTCGATACGGAGCAATAACCGAGCCGATATAGTCTTGTAATTCAGCAGCTTAAGTGTGAATGCCGGCCCGTTGCATTCTCTTGATTGGGAACTGTAGCGGTGCCCAGCGCGTGAAAGTGTAGTTCATTCTTACATAGGGTTGCCTCATGGTTGACATACGGTTGCCGACGACTCACTATGCAGCCATGGCTTCCGCCAAGCACAGGATGCAACCCGTCTCGCTTGCTGCTGCGCGCTCGGCGGCCGACGTCGCCGCACAGCTCACTGCCAGCCATGATCGGACCTGGCTGCGCGAGGTCGTTAGCCAATTGGACGTCAACTTGCAGCGCAGTGCCTTGGAGCGTCTGATCGCGCTTTGGGGCGTTTCAGCGGCCGAGGCTGCCGGGTTCTTCGGGGTTTCCCGTCAGGCCTTTGCCAAGTGGTTGCGGGTTGGTCCGCCGGCCGATCGCGCCCCCGCAGTCGCTGCACTTGAAGATGCCACAGAGCTGCTTGCACGGCATCTCAAGCGCGAACGCATTCCGGCCGTGGTGCGGCGCCATTCCGCCCTGACGGGAGAGCGCTCGCTCCTGCAGATGGCGAGCGCCGGCGAGCATGAACAAATCCTCGGCGCAGTACGTACGATGTTCGATCTGAGGCGCGTCCAGCCGTGAAGTTGCTGGCCACCGCGCTGCCAGATCGCCGTGTCTGGCTGCGGGTGGCATCACCGAGCTGGGTCAATCCACTGGATCCGACTTGGGCCGGTACGCAAGGGGGTCGCTGGAATCCACCGAACGCCTTTCCGACCCTGTATCTCAGCGCAGACGTGCAGACAGCGCAGCTGCAGATTGAACGCCTTTGCGAAGGCATGCCTTTTTCACCGGAAGACCTGTCCGATGACGCCTACACGCTCGTCCTCTTACGATTGCCAACCTCGCAACGGGCCGCCGATGCGGTCAGCGAGCAAGGCCTGGCGGCGCTCGGATTGCCTGCCTCATACCCACTGGGCCGCGACGGCAAGGCAATCGATCGCGCTGTTTGTCAGCCGATAGGCAAGCGGGTTCGCGAGTTGCGCCTGAATGGCGTGTGGTGTCGCTCGGCCGCGTCTGCCGACGGCCATGGCAGGGAACTGGCCTGGTTTCCAGGCACGCGCGCAGCTCAGCCGCTGCGCAAGCCGCCGATTCCCTTCGGCCATTGGCGCCACGCATCGACCTGGCGCGACATGGGGCTGCGAGATCAACCCGACCCGGCGAGACTGCGCGCGGAGCAATGAAGTAACGGCCGTACTGCCGGAGCGCGCAACTCCACAATTCAAATAAGCCCACGCTCGGCCAGGGACACCGCCACTCCATCTCCCACGACGATATGGTCCAGCAAGCGGATGTCCACCAGTGCCAGCGCTTCTTTGATCTTGAGGGTGATCAGCTCATCCGCGCGGCTGGGCTCGGCGATGCCAGAAGGGTGATTGTGCGCCACGATGACCGCAGCGCAATTCTGCTGCAGCGCCTGTTTGACGATTTCGCGCGGATGGACACTGGCCCCGTCGATGGTGCCGCGAAATAGTTCGGCGAAGTGGATGAGCCGGTGGCGGTTGTCCAGGTAGATGCAACAGAACACTTCGTGTTCCAGATCGCGGATTTGCGAGAACAGGAAGTCCTGAGTCGCGCGCGGCGTGGACAGCGCCGGACCCGTGCGCAGGCACTCGGTCAATTGGCGGCGGGAGATTTCCAGTGCGGCCTGCAGTTCGGCGAAGCGCGCCAGCCCCAGCCCGGATTGAGAGCAGAATTTCTGCCGGTCCGCGGCGATGAGTTTGCGCAGGCTGGAAAAATTCTTGAGGATGTCCTTCGCAAGGTCGACTGCCGAGCCGCCGGCGATGCCTGAGCGCAGCAGGATGGCGAGCAACTCCGCGTCGGTCAGCGCGCCGGCGCCGCGGGCCAGCAGCTTTTCGCGGGGACGTTCGTCAAGGGGCCAGTCGCGTATCGCCATGCGGGGCAGCATGCGAGAGAATCATTGCCCGCGAACAGACTTGTTTGCGGCCGGTTCGACCAGATTCGACGCCTATCCCTGTCCCGAACTGCCGAACCCGCCTTCGGCGCGCGCCGTCTGCGAAAAATCCGTGACGATGTCGAACTGCACCTGCACCACCGGGACGAACACCATTTGCGCGATCCGGTCGCCGGGATTGATGGTGAAGGGCGCTGACCCACGGTTCCAGCATGACACCATCAATGGACCTTGATAGTCCGAGTCGATGAGGCCGACCAGATTGCCGAGCACGATGCCATTCTTGTGTCCCAATCCGGAGCGCGGCAGAAGCACCGCCGCCAGTCCCGCATCGTCGATGAAGATCGACACGCCGGTTGGGATCAGCTCGACCCTGCCGGCGCCCAGTTCCAGCGGCGCGTTGATGCAGGCGCGCAAATCCATGCCGGCCGAGCCGGCGGTGGCGTGCTGGGGCAGGGGAAATTCGGTGCCGATGCGCGGATCCAGGATCCGCAGCTTGATGCGCGTCAACGCCGTGCGCGCCGGGTGCGCAGACGATCGCGCGGCGCGGCCGCCGCGGAACTGCGCCGTGCGCGCGCGCTGCGCCGGTTCGGCCCGTCGCCGGGCGGCAGGAGCCCGGCGATCAGGGCGATCAATTCGCGCGCCACGTCCAGCTTCGGACCGCGCGGCACCTCCACCTTGCCGCCCGGCCATATCACGGTCAACGCATTGTCTTCGCAGTCGAAGGCGATCCCCTCACCGACGTGATTGGCGGCGATCATGTCGAGCTTCTTGCGCTTGAGCTTGAGACGGGCATTCTGCTCCACATCATTGGTCTCGGCAGCGAAGCCGACCACGAAGGGTCGCGCGGCAAGATCCGCGACGGATTTGATGATGTCGGGCGCGGGCTCGAGCTGCAGCGTGACCGGGCGCCCGTCCTTTTTGATTTTTTGCTTCGCGATAGTGGTCGGCTGAAAGTCGGCCACCGCGGCGGCGGCGATGAAGATGTCGGTGGAGGCGATGTGCCGATGCACCGCGGCGTACATGTCGCGCGCGCTCTGCACATCGATGCGGGTGATCGTGCCCGCCGGCGTCGCCAGCTGCACCGGACCTGCCACCAGCGTCACGCGCGCGCCGGCTTCATGCGCCGCCGCGGCAACGGCAAAGCCCATTTTGCCGGAGCTGCGATTGGTGAGGTAACGCACGGGGTCGATGCACTCGCGGGTCGGGCCGGCGGTGATCATCACATTCAGCCCGGCGAGCACGCCCGAATTCGCCGGGGGCGAGAGCAGCCGGTCGGCCAGATCCGCCGGTTCGAGCATGCGTCCGGGGCCGGTTTCGCCGCAGGCCTGATCCCCGGTGCCCGGTCCCAGCACGCGCACGCCGCGGGACAACAGCGTCGCGACGTTGGCTTGCGTTGCTTTGTTGGCCCACATGAGCCGGTTCATGGCGGGCGCAACGACGATGGGCGCTTCGGTTGCCAGACACACGGCCATGAGCAGATCATCGGCGCGGCCCTGCGCCAGGCGTGCCAGGCAGTCCGCAGAGGCCGGCGCAATCAACACGACTTCGGCCCAGCGCGCGAGTTCAATGTGGCCCATGGCCGCTTCGGCGGCAGGGTCCCACAGATCGCTGCGCACTGGATGTCCTGAGACGGCCTGAAAAGTGGTGGGCGTCACGAAGCGCTGCGCGCCGGCGCTCATTACGACCTGCACCTCGGCGCCACGCTCGATCAGACGGCGAACCAGATCCGGGCTCTTGTACGCGGCGATGCCACCGCTGACACCGAGCAGAACGCGCTTCTTCGGGGTCAATGGACGCTCTTCAGTTGTTTGAAGCGCTCGATGTCGGAGGCGAACGAGGAGCGCAGGGTTGCCTCTTCCTTGCGCTTCTGGCGCAGGTTCTGCTGTTGCGCGCGGATGTCATTGCCGGTGCGCACGAGGTCTTCGGCAATTTGATCCGGCATGGGCGGCGCGCCCGGCTTCTGGTTGTAGGGCCTGAAATTCATGCTCGTGGTCTGTAGCTTCTTCTGCCGGGTTTGAAGCGTTTCGAGAAATGCCGACGTGACGCTGATCTGGCCGGACACCAGCGACAGGCGCTGGTCGCGCAGGCGTTCGATTTCCTGCACCGAGACGTAGGTGTTCAACAGATTGCGATCGCGGTCACGCTGCGCGATCTCATCGCGTGCTTTCTGGTCCGCGATGGTCTGCTGCTCGGGAGTTTTCTGCTTCTCGATGCGATCCACCTCGACACCGCGCGCGTTCATGACGTGCCGTTCTTCGGATGCATACTCCGGCGGCACGTGATCCCCGTAGTGGACCTCGCCGGACTTGTCGGTCCATTTGTAGACTTTGCGCTCGGCGCTGCCAGGTTGAGCCTGCGCCAGTGCGCACAGCAGGATGAACGGGCTAAGGATCCAGGCGGAGCGGGTCACGGGCAATCCTCTGCGGTGATTTTCCGGGCGTATTGTGACCATGCACGCAGAATATTCCTAGGGCGCATTGCTCAAAGTGCATCGTCCGTCCCAAATCGGGCGCGATAGGCTTGCATGGAGCTCAGAAGCTCCGGCCGGCCCTGGGCTTTGAGGTGTTTCATTAAGTCCGCCAGGGTGATGATGGAAACAACAGGGATCTGAAACTGATCGCGGACTTCCTGCACGGCCGACCGGTTGCTGTCCTGACCCCGCTCCTGGCGGTCCAAAGCGATCAGCACGCCGGCCGGCGTGGCTTGCGCGGCACGGATGATCTGGATGGACTCGCGGATGGCCGTGCCCGCCGTGATCACGTCGTCCACGATGAGCACGCGCCCCTGCAGCGGCTGACCGACGATGCTGCCGCCTTCGCCGTGGTCTTTGGCCTCCTTGCGGTTGAACGCGAAGGGCAGGTCTCGGTGGTGCTGCTCCGCCAGCGCCGCAGCGGTGACCGTGACCAGCGGAATGCCCTTGTAGGCCGGCCCGAACAGGCGGTCGAATTGCAGCCCCGAGGCGCTCAGCGCCGCCGCATAGGCGCGGCCCAGCGCGGAGATCGCCGCGCCGTTGTTGAACAGCCCTGCATTGAAGAAATAGGGGCTTTCGCGCCCCGATTTCAATTTGAATTGGCCAAATTTCAGTGCGCCGATGCGGGCGCACAGGTCGATGAAGTCGCTCTTGTAGGTGGCTGGCATGTCCGCTGAGTCTCGCAAGAGCGTTGCCGCGGCGCAACTCACGGCTGCTATGATCGCGCGCTGTGCGCAGCGAACCATCCGCAAAGCCGACTCTTCTCCAGGCATTGGGCAACAAGCGCATGGCCGCCATCCTGGCGCTGGGCTTTGCCTCGGGCCTGCCGCTGAATCTGACCGGTTCGACGCTGCAAGCCTGGCTTGCCAGCGTCGGCCTCGACATCAAGACCATCGGCATTTTTTCGCTGGTGGGGCTGCCCTATGTATTCAAGTTTCTGTGGGCGCCGTTTCTGGACCGGTTCCTGCCCCCGCTGCTGGGACGGCGCCGCGGCTGGATTCTGATCTATCAGGTGCTGCTCGCGATCTGCATCGGCGCCCTCGGCTTCACCTCGCCGACCGATGCGCCGTACATGGTCGGCGTGATCGCCATGCTGCTGGCGTTCCTGTCCGCCTCGCAGGACATCGTCATCGACGCCTATCGCGCCGACGTGGTGCGCCCCTCCGAACGCGCGCTGGCTGCCGCCGCCACCGCATTCGGATATCGCACGGCCGCCATGATTGCCGGCGCATTGATCGTCCTGATGGCCGACCAGATCGGCTGGCGCGCCGCGTATCTGATCGTCGCGGTGGCGATGGCGTTCACTTGTCTGGCGACGATTTTCTCCCCTGAACCCGAATCGCCCGGGCACGCGCCGCGCACCATGGCCGATGCGGTCATGAATCCGCTCAAGGAACTGCTCATGCGCCGCAGTTCGTGGGCGTTTCTGCTGTTGGTGCTGCTGTACAAGGTGGGCGATGCCTTTGCCTTGAGCCTGTACAGCGCCTTCATGATCAAAGGCGTCGGGTTTTCGCTGACCGAACTGAGTCTGGCCGGCAAGGTCAACATGACCATTTCGACCATGATCGGCACCGCGCTGGGCGGGTGGCTGTACCTGCGCTGGGGCCTGTTCCGCTGCCTGCTCATCTTCGGCATTGCGCAGGCGCTCACCAACTTGCTGTACATGTGGCTGGCGCTGGCGGGCAAGCAACTGTGGCTGTTGATTCTCGCCACCAGCGTCGATAATCTGGCCGGCGGCATGGGCCAGGCTGCGTTTGTCGCGTTTCTGATGTCTCAGTGCAGCGCCAATTACAGCGCCACGCAATACGCGCTGCTGTCGGCACTCGCGTCAATTCCACGCGTGGTGCTCGGCGCCGTCGCCGGTCAGGTGGTGACCGATGTCGGCTGGCCGCGCTTTTTCGTGATCACCTTCCTGTGTGCACTACCGGGCCTTGCGCTGCTGATCGCACTGCGCCGCCGGATCAACGCAATCGAGGGCTGAGAGGGCTGCTTGCCCTGGATACCGGTCGGAATGCATGATCGTTTATGATTTGACTAATTATCAGTAAGTTGATAAATTGTCATGACCATCTATCAAGCTATTGCAATCTGGTCACATGGAAAAGCCGCGTTACCTGAGCGATTCGATTCGGCAAGACGCTCTCGCACACGGAAAGATGGCGTTCGTTTCCGGACCGCGGCAGGTCGGTAAGACAACGCTGGCGAAACAGCTACTCGAGTCCCCGGAAAACTACCACAGTTGGGACGACGCGGATTTTCGCAGGGCGTGGAGCCGATCGCCGCGATCGGCTTTGTCGGATCGAGGACCCGGACCGGTGGTCCTGGACGAGATCCACAAAGATCGGCGTTGGAAGACGCGCCTGAAAGGCGTGTATGACACGGAGGGTGCTGCAAGCGGGGTCATCGTGACTGGCAGCGCACGACTGGATATTTACCGGCGTGGCGGCGACAGCTTGCTGGGGCGCTTCATTCCCTACAGATTGCATCCGTTTAGCGTTGCCGAAACCGATAGGCCGCCTGGCCCCGATGAGATATTCGCAACCACGACTGCACATCGGCGGCTTGCGGATTTATTGCGTACCAGCGGGTTTCCCGAGCCCTTCCTCGACGGCAGTGAATTGCGGGCGCGGCGTTGGAGTCGCCTGCGAATCGAACGCCTATTGACAGAGGATGTACGCGATCTTCGCGCGGTGGAGGATCTGTCAGCCATGCGCGTACTGGCCGACCTGCTTCCTGAGCGCGTGGGTTCGCTGCTATCGATGAACTCCCTGCGGGAAGATGTTGGCGTGGCCTATGCCACGGTCAGAAGCTGGCTGCAGGTATTCGACGCGCTATATCACACCTTCCTCATCCACCCGTACTCGCGGCGCGTGGTGCGCGCCATCCGCTCGACTCCCAAACTTTATCTTTTCGATATTCTGCAGATCCGCTCGACCGAAGTGGCTGCTCGCCTGGAAAATCTGACCGCATTGCATCTGTTGAAGGCTTGTCAATATTGGACCGACCTGGCGCATGGACATTTCGAGCTTCGATTTGTACGCGACAAGCAACAGCGCGAGGTTGATTTTCTGGTGATTCGCGACGGCGAGCCGTGGCTAATGGTCGAGTGCAAATCCGGTGATACGGCGCCTAGCCCTGCATTGCTCTATTTTCAGAACATTTTACGAGTCGGCCGGGCTTTCCAACTTGTTACCCGTCCCGACTATGATCGGCTGTATGCCAAAACGGGTGTGCGTGTTCTTTACTATGAGCGCTTCTTTGCCGGGTTGGTTTGACGGACATTGCGTGATCCGGAACTTGGCCTGGACGCCGATCTGCGCCTGATCCGCCCGCCCGAGCGGGGGCCGTACCGTCGTGCGAGGCCGCTGCGCCGCCGGATCAACGCAATCGAGGGCTGAGCCGGCTGGAGTCGGCCGACCACTGCGGCTGCGCGTTGTCTTCGAATTCACGGCCCAGGTCTTCGGAGTCCACGTCCACCGAACCGGACCAGTCCTCCGGCGCATCGGCCGCTTCGATGGACTCGTCTTTGAGCAACTCGTTCCACGCGTCGAAATCCATCTCCTCGACGGTGCCGTCGAAATACTGGATCTCGATGGTCTGATCCTCGTCATCGATCGCGACGATTTCGAACAGCGCATTGGTCGCACCGCGATACCACTCGCCGATCTCTGGCTTGAGCACGTTCATGGCTGCCTCCGTCTGTTATGCTGCAGCCTAATTCAACTCTCATTGTGTCCGCGACGCAATCGGTAGTTTTCCTTGGCGCGAAGCAGCATCCAACGTGGTTCAGCAGCTCCTAAAGTTCTTCATCGTGTTCTTCGTCGTCGTCGAACCCATCTCGCTGATCCCCGTGTTCGCCGGCCTGACCGAAGGCGCCAGCGACCTGTATAAGCGCAAGATGGCCTTCAAGTCCTGCGCCATCGCGCTGGGCATCTGCGTGCTGTTCGCCCTGGTGGGCGCGAAGTTTTTGCAAATCATGGGCATAGCGTTGAGCTCGTTCCGCCTGGCCGGCGGGACGCTGCTGTTCCTCATCGCCTTGGAAATGGTGTTCGCCCGGCCTTCAGGAACGCGCACCACCGCACCCGAGGAACAGGAGTGCGCCAGGCGCGCCGACGTGTCGGTTTTCCCGCTGGCATTTCCCTTCATCGCCGGTCCTGGCGCGCTGGCCACCATCCTGCTCACCGCCGGTGAAGTCGGCGGCCATCCGGCCCTGTTCGCGGGGTTTCTCGCGGTGGTCGCGGCCGTGATGGCGCTGTGCTGGATCATCATGCTGGCCACGCCGCGCCTGATGCGCGTGCTGGGCGTCACCGGCGCCAACGTCGTCAACCGCCTTTCCGGCGTTGTGCTGGCGGCGCTGGCGGTTCAGTTCATTGTCGATGGCATTCGCGGCAGCTTTCTCAGCTGAAGGTTGCGTTGACCGGACTTTTTGTGTTTCAGAACGGACTGAACTAGACTTAGTCCAATGGAGAAACCCCTGTCAAAAGCCATCAACATTCATGAAGCCAAGACCCACCTTTCGCGACTCGTGGAACAGGCCGCAAACGGGAAGGAAGTGATCATCGCGAAGGCCGGCAAGCCCATGGCACGACTGGTGCCGCTGGCGGCGGCCGCGCGCCCTAAGAAGCTCGGTATGCTCAAGGGCCGGATCAAGGTCCCCGACGACTTCAATGCACCGCTGGACGCCGAGACTCTGGCAATGTTTCAGGGGCGCTAGCCGTGCGACTGCTTCTGGACACGCATTTGTTGCTATGGACCTTGAGTGAGCCCAGGCGCATCGGCCGCAAGGCGCTGGCTCTCATCGACCGTTCCGATGTCTATGTCAGTGCAGCGTCAATATGGGAAATCAGTATCAAAGCGGCGCAGGGCAAACTGAAGGCGACGCCCGGACTCGTACTGAAATCCGTTGAACCGGCCGGCTTCTCGCTATTGGCCATCCAAGCAGAGCATGCCGCGCGCGTATTTGATCTGGGTATGAACCACAACGATCCCTTCGATCGGCTGCTGATCGCCCAGGCGCAGATGGAATCCATGACATTGTTGACGAACGACGAGGTGCTGAAATCCTACGGCAACTGCGTGCAGTTGATTTGATCGCCTTCGCGGGCCGTGGCGGCCCAAGCAAGCGGGGCAATGCATCCCTCAGTATCCAAAACTAATTTGCTCCTCTTTCAGCGCACCCTCAGCAGCGCATGCTTCTTCTTTCCCACCGACAGCTTGATCACTCCGCCGCCCAGGTCCGCCTCCGTCAGCGCGCGTTCGGCGGTCACCGTCTCGTTGTTGATCTTCAGGGCATTCGAGCCCATATGACGGCGGCCTTCGCTTTTGGACGCGATGAGCTGCACGGCGAGGAAGGCATCCAGCAGCGGATAGCCGCGGGCCAGTGTTTCACGCGCCAGATCCACCGAGGGCAGGCCGCTGGCGGCATCGCCCTGTTCGAAGGTCTTGCGCGCAGTGTCGGCGGCGGCCTCGGCGGCGGCGCGGCCGTGCAGCCACGCGGTGGCCTCCGTCGCCAGTATCTTCTTGGCTTCATTGATCTCGGCGCCGCCCAGCGCAGCCAGGCGCCGAACCTCCGCCATCGCAAGCGTCGTGAAGCGCGACAGCATCGTGCCGACATCGGCATCCTCGGTGTTGCGCCAGAACTGCCAGTAGTCGTAGGCGCTGCAGAGGTCTTCGTTCAGCCACACCGCGCCGGTCTCGGTCTTGCCCATCTTGCGTCCCGATGCGGTGGTCAGGAGCGGTGTGGTCAGCCCGAAGACCTCGATGCCGTCCTTGCGGCGGCACAACTCCACGCCGTTGACGATGTTGCCCCATTGATCCGAGCCGCCCATCTGCAGGCGGCAGCCGCAGCGCCGGTACAGTTCGTGGAAGTCGTAGGCCTGCATCAGCATGTAATTGAATTCGAGAAACGTCATCGGGCTCTCGCGCTCCAGACGCAGCTTCACGCTGTCGAAGCTCAACATGCGGTTGATGGTGAATTCCGTGCCGCAGTCGCGCAGGAACTCCACGTAACCCAGCTTGGAAAGCCAGACGTCGTTGTCGACCATCATCGCATCGGTAGGGCCGGAGCCGAACGACAGGAATTTCGCGAACACCCCCTGGATGGAGGCGATGTTGGCGCGGATATCGTCATCCGTCAGCAGCGCGCGCTGCGTGTCCTTGCCGGTGGGATCACCCACTTTGGTGGTGCCGCCACCCATCAACGCGACGGGCCGGTGTCCGGTACGCTGCAGCCAGTAAAGCATGATGATCTGGACGAGGCTGCCGACGTGCAGCGAGCGGGCGGTGGCATCGAAGCCGATGTAGCCGGTCACCACCTCGCGCGCCGCCAGCGCATCGAGCCCCTCGAGATGGGTGCCTTGATGGATGAAGCCGCGCTCGTTCAGCACTTGCAGAAAATCGGACTTGAATGTCGACATGTCGATCAGCCGGCGGCTGTCCTTTGTTCAATGGGTACGCGAGCAGTATCGCTGATTCCTCCGTCATTCAGATCAATGCGGTGCAAGTGACAGGCGCTGTACATTCATACAGCCTGGCTCTGATAGGATCGCGGAGTTGTCGCCGCTCGCCATCGCCGGAATCGTGCTGATCCTGGCCGGCACCGTGCTGGTCAACGTCAACTCGCCCGCGGCTAAAGAATGACGCAGGTCTGACGATACCCGAGGACAGGCGGGTGCTTCATGATCCTCAACGCGGGCAGAACTTGGTTTGTTGTAGCGCTGCCGCTGTTGCTGGCCGCCTGCGGTGGCGGTGGCGCACCCGTGACCACGCAGTCCCCGCAATCGGTTGCGCAACCTCCCGCCGACGGTCGCCCGGTGACGCAAAGCGACACCGAAATCGCGCAACTGATCTACGGCGACACGCAACGCACACCTGCCGGGTTTTTCTCGGACCCGGTGCCCGCCGTCGCAGGCTACGTGAGCACCTCTCACATCAAGGCTCCGGATGTGGGTCTGGGCACGCGGCCGTACGAGCTGTGCACCGATGATTGGAATCAGGCACTGCAATGGTCGGAAAGCGCCGCGACCCGCGGCAGCTCCTACGATGCGCTGACGGGCAACGGTGATTCGGCGATGTACTTCGAATTCGATCGGCTGCGCAATGGCACTCCCCAAGGCTACATCCGCCAGCGCGTATTCAAATGCGCCTTCGTCAACCGCGACGATATCGACCTGCGCCAGCCCGCCGGCGCTGCGGGCCGGCTCAATGGTCCGCAGCCGCAGGCGGCCGATCTGCGTCAGTTGAGCGAGTATCTGTGGGAATTCACGCCCTACAACAACACCGGCAATGTGGTGTTGCGCAGCGTGGGCGCTTCGTCCGCTGGCATGCTGACGCAGACGCTGTACCTTGCCAGCAAAAGCGCCGGGGTGAACGGCGCCTGCGATTCAATCCAGGTGCTCGAATGGACGCACACGCTCGACACCGCCACCGGCAACATCACGCGCGCCGTCACCTCCCTGTGGAGTTTCACCGTCCGGCAGGAAGCAGGCTCCGTGGCGGTGTGTCCCCGCTGAGACCGACGCTTACCGGCCCATGCCGCGCAGGCCCGCCAGGTTCAGATCCTTGAACGTGTCCTGATCGAACTTCACGCGGAACTTGATGTACGGGCCGCTCGCCAGATAGCGCGCATCGTCGAAATCACGATCGGTGAAGCCTTGCAGGTTGTATCCCACCGAGATCCACACGTTCTTGACGAGGGTGATGCCCAGATCGGCGCCCAGCGAGGACGACCCGACTCCTGAATTGAACGATTGCAGCATCGTGCCGTGCAATCCCGCATCGAAACGCCGTGACAGGTCGCGCCTCAGATCCAGACCCAGCAGGCCCGACGCGCCGCTGTAGTGATCGCCATCGAAGGAACTGAGCACGAAGCGCGCACCCACCTGCACGCCCAGCTGCGTGCGTGGGTCCAGCAGAACGTTCATGTGCGAATTGTTGACGATGCGGGTACCGCGGACGTAGAAACCGCTGGCATCGCTCGCGCCGCCGAGGCTGCCGTCCTGATGCTTGAGCTCCAGCCGGTCGAGGATGATCCAGCGGCTCTCCACGGGTCGGAATGCCCAGGACAGCTGCACATTCGCCGCCTCCGTGTTGCCGGACGCCGAGGCGCGGCTGTTCAGATATTGCAGCACGAAGGCAAAGGCATGGCCCTTGATCGCTTCGCGGTAGAACCCGCTGGTCACCGACCAGCGGTCTTCCAGATCACCATGTCGGTGCTCGATCCGGTCGGTGATGTTCCATAGTTCCGTGCGATACAGGCTGGCCGCGGACACGGCGAAGAAATCCCCGGCCTGCAGCTGCAGCGTGTTGCCGGTGGAGGAGCTGATCACCGAGGAGCCGCCGATGCCCGGCGTGCCGAACGCAGGCGGGGAATTGGCATTGAACACGTTGGAGCTGCCGCGCACGGTGCGGCTCTGATCCAGCCCCACATCCAATGCCAGCCGGTCGTTGACCTGCCAACCTTGTGTCAGTCCCAGGTTGGCGAACGTACGCGCGCCATTTTCTGTGAACTGCTGGTTCACGCTGCTGCTCACCTGCGCATGCGACCAGGGCGAGGCGCGCACTCCGATGCGGGTCATGTCGGCACTGAGCTTGCTGCCCTGCGCGTGCTCGTGGTCGGCAAACAAGGAGACATCCGGGGTGAGCGCGTAATCGGCGCCGATCAGGCTGCGCGCCGGAAAATCGTTGAGCCCATGGGAGCCGCTCAGGGTCACATCCTGTGCGGCGCGCAGCGTCAGCCGGCTGTCGAGCAGTTTGACGCTGCCATTGATGAAGCCCTGCTCGGAAGCTGCGTCACCGACGCTGGCATCCCGCTGCGCCACGTGACGCAGGCCGCCTCCGAGGTTGGTGAGCTGCGTTTCGCGGCGCAGCTCGGCGCTGAGAAGATCGCGCTTGGCGTCGGTGGCGTCCAGCTCTTGGCGCAGCGCTTCCGCCAGCACGCTCCAGCGGTCATTCACGCGCAGCCGCCCGTCCAGGCCCGCCTTGCGCGTGCCGGTCTCGGTCAGCGATTGCTGGCCGAACCCGAAGCCGTTCTGCTGCACGCGGTAGTAGGCGTTCAGGTCCACTGTCTTGCTGATGCGCTTGATCTCGGCGAAGTACGCATTCGCCTGCGCCGCCCGCGCCGGGTTGTCCGATTCCGTGCGGGCGAATTCCAGACGCGCATCGGTGCCCTCCGCCAGGCGCAGTTTGGCGTCCACGCCCCCCAGGCGCGTGTTGCCGGCCTGTGAGCCTTCGCTGACGAAACTGGCGCCCAGTTCAGATCGCCCGACTTTCAGATAGCCGCGGCCGCCCGCCGTGAGCGCGTCGCGCATGCGCGAGTCGACCTCATACTCGATCACGATGAACTGCGGATTGAAGTTCTCGTCGCGACTCATCACGGGCTGCTTGAAGAACAGCGTGCCGTTCAGGTAATCGATGTCGTAGTCGATGTAGCGCGTCAGCGTCGTGGTCTTGAGCACCTGCTCGGTGCGGATCCGGTCGCGCACCTCGATGCGCAGCTGTTCGCTGTTGGCCACGAGGTTGCGCTGCGTGAGCCGGTACAGACCGGAGGTTCCGTCGCCTTGAATCTGATCCTGCACATAGCCCTGGTCGGTATTGGCGCCGAAGGCGTTGTAGCCCACGCGATCGCCCGCGTACTCGGACTTCACGCCGGTGAGCGAGCGGCTGTAGCGCGACAGCTCGGTCACCGTGATGCCGGTGTTGAAATCGCCGAACATGGCCATGAACTGGCGCCGTTCCAGTTTCAGGTACAGCTTGTGCGCGGACGGCGCCTCGAAGCGCTGCTCGCTGCCATCGCCATACAACGTGTAGTACTGATGCGGGTCGATGACGCCGAACAGCCGTTGCTTGGCCAGATCGCGATCGCGCGCCGAATCGTAGGCCATGGTCAGCAGGAAGTCGCCTTTGATGCGGCCCTTGGCGAAGTAGGCAACGCGTCCGCTGTCGTCATAGCCCTCGCGCAGGTCATCCGCCGCCGCTGCTTCGGCATTCTGGCTGATGGTGCGATAAGCGGCGGTCCCTTCCGCCACGCCCACCAGCACCCAGTCGCGCGCCTGCGGCGAAATCCACACGCGCAGTTCCTGCGACTGGCGTTCGCTGAAACGCAGGTGCACGACCACCATGCCGCTCTGCGTGGTCGGCTCCAGCTCCAGTCGCGCCACGCCATCGTCATCCACCATGAACTGCGGCTCGTCCGATCCCAGCTTCGGCAGCTGCTGATTCTTCTGCCGGTCCACTTCCCACCGCGTGCGGTAGGGCGGATCCACGCTGAACGTCCCCATGGTGCCCGGACGCGCCGCATTGCCCGACGCATCGAACAGTGTCACCGCGATCACCGGCGGCGTGCTGCCATCGGCGCTCAACGCCGACTTGGGCTTGTCGACTTGCGCGCGCACTGCGCCGCCGGAGAAATGCAGGGTGCGTTCGAGGCGCTTGACTTCCCCGCCCTTGGCATCGCGCACGATGGCCACCAGCTGATTGTCGCCATCGCGCACGTCCACGCCGCGCCAGCGGCTCAGCGCCACCCGCTTGTCATGCTTCAGGGCCACCCCATCGAAGTTCAGTGCGCTGACCGGAGCCCCGTTCAGACGTAGCTCCACCCGCTGTTCCGGTTCGTGCTGCACGGCGACCTTGATGCTGGAGATGGCCGGAATGTCGCCCGCCGCCGGGCGCAGCAGCGCGATGCCCGGCTGCAGCGATTCCACGTCGACATCGGCAAGCAGCGGGCTGCGATTCACATGACGGGCCGGCGGCGGGGCGGCGGCTTGCAGTATGCCCTCGGTGGGCACGGCCGCAGCGCTCGCTTCCGGCCTCACCAGCGACAGCTGCCCTTGCTGCTTCACGCGCAGTCCGTCGATCGTGATCTCGACGCGGCGGTTGCGCGCCAGATCCTCCACCGAGTCGCCCGCCGCGACCGGCTCGTCCGGGCCTTTGCCATCGACGTGCAGCTGATCATCGGACAGATCCAGGCTGCGCCGCAGGTAGTCCGCTACGGCCTGCGCGCGCGCGCGCGACAGCGCGTAGTTGTCGGAAAATTGCGCGCGGCTGTGCGCGCTGACCTTGTTTTTGTCGGTATGGCCGACGGCCGTGATGCGCAGGTTCTTTACCCCGCGCCACTGCCCGGCCAGCGCTTCCAGCTGCGCCCGGTCGGCGGTGTCCAGATCCGCCCCCATCACCGCGAAATGCGGCGAGAAGCGGTAGGTGGCGCTTTCGTATTCGACCTCGCCGCGCCTGAGCTGATTGCTCAAGGTCGCCGTCGTGCGGTCCACCTGCGCGGGCGTATCGAAGCTGGCCGATGCCTGCAGTTCGAATGCCGGTGAATCGCCGATCACGCGGGTGTCGAACGACACAGTGGCCTCGGCGCCGGCAGCCAGTTCCCCCAGATCGAATGTGGCCCGCTCGCCGACCAGATCCGGGTCCGGGTGCTCCACGCCGCCCACGCGGGCGCTGCCGCGAATGTAGCGCAGTTCGATTGGCAGGTTCACCGTCACGCGCACCTGACGCGCAGGCACGCCGGCGGCGCGCAGTGATACGGTGTGCTGCAGATCTGCGCCACCGGTGATTTGTGTGCGCAGGCTCATTTCTAAAGATCCCCGCGGCGGCGGCTTGTGCTTGAGCGCGAAGTCCGCGCGCCACAGCGCACCGGCTCGCAGGTCCACAAACTGCGAGTATTCCCGACCAGCCTGGCGTACCGGCGCATCGCAGCGCTGCGGCTCCAGCAGTGCGGGCACGGTCAGCGTATCCATCTGCACCACGTGAGTGCCGGCGGGCACGCCTTCGAAATGGTACTTGCCTTCCTCGTCGGTCACCGCATAGCGCCCATCTTCCAGGAAGACCCGCACTCCTGGCACACCCTTGCGCTGGGTGGAATCCGCATCGCAGTCGCCCTCCACGATGCGGCCGAGGATGAATCCCTGGTCTGTGAACAGATCGTTGCGCACGCGAATGACGGCCTGCCCGACATTGGAGGCGGCGCCGAAAGCATTGAAGGCGCGCGCGCTGTTGGTCAGCGTCTGCTCGCGCACAGCCACGGTGATCTCGGCCACGTAGCTCAACTTGAAGGCAGTGGACGGCGCCAGGGTTCCGAGCTTGAACTTCAACGTGAGGCCATCGGCGCTGATGACCGGGTCGTCGATCTTTGCTCCATTCAGCCGCGCCGAGCCATGCCGATAGCGCAGACCCCGCGGCAGCCGGTCCGACACGTTGATGTCCGGCACCACGGCGGCGGTGTCGAGGTTGTCGATCCGCACCGTGTATTGCACGAAGTCGCCCGGCGAGGCGAACGCCGTGGTCGTGCTCTTGGTCAGAAACAATTGCGTGCTGGTCGGATCGACCGGTACGTCCACCGCGACCGCCACTGGCGCAGCGGCCGTGAAGGCGCCGCCGAAGGAACCGGCGTTGAGCCGGAACGGCGCACCCGGTAGTTGATTCAATTCGTCGATGCCGCGGCTCGAGGGCGCATTGAAGCCCGCCGGCGGCAGCACCTCGATGCGGTATTGCCCCAGCGAAACCAGCGGAAAGCGGAATACGCCGGCGGGCAGGTTGTAGATGGTGCCGCCCGCGTCCGTCACGGCATTGCCGGTGGTCAGTTCGGCCGGATAGCGGCTCACGCCATCATCGCCCAGGACCGTCGCGAGCGCGCCAGTGGCCACGTCGATGAGGCGCACCCGCGCGCCGTTCACCGGCTGCCCGCTGCGCGAATCGAACACGCGCCCAAACGGATCCACCAGCGCCGCGGCGCTGCTGCTGTCACCCGGGTTGAGTGGATCGGTGTAGCTGAGCGTGAGTCGGGAATCGCGCGCCACTTGCAGCACGCAGTCGCCGCGCACCGCGGTCGCGGCGCTGCCGGTCTGCAGATAGCCGAGAAAAACACCGGAATTGACCGCCGTTTCGCTCAGCCGCACGGTCTCCTGATCGCCGCTCGCGCTGCTCACGGTGACCGTCACGGTGTCGATTACCGCGGCATCGCGATTCTGATCAGCGTCGATGATGCGCAGAAAGAGGGCATCGCCGCCATGAACGCTCTGGGTCTGCGCCAGCGCAATGCCTTGCGCGGGGTCGAGGCTGCCGCCGGCGCCGACCACCGGTGGCGGCAGGGGAACGAAAGCGCCGCCATTCAGACATTGCGTCGGACCGCCGGTGCGCGCGGGATCCGCTCCCGCCTCACCAAGCCGCAGAATGGAGGCCGTCGACAGGGACGGCACCGGCACCACCTTGGCGCTGACCGCATTGGTGAGAATGCTGACCGGTGTGGGTGAACCCGGGCGCAGAAAGTCGATCTGCGCCACATTGCTGATCGCAACGCCCGGAGAGGTCATCGCCAGTGCGCCGTTGCCACTGTGCCAACACAGCGCGCCCAGCAGCGCAAGGCATGCGAATACGCCGCCTCGAAACGAGGGGCGGGCGCGAGGCTCGTTCAGCCCCGCGCCCGCCGCAATCGCCGCAGGTGACTCCTTGTTACGGCGCTGCCGGGTCGAAAGCCGTTCGACCCGGCGCGCCGGCCGCGCCCGACGCATGAGGACCCCTTATCAGGCGCGCCTCTAGATGACGGTGACGCGGAACTTGATCGTCGCCACGCCGCCCGACGCGGCAATGGTGCCTGCCGTGACGGAGATCGAGGTGACGGGCGAGCCCGTGGTCGTGCCGCCGTCGGCATCCGCCACGTCCGTGAGCGTGGTGCCGTTCAGCTTCATGCTGCCCGCCACGTAAGCGGTGTTGGCGGGAATGCTGTCGGCCAGCGTGGCCGCCGCGGCCGCCGTCGTCGTGCTGCTGTTGGTCACCGTGATGGTGTATTCCATCACGGCTCCCGGAATGGCCTTCGGATTGGTGGCGCCATTGATCGGATCGCTGATCACCACTACCGACTTCACCACCGCCAACGAGGCAGATGCGACCGTGTAGGTGTTGTTGGCGTTCTCGGTGCCATCATTGGCGGTGTCGGCAAACACCGTGTCCACGCCGGCGGTATCACCGCCCGCGGTAGCTGTATAGCCCGTGGTCGCCTTGAGGTTGACGATGCTCGTCTGGGCGTTCGTCGCCGAGGCCGGGATGTCCGAGACAATGAAGAACTTGACCGACTGATCCGCGGTAAGGGCCACGGGCGCGGACACCAGCGTGTCGGTGCCGGCGTTGAAAACGTTGTCGCCGTTGTCGCGGTAGATCTTCACGTTCGTGACATCGAAGTTATCACCGGCCTGGTTGGTGGCCGCCAGCGTGAAATTATCCGTGTCGTTACCTGTGTTGGTGACGGTGTAGATAACCGCCTGCGCGGTGCTGCCCGGCGTCACCGTAGTGCCGCTGCCAGCGGTCACGTTCAGGTTGACCTTGCGGTCGACCAAAAAGGTGCTCGCATTACTGGTGATCGGCGTCTGTGCGACGGCGCCCACGGAGTAACTGACGGTGGCGGAATTGGACACTGTGGTGTTGGCCGCGGTACCGGCGGCCCGGGCGCCCGTGGCAAGACCAACAAAAGACATGAACACCAACGCGAGACTCGTGCGCGCGGTGCGGCTTCTAAACTGCTTCATTGCAATCTCCTGCGATAACAAAATGGCGCTTTCAAAACTCTCAACGCACGCTTCGCCCTCGGCGTACGCTGCCGGCCGGCATCAATGCCGGCCGGGGCATCGAATCAATTCACGGCGGCTCGAAAGCGCACCGTGGAACTCTGACCAGGCGCCAATGCGCCGGTGAACATCCAGCGGATGCTGCGAATCTCCTCATCGCGGGGCGGACGCACGCTGCCGTCCGCGTCCTTGATCATCAAGGCGCCCGGCTTGGCAAAGATCCGGCCATCCACCGAATAGCTGATCTCCGTCCCCGGCCCGCTGGCAGAATCCGCCACGTAGCTCAGGTGTTCGGGCACGGGATTGTTGACGACCACTTTGTCGACGGGCTTCTGGCACAGGTTGTGCGCCGTGATTGTGTAGATCACGTGATTGCCCGGCACGACTTTGGCCGGCGGTATCAGGTGCACGCTCTTCTGCCCGGTGGCGTCGGTCACTTCCTGCTCCATCTGCACCTCGTTGCGCAGTTCGATGCAGTTGGCCGAAGGCCCTTGCGCGTGCGCAGCGCCGGCAGCGCCGAGCAGCAGGGGAAGGAGGATGGATGTGGAACGCTTCATGATGGATGCCCCTATTGATTTCAATTGATGGTGACTTTGAACAACACGGTCTGCGGACCGCTGGCGGCGGTCAGATTGCCCAGATTCACGCGAATCTGCGGCGCTGGAGAAATCGTGTATTGACCTGCGTCTGCATCGGCGGCATCGCTCAGCGATCCGCCGTTGAGCTTGAGGCTGCCGCTGACGAAACTCGTGTTGGTGGGAACGCCGTCGCTGAGCACCGCGGCGTTCGCCGTGCCGCTGCCCGTAGGCGTTACGACGATCTGATAGGTGATGGTGGCGCCGGGGACGGGTTCTGTGCCGCCGAAGGGATCCGCCACAGTCTGCGACTTCACCGAATTCAGCTGCAGCGCGCCGACCACGTACTGCCCTTGTGCGGTGGCCTTGCCCCCGGACGTGCCGATCACCGCATCCACGCCGCCCGCGCCTTGACCCGCGAAAATCGTGCCGGGAGTCCCCGTGCCGGTGAATGCGGCGGCGCTCACATCGCTCTTGCCCTTGGATCCATCGGCGAGCGCCGCGGGAATGTTGTTGAGCACAAGCACCACTACGGAGGCATCCGGTGCCAACAGCGGGTCATTTCCGCCCGGCGCATACGGCGTGTCGCCGGCGGAAAATCCCGCCGTGCCGTCGGTATCGAAGTAAATGGAGGTGGCGGCCAGTACCGGATCAAAGTCATCGCCCACCAGCGCGCTGTTCGGCGTTAGGCGATACTTCTCCGGGCCGTTGCCGGTATTGGTGACGCGGAACATCAGCGCCTGATTGGCTGCGCCGGTGGCCACACTCACCGCGGCCGTCAACGCCGTCACGTTGACGTTGATGATCTCGGCGACATTGATCGAGGACACGTTCGAGGCGGTTGTGAGGGTGTTGCCACCCAGCTGGTAACTCACCTGGGCGACGTTTTGAATGTTGGTGCCAGCCGCCGTACCGGCGGCACTGGCTTGGTGGCACCATCCGCATGCCAATACCAGGACGAGCGCCCCTGGACGCGCCATCGACAGGAAGCCACCTGGTTTTTGCAATGCCAACATCAAGCTCACTCTCCTCAATGAAACTGGTGCGTGACGCCAGGGAATTGGCAGTCATTGCAGTTCCCGGCATCCTCCAGTGATCCGGCACATTCGATGTGCCCGGACGAGGTCCCGGACGTCGCGCAGTTGGCATTCTTTACATTTGGCAGGTACTTATTGTGAAATCACCCGCAGTTTCACGTTGTCGCACTCAAGGTTTTGCGAAAACTGCCGACAACGTCGCGCGTTTTTCAGCACGCAGAGACGAACGTATGTCCCACGCGCCGGCGCGCCACGGACTTTGATCGATGAGAAAAACTCCAATTCAGCATGCGGCGACGCGCTCAGGCCTCGCGGCATGGACTACCAGCGGCACGGCCATGAAGGCCTGCCGGCGGCTAATGCTGCAAGGCGTAACAGCCCTGGCGCTCACGCTGACAGGCATCCTCGCCAGCCACGCGAACACCTGCGCCCCGGCCGCCTCCGGTGGTCTTGCACCCAGCGATTGGCGCAGCTATTGCTGGCTGGATTTCAGCGGGTTTTCCGCCACCACCGCCTCCGGCAACGCCGGCCAGAATTTTTCCTTCACTCTGAGTGACGGATCGACACTGACCTTGAACGTGAGGGCCACCAACCGCAACGTGAATGCGGTGTCGGCGCCTTCCTGGAGCGGCGCGGCCGTCGGCAACAGCGCCTACATCGGCATTCCCGGCACGCCCGTGCTGTACACGACAGCGGCCGGCAACTTGACGCTGACGCTGCGCAACATCCAGGTCACGCCGCCCGGCGGCGTCGCCGCCACCACTGGCTGGGCCATCGTGGCGGCGGATGCGGAATCCACCAATCAAGGCGAGTCGCTGTCGTTCACCACCAACGGCAGCGCCTGGGCCTTGATGCAGACTGTGCCGGCCGCCAGCGGCAGCGCATATCCAACGCTCTCGGGCGTCGGCACCACGACGGTCAACGAAGGCGGCGTCGCCGGCACTGTGGGCGGCTATATCTTCGGCAGCGGTAACAGCCCGACGACCGTTACGAGCACGCTGGTGTCGGGCGGGCTGCAAGGCGTGATGTTCGCGGTGCGCTATGCGTGGGTATCGGTCAACAAATCCATCAACGGCACGCGCCTGAATGCGAATGACCAGTTCCGATATGCCATCGCCTCGACGGCAAGCGGCACGCAGCTGGTGGCGAACACGTCCAGCGGCGCAGGCAGTGGACCCTTCACCGCAGCGCAAGTCACCGTGGCGGCCGGGTACCCGGTGACGGTGGCGGAAAGTATGGCGCCCGGCAGTTCGAGCGCCTTGTCAGCGTACAGCACGCTGTTGACCTGCACCAACGCGAATGCCGGATCCACCACCGTGATGCCAACGGCCGTGGCTGCCACCAGCGCAAACCTTGGCACGCTCGCGTACGGCGACGGCGTGACCTGCGTCTTCACGAACACGGCGAAGCGGCCAACGCTGAGCATCGCCAAGATCTCCGACGTGATATCCGATCCGGTAAGCGGCGCCACGAATCCCAAACGCATCCCGGGCGCGGTGATCCGCTACACCGTCAGCATCACCAACAGCGGACCCGGTCCGGTGGACGCCAGCACGGTGGTCATCACCGACCCGCTGCCAGCCAGCCTTGCCTTGTGTGTGTCGACGCTCTGCGGCAACCCCATCGTCGAGTTCATCGATGGCGGCACGCCCAGTGGCTTGGGATTCAACTATGCGACCAATGTGTCGTACTCGAACAACGTTGGTGGCGGCGCGCCGTTCAGCTATACGCCGGTGCCCGATGCCGGCGGATTTGATGGCGCGGCGACGGGAATCCGCATTGCACCGACCGGCTTGTTTGCCGCAGCCGGCGCCGGCAATCCGAGCTTTTCCGTGCGCTTCAGGGCAAGAGTGAAATAGGCGCGGATTTCGCGTGGCCCGCCAACGAACGGGGCGAAAAACGTTCCTACGGTTTGCGCGCCTTCAGATGCGCCGGCCGCAGTTCGCCCCGTTCCAGCACGATGACCAGCTGGCGCCAGTTGACCACGAAGTGGCACGCACGCTCCTCACCGAGGCGCTCGACAAGGGTCGGGTACCACTCACCCGCCAGTGACGCGTGCTCGCGCACGGCGAGTGCGCGGTACCACTCGTTGCGATCCCGGATCTGGATGTCTTCGAACCCCGCTGCCTCCAGCGCAGCGCGGCTTTGCCCGATCGAGGCCATGTTGTAGGTGATCCCTTCGAGCCGGAAGAATTCCAGCATTTGCGGCGAGTAGGCGCCTTCGCCGCCCCTGAGCCAATCACTCATCACCAGCAGGCCGCCGGGCCGCAGGACCCGCAGAACCTCGGCGAAGATCGCGCGCTTGTCAGGAATCTGCACCAGCGAATCCTTGGAGAACACCACATCGAAACTGCCGTCCGCAAACGGGAACGGCCCGGGTACGACAACCTGTGCGTCGATTGTTCCGGCAAGACCGGCAGCGGCGAAGCGTTCGCGGGCGCGCTGCACGAGTCCGGGTTCGAGGTCGATGCCAACGACGGATCCAGCGTGGTGGTCGCGCGCCAGCAGCACATCGATGCCGCCCAGTCCGCAGCCGATGTCAAGCACACGCCGTCCGCGCAGGTCAACGCCCTCCAGCACGCGCGCCACCTCAGCGGCACCGCCCGGCGAGAGAAACCCATCGCCCCAGACGATCTGCAGCAGGGCCTGCATGCCCTCGTCATATTCACCGACTTGCGCCGGCTTGTCCTGCTCGTTGTGCCTGTTCACCGTCTATACTTCCTGCCAACCGAAATGATCCTTTCAACAACAATTCAACGATGCCCACAATGAGCGCAATCAAACCGCTACTGGATCTGGCTGCGCCGGCGGTTGCCTGCCCCTATCCTTACTATGCGCAATTGCGGCAGGGTCCGGCGGTTGCCTATGATGCGGACCACAACATCTACATCGTGTCGCATTACGCCGATGTGATCAATATCAACACCCGTCCACAGGTCTTCTCCAATCGCAATCCGATGGGGCCGGCGATCACCGCGGCGCTTGAGCGTTTGGGCCGGGTACTGGCCACACGCCCCGCGTCGTTTCAGGATCGCGCCATGACAGTGCTCAGACGTGGCGATGTATTGTTCACGGCGGATCCGCCGGAGCACTCGCGGCATCGGAAAATACTCAACAAGGCGCTGACGCCCACGGCCATTCGAGGCATAGAGCCGAAGATCACCGAACATTGCGCGGGTCTGCTGGCAAGCATTGCCTTCGACACGCCGACCGATCTGTTGCCGGCATTCGCAATTCCTGCGCCGGTATATTCATTGGCATCGCTGCTGGGTGTGCCTGTCGACCGGGCGGCTGATTTTTTTCGGTGGGCCGGCGCGATCAACGCCACTATCGGGACGGCGCTGGATGACGAGGCGCTGCTCGCGGCGATTGAGGCGCAGATGGAATTCTGGTCGTACTTCGAAGCGCAGATCGAGCAGCGCCGCAAGGCGCCTCGCGATGATCTCATCAGTGCCGTCACCCAGGCCCTCGGGGACGATGGGCGGCCGTTGACGTTGAATGAAATGGTCGGGTTCTGTTCACAGTTGGTTGGTGCCGGCGCCGACACCACCACCAAGCTGATCGCCAATACCGCATACAGGTTGTGCACGGACCTGCCACTGCAGTCGCGACTGCGCGAAGACCCGGCGTTGGTGCCCGCTTGTCTTGAGGAGATGTTGCGGCTCGAGCCGCCGGTGCAAGGCATGTTCCGCGTCGCGACCCAGGATTTCAAACTTGGGCAGCAAGTCATTCCGGCGGGCGCATTGGTCTGGTCGCTGTATGCGTCGGCCAACCGGGACGAAGCCGTATTCTGCCGTCCTGATGAGATCAAACTCGATCGGGAGAACCTCCGGTCGCATCTGTCTTTTGGACATGGGCCGCATAGTTGCATCGGTGCCAGCTTTGCCCGCAGCGTCGCGCGCATCGCCATTGATGCCTTGTTGCGCGGGTCCGGCTCCATCGAACTCGCGCAGGCAGACTTCTCGCCCCGCTTTGAGCCCAGTTACATCATGCGCGGCATGAATGCGCTGCCGGTGCGAGTGAGCGGGCCGCGCCGGGCGTAGCGGTTGTCATTTGTAAACGAACACAGACAAGAGAGAAGCAATCCTATGAATCGATCGGTCATTGCGACAGCTGCTGTTTTTCTGGGACTCACCGGGGTGGTTCATGCCGCGGCGATGGCTGTCCATGCGCCCCGGGACCGGCCCTATCCGGGCGAGATCCGCCTCGAGGTGGATGCATCGGACATCGAACATCGCACCGTTCATGTCACCGAACACATCAGCGGCATCGGGCAGGAGAGCGTCCTGCTGTTTCCAAAGTGGCTGCCGGGCAATCACTCCTCGACCGGGCCGATCGAGCGCCTTGCCGGACTTCGCATCAGCGCCAATGGCGCGCCGGTTGCCTGGACTCGCGACCCGGTCGATATGTTTGCCTTTCATGTGCACACAGCGGGTGGCGTGAAAGCAATCGACATCAGCTTCGACTACTTATCCCCGACCAGCGGCAGGATCGATCCGCTCGAAATGAGCCCGGAGATCAAAGTCCTGAACTGGAATACATTGCTCTTGTACCCGGCAGGCTACTTTGCGAAGCGGATTTCAGTAGCCGCTGCCTTGCGGGTGCCGGAGGGATGGCAGATCGGCACGGCGCTCGAGGCTGAGTCAACCGTGCCCGGCCGCACCCGGTTCAAGCCGGTCAGCGTCGAGTCGCTCATCGACAGTCCGGTGTATGCGGGGCGATACAGTCAACGCTTGGATCTTGATCCCGGCGCCAAAGTGCCGGTGATGATGAACGTGTTCGCGGACCGGCCCGAACTGATCGCGATCTCGCCGGAGCAGCTTCAGGCGCATCGAGAGCTGGTGAAGCAGACCTACCGCTTGTTCGGTTCGCACCACTACCGTCACTACGATTTCCTGTATGCCTTGAGTGACCAGCTGTCCGGCAAAGGACTGGAGCATCACGAGTCAAGCGAGAACACGACCGAGCCGACGCTGTTCACCGATTGGGAGAAAACGGCGCAGGACCGCGATCTGCTGGCGCATGAGTTTACACATTCCTGGAATGGCAAATTCCGGCGGCCGGCGGATTTGTGGACACCGAATTTCAACGTGCCCATGCAGGACAGCCTGCTGTGGGTCTACGAAGGCCAGACTGAATACTGGGGCAAGGTATTGGCGGCTCGCTCGGGCCTGTGGTCACTGCAGCAGGGGCTTGATCAACTCGCGATCATCGCCGGCGACTATGACGTGCAGTCCGGACGACAGTGGCGCCCGTTGCAGGACACGACCAACGATCCGATCATCAATCACCATCGCCCCAGGGTCTGGGGCGATTGGACGCGTTACAAAGATTACTACGATGAATCCGTGTTGGTCTGGCTCGACGTCGACACCTTGATACGGGAGCGCTCGAACGGCAGCCGCTCACTGGATGACTTTGCCAGGTCGTTTTTTGGAATCAATGACGCGAGCACCACGGTTTCCACTTACACCTTCGATGATGTCGTGAAGGCGCTTCAGGCGATCGAACCGTACGACTGGGCCGGATTTCTACGGCAGCATCTGGATGCCGTTGGCAAGCCGGCCCCGCTTGATGGCCTGCGTCGCGGGGGCTACCGGCTCGTCTATACCGATCAGCCCAATGCCTTTCAGAAGCGCGCCGATGCCAAGCGCAAAGAGACCGACCTTGGCTACTCGGTGGGAATCCTCGTCAACGACAAAGACGGAACGGTACGCGCCGTCCGCTGGGGAAGCGCTGCTTTCAACGCCGGCCTGACTGAGTCAACCCAGATTCTGGCAATCAACGGCATGGGCTACGACACCGACGTACTCACCGATGCCATTCGCCAAGCCAAGGAAACCCGGGCGCCGATCGAACTCATCGTCAAATCAGCAGACCGGTTCAGGGTGGCGCACCTGGAGTACTTCGATGGGCTGCGTTACCCGCACCTCGAGCGCGATCCGGCGGTGCCGCCGCGGCTTGACGATATTCTGGCGGCTCGCAAACCGTGAGCGATCCTCAAATCATGCCGCGGCTTGCGAGGCATTCCTGCACCGCCCGTTCGGCCTGATCGATGGCGACATTGGTGAATGCGGCAGCGCCTGAGTCGGCGTTGGCAATAGCGATGCGTCCGAAAGGTCTGCGCCCGAGCACATGTGGCCGCTCGGATTCGGGTTGTTGGGGATCGCCCAGCGTGTCGTAGGTGTACGCGTAGCCGTGTGGCCAGCGGTTGATGGTGAGGGCCAGAATGTCGCGCCTGGCATCAAAACCACCCGGTCCCAGCATGCGGTTCAATTGCCGGCGAGTCTCCAGCTCAAGCGTTTCGAATGAGGCCGCCAGCATGTCGGCACGTCCGGCGCGGTTCTGTTCCTTGCGCGGCAGTCCCGGCTTGTTCCAGTTCTTGATCATCTGCACGATCACCGGCTCATCCGGTGACCGGACGCTGTCGTAGCCGCCGATGCGCAGCGGCGTGTCGAGCTGCGCGTAGCTGTGAAAGCCGTTCGGCGCCTGAATGCGGCGCACGCCCAGCTTTCTCCAGGCCTGCCAATTGCGCACCAGCACGCTGGTATACATCATGGGCACCTTGGATGCGTAGTGCAGGGCTTGGCGCTGATCCTCCGGCAACGCGGGTACAAGGTACGGCACGATGTTATTGAAGCAGGCCATCACCACGCTGGCGGCCGTCACCTGCCGCAGCTGTCCGTCTTTGACGTACACCACGCGCACGGCACGCTCGGTTGCGCGATCGGGCACCCCGATGTGCTCCACGCGCACGGCCGTGGAGTTCAGGCGGATACGCACGGTGGATTCTGGCTGATCCAGCGCATCGTAATCCACGCGCGCCATCACGATGGATTCCTGATCGTGGAGCGCGTCGAAACTTTTTGGCACCAGGCGATTCACCAACAAGCGCGCGATGCTCGCATTGCCGTCGGGAAAATGAAAATAATCCGCCTCCACCAGTGGATCGGCCGCAATGTTCATGCCGGAAAAACCCGCCGCGCCCAGGCGCCAGGCGACGAACGCCGGACAGGTGTCCAGCCGCATGTTGTTGCGAAATGCTTCGCCGCGAAAGAAAGCCAGGCTTTCCTTGCGCAAACCCGCGTGTGCGGTCAGAAAATTCGAGTAGCTCATTTTCTTGAGCCGGATTGCCTTTTCAGACGGGTTCAGACCCGGTAGGTAGTCCACGCGCTGCGCATGAATGCGCACCAGGTCCTCGCGCACCTCATCGTTCAGCGGCGCCTGTCCAAAAAACTCGGACCAGGGCTTCTCTGCGAATCCTGCGACCAGCCGGTCGCGCTGAAAGTCTTCGGAATTGAAGAACACGCCGGCGCCAAGACCCTTGAAAATCTCCGCATGCTCATAGCGCGAGAAGCTCTTCGGGTCCACACCCAGTTCGGCCAGCAGCGCCTTGGCGGTGTAGCTGTATGGAAACGGCGTCTCGATGCTCATCGTGCCGCCGAAGGACAGATGCGTACGTCCGGCAAAACGAAATTCGTTTCGCTTGGCGTGTCCGCCGAAGTCATCGTGATTGTCGAGAATCAGAATCTTCCGCTCGGCGCCCAGCGCCTTGCGGAAGAAGTGCGCGGCGCTGAGGCCGGAGATTCCGGCTCCAACCACGACCAGATCGTAATGCTCGCCCGTATCGGTGGGGGTGAGAGTGCCGGCGAAGGCGCCATCGCGCACCTGATGAGCCGCTTCGAACGAGCCGGGATACTGCCCGCGAAGACCGCTGCGCAGCGGTGGATAGCGCGCATCATCGGCAGATGTGGTGCCGGCAACCGACGCTGCATTCTTGAGTACTTCGTTTGCACCGGCTCGCGCGGCGCCGAGCAGGCCCATGGATGCGGCGACTCCGCCGACGAAATCCCGTCGCGTGATCGGCGCGTCAAGGCCCATCTCATTCTTCTCGTTCATAACCGGCATTGTAGCCTCCCTAGAACGGACCAGAATTGCCCGGCTGCGTGAGTTATCATCCAGTCCAGATCCTCTCTAGCGGAGACCGGCATGAAGCAATTCCTCGCACTTGCAGCAGCCTTGGCGGCATTCACGGTGAATGCGGCGCCGCCACAGGATACACCGGCGGGCGAGCAGCGCTTCCGCGAGCTGTATAAAGAGCTGGTCGAAACGAACACGACCCCTTCAGCCGGTAGTTGCACGCTGGCTGCGCAGCGCATGGCGGCGCGATTGAAAGCGGCCGGCTTCCCCGACAGCGACCTGCATCCGTTCTCCACCCCCGAGCATCCGAAGGATGGCGGGCTGGTCGTCATCTATCCGGGCCGTGATCCGAAACTCAAGGCGATCCTTCTGCTTGCGCACATCGATGTGGTGGAGGCCCGGCGCGAGGACTGGACGCGCGACCCGTTCACGCTGGTGGAGGAGAATGGCTCGTTCTATGCGCGCGGTGCGATCGATGACAAGGCAGAGGCTGCCATCTGGGTCGACCTGCTGATCCGTTACCGGAGCGAGAACTACCGGCCGCGGCGCACGCTCAAGATGGCGCTTACCTGCGGGGAGGAGGTGGGTGTTTTCAATGGCGCCGAATGGCTCACCCAGAATCGCCGCGACCTCATCGACGCCGCCTTCGCGCTCAACGAAGGTGCGCAGGGAGAACTCGACGCCAGCGGGGTCCGGATTTCCCACAACGTCGAGGCGGGCCAGAAGCTCTCTCTGAACTACCGGCTCGAGGTCACCAACCCAGGCGGGCACAGCTCGCGCCCGGTGAAGGACAACGCGATCAATCGGCTCGCTGCCGCCCTTGGCCGGGTCGCTGCCTACGATTTTCCAGTGCAATTCAACGACGCCAACCGCGCTTACTTCGCCGGTATGGCGAAAATACAGGCTGCAAAGGGCCAGGCCGCCGTGGCCGAGGCAATGAACGCGTTCCTGCGTGACCCGGGCGATGCGCAGGCGCTGGCGCTCGTCAGCAGCAAGGACCCGAGTTGGAACGCAACGCTGCGCACGACCTGTGTCGCGACGCTGCTCGATGCCGGCCACTCCTCCAACGCGCTGCCGCAGCGCGCCCGCGCGAACGTCAATTGCCGGATTTTCCCAGGCGAATCACCGGAGGCGGTGCGCGCAAAGCTTGCGGAGCTCGTCGCGGACCCCCAGGTCAAGGTGACGATTCCCGAGGCGGTGGGTCCGGCGCCGCCACCGCCGCCGCTGACGCGCGCGATCCTTGCGCCGATCGAGAAATTGACCGCCGAGTTCTGGCCGGGCGTGCCGGTGTTGCCGATCCTGCAGCCCTGGGCCACGGATGGGGTCTATACGAATGCTGCGGGGATTCCGACCTATGGCGTGGTGCCGGTGTTCGTCGGTCCGGACCTGGGCAACGTGCATGGTCTGAACGAGTACATTGGCGTCAAGTCATTGCTCGAAGGGCGCGAGTTCCTCTACCGCCTGGTCAGGATTTACGCGGACCAGAAGTAGCGACCCGCGGCGCCTTGACTAACCCGTAAGGCGGGCGTAAACCCTGCTGCTCACGGAGAAGAGCGTTGGTCTAAAATTTTGCGAACAGGAGATGACCATGCGTAGAGCGATATTCACTTCCCTATTGATGCTGGCGGCTGCCACGTTGAGCGTGGCTTCGCTGGCCGTGACGCAGGACAAAAAGCCCGAGGCGGCGGCGCTGACGGATGCGCAGATGATCAAGAGCGCGATGGCGGCGGCGCCCACGGCCATTGCAAAGCACGCCACCGTTGTCGCCATGCAAGCCGATGGCACGATGCGCACGCTGCGCAAGGGCAGCAACGGCTTCACCTGCATGCCGGACAATCCGGCCACACCAGGGCCGGATCCCATGTGCATGGATGCGAATGCCATGGAGTGGGTGCATGCCTGGGTGGCGCACACCCCACCCGCAGCCAAGGTCGGTCTGATGTACATGCTGTCCGGCGGCACCGATGCGAGCAACACCGATCCGTACGCGCAAATGCCGACCGCGGACAATCATTGGATCAAGACCGGCCCCCATGTGATGATCGTCGGCGCGGATCTGGGGTTCTATGCGCAGTACCCGAAGGGTACAGAGCCGGATACCGGCGTACCGTACGTCATGTGGACGGGAACGCCCTATCAGCACCTGATGGCGCCGGTAAAATGACCCGACGGGTCGCTGGCCGCGGGGCCGGCGGCCCATCGCCCACTTGAGCCGCTATCACGAGGTTTTGGCTCGCATGATCCTGCGGCAGGTTTAGCTTCGATATGACCCACTCCGACACACTCTCGCGCACCTGGACTTTTTATGCCGGCGACTGGCATGAGGGCAACGTCGCCTTGATGGGGCCGCGCACGCACGCCGTCTGGCTCGGCTCTGCGGTGTTCGATGGCGCCCGCGCATTCGAAGGCGTGACGCCGGACATCGAGCGGCATTGCGCGCGGGTCAATGACTCTGCGCCCAAGCTTGGGCTGAAGGCCTCGGTCCCGCTCGACACCTGGCTTGGACTCGTGCGCGATGGTCTGAAACGCTTCGGCCCAAAGCCTGAGCTGTACATCCGGCCGATGTACTGGGCGGAACACGGCGGACCGACGTCGGTGCCGGCCGACCCGGAATCCACGCGTTGGTGCCTGACGATGTACGACACGCCGATGCCGGTGCCGGGCGATACCGCCATCACGCTGTCCCCCTACCGACGACCCTCAATCGACACCATGCCGGTGGACGCCAAGGCGGGCTGCCTGTATCCGAACAATGCGCGGGCCCTGGTCGAAGCGGCCGGCCGCGGCTTCGGCAACTGCCTGTTGCGCGACATGCTCGGAAACGTCGCCGAGCTCGCCACAGCCAATGTCTTCATGGCAAAGAACGGCGTCGTGTACACGCCGATCGCCAACGGCACCTTTCTGAACGGCATCACCCGCCAGCGGGTGATCGGCCTTCTGCGTGATGCCGGTGTGCGGGTGGAAGAAGCGGTGCTGACTTACCAGGACTTCGAGCAGGCCGATGAGATCTGGAGCTGCGGCAACTACGCCAAGGTGGCGCCGATCACGCGTATCGATGCGCGCACGCTTGCGCCCGGGCCCTTCTACCGCAAGGCACGCGAACTTTACTGGCGGTTCGCGCACGGTTAGACAGCGCTGCAAGTTGACGCACCCTGTTGCGCTGGCCGGCACGCCTCGTGCAAAATGTCCGGACATTATCCTCATTGGGGTGAAACATGTCCGCCGCCGCACCCGGTTACATCGACGCTTACACCCGCCAGTTTCGCATCTCGCCGGCCGATACGGCGCTGGTGATCGTGGATTTGCAGTACGCCAGTGGCAGCCGCCATCACGGGCTGGGCAAGCTGCTCGCGGCCGCCGGCACGCTGGCCGACGCCGAGTATCGCTTTGCGCGCATCGACCGTCTCGTGGTGCCGAACAGCAAACGCCTCGCGGATGCGTTTCGTGCGCTTGGCGCCAAGGTCATCTATGTCACCTATGGCTGCAGCGTGCCGGACTTCGCCGATGCGCCCGTGCAGTTGCGTGAGTGGCTGCTGGCCACCGACAACCGCGTGGGCTCGCGCGAGCACGAGATCGTCGATGAGATCAAGCCGCATGCGAATGACCTGGTGCTCAACAAGAACACCATGGGAGCGTTTGGCTCCACGGGGATCGACGCTCATCTGAAGAGCATGGGCGTGCGCAACATCGTGGTCACCGGCGTGTCGACGAACAACTGCGTCGGCATGACGGCCATGGAGGCGAGCGACCGCCAGTATGGCGTGGTGCTGGTTTCCGATGCCACCGGCACCTGCAGCGACGAAATGCAATTGGCCATCGAGAAAACGTTCCGCCGCTTGTGGGGCCGGGTGCTCGATACAGCCGGTGTGCTCGCGGAAATGCAAAGCGCGAGGTGAGCGCAGCGCCACGCGAGGCGGAGCTCAGCGCGTCCGTGCCATTTCCGTTGGGGCCACTCTGCGTCTTTCTCGATTTCGACGGTACGCTGGTGGAGTTCGCACCTACGCCGGCGGTCGTGCGGCCGGACGGGGCATTGGTGGAATTGCTGCTGCGGCTGGCCGAGTCGCTCGACGGGGCTTTGGCAATCGTCAGCGGGCGCTCCATTGCGCAGATCGACGCGATGCTGGCGCCTTTGCGGCTGCCGGTGGCGGGACTGCATGGATTGGAGCGGCGCACGGCCGGGCACGCTTGGTATTCACCGCACGCCGCACCAGAGTGGATCGACAGCCTTCGGGAGCCGCTGTTGCGTCACGTGGAAACGCATCCGGGATTGCTGTTGGAAGACAAGGGCAGCTCGTTGGCCGTGCATGTGCGAGGCGCGCCGCAGCATGAGAGGATCACCCGCAGTGTGCTCAGCGGCATCAGCCGGGCCTTGCCCGATGATGCGCAGCTTCTGGAAGGCGATGCGATGTTCGAGATCCGGTCGGGCGCACAGAACAAGGGCACGGCTGTCGATGCCTTCCTGCAAGAAGCCGGCTTCATTGACCGCTCGCCGCTCTACATCGGCGATGACATCAGCGATGGTCCGGGAATGGACGCGGTCACACGCCGTGGCGGCATGGCGATCGCGGTGGGGCACCGAATGCCGACTCGGTTTCGATTGTCGGGGCCGACTGAAGTGCGCGACTGGCTCGCGGCCTTGATCGCACATCTCACGGCGCGATGAACAGGCTCATCGCCGTCAGCAATCGCATGCCGCCCGAGAACGGCGGCGCAGGCTCCGGTGGCCTCTCGGTCGTGCTGGATGCCGTCCTGCGCCAGCGCGGTGGGCTGTGGCTGGGATGGAGCGGGCGGGTGTGCAAGGCGCCCTCGAGCGCCCCGCGGATCAGCGAATCAGACGGCGTGTGCCGCGCGGCGCTGGATCTGTCCTGTGAGGAGCACGCGGGCTTTTATCTTGGTTTCAGCAACAGCGTGTTGTGGCCGCTATGCCATGGTGCGGTGAACGCTCCGGTGCACGACGCGACGCATTACGCGACCTACCTGGCCGTCAATCAGCGTTTCGCTGCAGCGTTGTTGCCGCTGCTGCGGCCGGAGGATCATATCTGGGTGCACGATTATCATCTGCTGCCGCTCGGTCAGAAATTGCGGGAGGCTGGCTCTGTGCAGTCCACCGGCTTCTTTCTGCACGTGCCGTTCCCCGAGCTGAGTGCGCTGCAGGGATTGCCAAGCGCACCGGGCCTGATGCAAGCGCTGCTCGCTTACGACGCATTGGGCTTTCAGACCGCCGGGGATCTCGCCGCGTTTCACCGCGCTGCGCAATGGCAGTGGGGCTCTGCGGTGCTGCAGGCCGACGGCAGCCTGAGCGCCGAGGGGCGGAGGGTGACTGTCGGCGTGTTTCCGGTTGGCGTGCAAGTGGATGACATTCAGCGCGAGGTGCATGCTGCGCAGCAGTCACCCGCCGTGGCCGCAGCGGGCGTGTTGCGGCGCGGCGGCTCTCTGTTGATTTCAGCGGATCGACTGATGGGAAGCAAAGGACTGCGGGAGCGCCTGTTGGCTTACGAGGCGTATCTGGCGCTTCCCAGCGCGAACCGGCAGCGCCCCTGTTTGCTGCAGATCGCGGCACCCTCCCGCCTCGACCCGCAGGCCGGAGCGCAGTTTGGCGCATCGCTGCAGGCGCTCGCCGCGCGCATCAGCGAACGGCACGCGTGCGCAGACTGGACACCCTTGCGTTACCTCAACCGGTGCTTCCCGCACGAGGTGCTCATGGGCCTGCTCCATGCAGCGCGCGTCGGCATCGTCACGCCGCTGCGTGACGGCATGAACCTCGTTGCCAAGGAGTTTGTGGCCGCACAGGACCCGGCCGATCCAGGCGTGCTGGTGCTGTCGGTGTTTGCCGGCGCGGCACACGAATTGGCGGGCGCCATCCAGGTGGATCCGCGCGACACGAGGGCAACTGCTTCGGCCATATCGCAGGCCTGCGACATGACTTTGCTGGAACGTCGCGAGCGTCATCAGGAAATGATCGGCGTCCTGCGTCAGCACGATCTGCGCGCCTGGCACACGGGGTTTCTGCGCCGACTGCGATCCGGCCAGGACTGCGGTCGCCAGCCGTACTGAGCCGGCGCTGCAAATCAGCGAACCGTGATACCTGGCCCGCCGGCGAGCACTTCACCGATGCGCGTAAATCCGCAGGCTTCAAGTTGCGGTACATCGCGCGGGTCGACTGCCGCCAACAGTCCTCCCGAGGTTTGTGGATCCAGCAGCAGCGCGCGCATTGCCGCCGTCACATCGTCCGCATACTCCGGCGCAGCCGCGTCGACCGCAGCGCCACCGCGGCGATGCGCGGACGTGCGCACGCCGGACCTTGCTGCCTCGGCCGCACCGGCCAGCAATGGCAGCTGCGCCGAGTCGATGCGCAGCCGCACGCGCGACTGTATCGCCATTTCCCCCGCGTGCCCCAACAGGCCGTAACCGCTCACATCCGTTACAGCATGAGGCGCGCGCGCGGTGGCGTGTAGTGCTGCCGCAGCAGCCTGGTTGGTCGTTCGCATGCTCGCGACGGCGACTCGCTCCGCATCCTGCGCGCGCGATGAAAGCAGAATTCCCGTGCCGATCGGCTTCGACAGCAGCAGCGCATCACCCGCTTGCGCGCCTGCCTTCTTCCAGATGCGCCCCGGGTGCACGAACCCCAGCACGCACAGTCCGAACACCGGCGCCGGACAGCGGATCGAGTGCCCGCCAATGACGCTGCCGCCGCAGCCCGCAATCAACTCGGCGGCCGCGCGGTTGACGTCCACGATGATCTGCTGCGGCACGATGGCGGGGAATCCGCAGACTGCGAGCGCGAATGCGACCGAGCCTCCCATGGCATAGACATCGCTCACCGCATTGGCTGCGGCCACGGCGCCATAGTCGCCGGCGTCGTCCACGATCGGTGGAAAAAAATCCACGGTGGCAACCAGCGCACGCTCCTCGTCAAGCGCATAAACCGCGGCGTCGTCGGCGGGCATCAGACCCACGAGCACTTGAGACAGAGGACCGCTGCTTGCCGCCGTGGCGCTCATCAGCAGCGACACGAGTTCCGCTGGCGCCTTCGCGGCACAACCGCCGCAGTCGGCCAAAGCGCGCAGGCCCGTAAACGCGGGTGCGGGAACGGATCCTTGCATAGGATCAGCGCTGCGTAGCGCCGGGCGCCGATTTCGAGGCGTCGAATCGCAGGCCCAGCGTCTCTGCGATGGTCGTGCGCTGCACCTCGTCCGTGCCGCCGGGGATGCGCAGATTGCGCGCAATTTGAAACAGCTTGTTGATGGGGTTGTTGCGCATCACGCCAAAGCCGCCGTGCAGCTGCAGCGCGCGGTCCGCGACCCGATAAAATGATTCATCGTTGCTGAGCTTGAGTGCGCAAATGCGGCGAATCTCGTCCTTTGGACGTGGCAGCGCATACCACGGGCCCGGACTGTCGATGCTGCGCGCCACCTCCAGCGACAGTGATCGCGTCTGCAGCCAGTCCAGGTACATGTCCGCGATCATCCATTGGATGCCTTGGTTCGCGCCCAGCGGGCGATCGCCGATCTGTCTGGATTGCACGCGTTCCAGGCTGCGCTCGATCAGGTACTTCGACCAGCCCGAGCACATGCCGGCGCGGCGCATGCGGGTGTAGTTGAACGACATCACTGCGATGTCAAACCCCTGGCCAGGCTCGCCGATCACCGCACTGTCCGGCAACACCAGATCATCGAAGAACAGCTCGCCGGTGTAGCCGTCGCCAAACATCGTCTGATACACGCGGCCGGTGCGATATCCCTTGCCCAGTGCTTTGCGCGCATCGAACATGAAGTACGTGAAGGTGCGGCGTCCGCCGCCCGGAGTGGTCACCGCCAACACCTGCACAACATCTGCGTCGAAGGCATTGGTGATGTAAGCCTTCGAGCCATTCAGCACCCAGTCTCCACCGCGCCGCGTGGCGTGAGTCTTCATGTCGAACAGATTCGAGCCGGCGCCTGATTCAGTGACGGCGTGCAGGCTGGTCTTTTCGCCGCGCACCAGCGGATCGACAAACTGTTCGCGTTGATGGTCGTGGCAGTACAGCAGACGGGGCGTCGCGCCTTCGGACCATGACAAGAGCGCCGGGTTGAGTCCGCAGCCGTAGCCGTACACCTGCTCCTCGACATAGATCATATCGGTGCGTCCGAGGCCTCCGCCACCGAGCCTGTCCGGCAGATGAGCGCTATAGACCCCGGCTTTGCCTGCGGCGCGCATGATTTCGCGGCGCGCGGCCAGGATCTCGGGATGCAGCTTGCCGTCGGCGTCGAGGTACTTGCTCTCGTCCTCAAGTCTTGCTTTCAGAGCGTGTTCACGCGGGAGCACCTCATCGCGGTGCAGGGCAGTGACACGCCCAAGAATGCCCGACAGGTGCGGCGGTGGCTTCAGTTCTACGTCAAGCGGTGAAACGGTGGCGGCGCTCATGAGGTCTCCGTTGATTCTCTAGATTGGCATTGGTTCGGGTGCGTTGGGCAGCGCCAGCGTCTGCACTGCGCCGGGCCGGTGCCCGAGGAAGAACGGGCGATTTGCAAGGCCGGCCAGAAACGGCAGCACCTCGTTGGCGCAAAGGCGCCCGCATTCGCCGGCAAGCGCCGCGCGCTCGCCAAAGCTCGTCACTGCATCGGGCCGCAGACCCGGCGCCGCCACCACGAAGGGCGTCGGATCGCCGCTGTGCAGCAGGCCGCCGACCGAAGGCGATGCGTGATCGCCCGTAACCGCGACCACCGCTTTCGCCGACAGTGCCAGCAGTGCATCGAGACCGGCGTCCGTTGCCTCAATGACCTGGCGCTTGAAGCCGGGCCGCTTGGTATGCGCCGCCTCGTCCGTAGCCTTCACGTGCACGTGCACGAAATCATGGCTGTCAAGAAGTCCGGCCGCCGCGTCGATGCGCGCACGCATGTCAGCGGCAGGTTGAGTCGCATCGTAGGCAATATCCACCACCGTCATGTCGAGCAGGCGTGCAAGTCCCCGGTACAGCGCCGTGTCGGTGACGGCGGCGCCGCGCAGTCCGGTGTGAACGCTGAAGCTTGGCATGTGCGCATCGATCAGGCTCGCCCACTTGGTGACCGCCACATCCAGCGGCGGCAGTCCTGCACTGCGACGGCGCGCGTTGACCGGATGGGAGCATAGGATTCGCCGGCTGTCATACAACCAGCGCTCGAGAATGCCGGCGAATCGCGCGGCCGCGGTCGGATCGCGGGCCTCGGCAAGTGCGCGCGGCCGCATCCACGGATGGATGTGATCGAACAACGCGTCGCTATCGCTCACCTCGCGCGTGCCGGCGCCACGGGTCACCAGTACCGACTCGCCGGTGCGCAGCGGCAGCAGATCGAAGCTGACGCCTTGCAGCTGACGGCCGGCGAGCGCCTCGAACAATTCGCCGGCCGCTTCCGCATCGTCCTTCGGCCGCGCCCTCGCGCCGAGGTACAGTGCGCCGTCGCGCGGCGTGCCGGCGCGCAGTGCCAGGTGAAACAGGGGTTCGCCGATCGGCGGCATCAGACCCACGCCCAATGCCTCAATGGCCGCGCGGCCTGGAAACGACACCGTTTCGAACCCGAACAACGACCAGTGCGCGTGCTCGCTGGAGGTGCTGCGGCCCGGACCAAAAGGCAGATGCACGCCGCTCGCGCCGCAGCGTACCAATGCGTCGAGATTGACCGTGTTCGCCGCCTCACAGGGCGTGCGATTGCCAAGCTCTGCGCAAGCGCGGTCGCCGAGTCCATCGAGGATGACCAGCAGGATTGGCAGGCGATCATCCACCATGCGCCAATCCTGCGGACTGCCATTCGAACAACAGCTCCCGGGCTCCCGGCGGCACCCACGAGCTCCATGGTTCTCCACGCTCCAGCAAGACACGCACGTCACTGGCACAAATGCGCGCCGCGATGTCGCCCTGCAGAGCGAGCGTCGGATATCCGGCGGCTTCGAAGCGGCGCAGCTTTTCGCGTTCCCAATCCGAAAAGATCCGCACCAGCTGCGGCGTGCCAGGAGGCAGCAGTGCCGGCCAGCAGGCCGGATCCTCCAAGGGAAACGGAAGAATGCTGAAACGGTCGGCTGCAATGCCATCCGCCCGCAAGGCCGCCGCGATCAGGGCTTCGCGCTGGGCGTAGGAAAATGGATTGGCGCGGGAAAGATGGCGGTGCGCGCTTGCCGGATGCGGCGTACGCTCTACAGGATCCGGATTGGTGACGCCGACAACGACGTGCGCGGCGCGCTCCAGTGCGTAGCGCACCATGGCCAGGTGATCACAGTGGAATGGCTGGAAACGACCGGTGAAGGCCAGCACGTCGAACCGCTGCGTGATCTGGCCCGCCTTCATGCCAAGGCCAGCGAGTCGCAGAGCGCATCGATGTTCGGTGCCTGCTCCAGCGCCATCACCGCTGCGAGCACGCGCTCCGCCTGCTTGCGGGTAACCGCAAGCTGCGCATTCTCAAGGAACTTCGACTCGATTTCAGCGCGTGACAGCGGACGTGCATCGGTGCCGCGGTTGATCTGCTCGCGGCGTGCGAGGTGCCGCCCGTCGCGCAGCAAGACCTCGACCTGCCCGGAGAAGTATTTCGGGAACGCCGACTCTTCATCGTGTTCGCAATTGATACGCTGGCACAACGCAAGGATCTGCGGGTCCGCAAGGCAGGGCGGCTCGAGTTCCGCAAGACCAAACCGCCCCCGCACGAGGCAGGTGGCGATGAAGAAAGGCAGACTGAACTTGGCGTCATACTCGCTTTGCGGCCGGCGTTTGGCTGTCGCCGGCTCGCAGACCACGGGCATCTGATTGCGGTGGATGCGTGCGGTGATCGACACCACATCTGCAGCGTCAAATCCGTGCTCGGCGCGCAACGCAAGGATGGCATCACCACAGGCATGGTTGAAGTGGCACACGGGATAGGGCTTCACCGCCACATTGCGCATCTCCCACTGCTCTCCCAGTCCTGCCAACATATCGCCCTCGGCTCGAGGCGCGCGCGCACCGAGATAGGTGTTATAGAGGCCGAAGCGGCCTTCGAAAGCCTTGACCGGACTGACGAAACCATGTGCGGCAAGACTGGCTGCCGTGATTCCACTTGCGGCAGCCCAACCCGGATGCAGGCGTTTCGTCCAGGCGCCATCTTCAAGAAACTCCATGCTGCCCGCTGCCATGCTCAGTGCCAGCCCCTGGCCGTAAACCAGAGCCTGTTCACCCTGCAATTGCAGATAGCCCGCGGCGAGCGTCGCTCCGAACACACCGACCACCCCAGTGGGATGGAAGCCGACCTTCTGCCACCAGCCACCAGCGTGCAAGCCGATGCGCGCATCCGCCTCGACCGCCAGCAGATAGGCGGCGAGCGCCCGCGCACCGGTGACGCGCTGCCGCCGGCCCTCCGCGAGCACAACCGGCAGCGCGCTGGCAGAGGCATGAACGACACTTGCCAGATGCGTATCGTCGTAGTCAAGGCCGTGAATCAGGATGCCATTCAGCAGGGCCGCATCGCGCAGGGGCAGCCGCTCGCGCATACCGATCACTATGTATTCGCCGGCACCGGCCACCGCGCTGATGCCCGACTGGCTGCGGCGCGCGAATTCAAAACGGGTCGACGCGAAAGCGATGCCCAGCGCATCGAGGATACAGAGTTTCGCAGCATCAACCACGTCGGCGGGAACGTGCTGCAGTTCGAAGACGCGTGCAAATTGCGCCAGGCGACGAGAAAGACTGGGGGCGGCGCGTGCTTCAATGGAGTCAGTGGCGGCGTCGGGCGGTTGCACAGCGTTCAAAGGGGTGCCTCGGTCTGTCGGTCGGCGCGGAATGATTCAGTGCTAATGTCCGGACATTAGCACGGTCGTGCGAGGAGGTCACGCTGTGCTGCACGAGGTTCGCCATGGCGCGAGGCTTGGTCTGGAAGATATTGTTGGATCACCGCATGATCAGCCGGCGATGCCGTACTCACCGCGTCGCACACCATCGGTCATCGCGTAGCGGGTCAGACCCAGGATGCGTATGCCATCTACCTGGGAACCGCTCGTGTCCTGTTGCTGGCACCTGCGATAGGCGCACTGCAGGCGACCCTCATCGCGCAATCACTTCGCCGCGCACGCTGCGGCAGCGGCGGCTTCGAGGGTGTCGAAAAAAGGACCCTGCAGCGTTTTCTTGCCATTGTGGTCGGGCCGGATCAGCGTGTAGCGATTGTTGATTGCATAAACGAACGGGCGCCGCCCCGAGACTTCGCACTCGATGCCGTAGGAGGATCGCTTCACGGTCCTTTTCGATCCATTGGCCTGTGTTGCTGACGGATCCTTTACATGGTCGGTGTAGCCGCCGGCAAGACGCCAGCCGGGGCCTGCAGGCGTGTCTGCCGCGGGGGGAGAGGGCGCCGGAACCGGTTTCACGGCTTCCTTTTCGGCGCTCTCGCAAGGCAGGTCGGAATAAGTGATGTTCCCGTTGATGGTGCACTTGTAAACCTTGGCTTGCACCGGGGCGCTCGCGATGAGGAGCCCCAGGGCGACCAGAATGGTCGGTGCGATCGAAGAAATTGTCGTCATCGCGTTGCGGCCCCGGCTGCGGTTGAAGGTGTCTGAAGTTTAGCAAACGCCGGCAACAGCAAACTTGACCCGTCGCACACTGCGGCCTCACGGCGCCGCCGTGCCGGAAATCGAGCCGAGCCAGCTCCACGCCAGCGCACCGACACATGCCAGGATCAGCGCCAGGCTTGCCCATCCGGCAGTGAACACCCACGGCCGGGGCCGTGCCGCGCCGATGACCGCTGCGTCACGCGCGAGCAACAGCAGAGCGAATGCGTGCAGCGGCAACAGGACGGCGTTCACCACCTGGCTCAGATAGATCAATGGAATGAGCGGCAGTCCGGGCAGTGACACGACGCTGACGGCCGCGACGGTGAGTCCGACGAACGCGGCATAGAAGAACTGGAAATGATGCGAGTCCAGATCCAGTGAGGCCGGCGCGCCGATTCCTTCGGCGATGGAATAGGCGGTGGCGAGCGGCACGATGGCGGCGGCAAGGAGCGATGCACCCAGCAACCCAGCGCCGAAAAGCACCGTGGCAAACGAACCGGCAAGGGGTCGAAGCGCAGCGGCCGCATCGCGCGCATCGACGATCTGCACGCCGGCTCGATTCAGCGTGGCGGCGCAGGCGACCGCGATGGCAAGGCCGATGACGCCCGTCAGCAACGAGCCGATCACGACATCGATGCGCTCCCAGCGCAGGTCGGCGACCTTGATCTTCTTGTCGACCGCGTAGGATTGAATGAATGCGAGCCCCCATGGCGCCAGCGTGGTGCCGAGTGTCGCGGCAATCGCAATCCAGCCGCGTTGATCGACCGGCAAATGCGGAATCAGAGCGCCATGCCAGACCTGCGACCAGTCGGGCGCCGCCAGCATGCCGTCGACGATGTAAAGGGCGAGTGTCGAGGACACTACGAGCAAGATGCCCTCGACGCGATGAAACGAGCCCAGCACCACAACCAGCGAGATCAGCACGCCGGCGATCGGCGCGCTGACCCATGACGGAATGCCCACCAGCGATCCGGCCGCCGAGATGCCCGCGTACTCGGCGCAGATCGTGCCGAAGTTTGCGAACAGCAGGCCGATGACCGCGAAGTAGCCCCAGCCGTGGCCCCAGCGTTCGCGAATGTTGGCGACAAAGCCTTTGCCGCTGCCGGCGCCGATGCGTACCGCCAGCAGATGAAACAGCACCAGCAGTGCGGTGGACGCGGGGATGATCCACAGCAGCCGGTAGCCGTGATCTGCGCCGAGCACGGAATACGTGGTGATGCCGGCCGGATCGTCATCCGACAACCCCGCGAGAAGCCCGGGGCCAAGGACGCCCATGAATGCCACGTACGCGCCTATCCCGGCCGTGCGATACGCCGCGAACTTGAGCGCAATGCCGCGCCGCAGGTGTGCCATTACATGCGGTGATCGCCTCACGGGGTCAGGGCTTGCGGCGGGAGAACCGATCGAGCGCATCGCGATCGATCGTCCGGGATAAAATCAACACTGGAATGGGTTTGAAGCCATGTCGCTATCCTTCAGCCGTGCTTGTCTCCCGCCGCAGGCTTCGGATGCATCAACTCCTCCAGCTGCTTCAGCGCTGCGGCATCCGCGGCGCTCACATTCGCCGCACCCTCACAGCGCGGGTCGGTGTGCTGCAGGGCCTTGAGCATCGGTTGCGTCAATGCGATGGGGTCACAGCCATGCCCGGTCTCGCATATCAAATCCCATTTCGGCTCCGCTTTGATGTGGCAGCCAAAACAGTTTCCGCCGAATCGATTCACGACTTCGGCGAATCCACGCTTGCCGATCTTGGTGCCCTGCGCCGACACGTCGAGTTCGAAAAACTCCCAGTCGTGTGTCACGGCGTTGAATCCTGCCGGCTGCTTTACCATGACTTCGGTGGGCACCAGCTGCACCACCGAACCTGGCGGATAAACGCCGCCATTGGGTGATCGCGCCACCTTGAGCGTCCCGGCCAGGTTTCCGGTGAGGCTGCCGACGAAGAAACCGCGGACAGCTGTCAGTTTGCTGATGCAGGCGAACGACTTGTCGGTCACTGGGATCGGCGTGGGAGCTGCTGCTCGCGCGGAAAGCGCCAGGCCCAAGGATGCGCAGATCAAAACCGGGATCGAGTGTTTCATATGAAGAACCTACGGCGCGATGCGGCGGGCGTTGATGAGGACACCCTGAACTGTGCCGGTGACCGTCGCAGACGCATTGACTGCGCCATCGACCCAGCGGATGTTGATGGTGCCGGCAGCGACGCCGCTGCGGCTGAGATTAACCTTGGCCGTGATCACCGAGGTGTCGAAATTCCACGCGATGGTGCCGCTGACCGACACATCGTCGGTGAAACGGCAGCCGGTCAGTGTGAATGTCAGACCGGTGGTCGTGTAGACATACTTGGTGGTGCCGCCGCGCAGGCCCACGCCGGTATTGTCAAGCGAGGGCTGATAGCGGGCCAGCGCATCGCCCACGGCCTCGAGGCCCGCCGCCGCAATGCGCCTCTGGTCGGAGCTGGTTTTATCGCCGGTGTTGCTGGTCAGCGGCGCCAGGTCCTTGTAGGTGCGGGCGAATCGCGGAACGGTACGCACGGCGCGGACCTTGCTGACGCAGCTCGTGTCGCCCGTCGACAGCGTATCCACGAAGTGCCGCACGATGCCGCCGGTGCAGCCGAACGCATCGCCGTCGGCCACCACATGAGTCAGGTTCGGCACGATGAGGTGCACCACATTGGGAAATTGCGCGGCCACCTGGGCGGCGTCCTGCGGCGAGGTTACGCCGTCCAGGTCTCCCGACAGCACGAGCGTGGGAACGGCCGGAAACGCGGCCGTCACCGGGAATGGCTGGCCCTGGATCTGGTTGACCGGCGGCGCCGGCCAGGGCAGGCAGGAATCCAGCGGCGTGATGTACATCTGCGATTCCAGCGCCTCATCGAGCGTGAACGGCGCAAACAGAGTGGGCCGGGTGGTGCGCGCATCTGCCAGCGCCTTCGCGTATTGCTGATTGCGGGTGGCCGCGTTCGCGCGCAGGTCATACAGCAGCGGATAGTCCGAGCAGCTGACGGCGGTGTAGAGTCCGTAACTGAAATCCTGAGCAGCATCCTGACTGTAGGTGTCCTGCTCCGCCGACAGCCGCAGGATCGGACGCGCATCGCCTGAATCAAGCCAGGCGCGCGCTGCCGCGTCCAATTCGCGGTAGATCGATCCGCCATCACCGGCGTTGTCGATGATGCGCATCAGCCCTGGGGCATCCAGGGTCACGGTTGTGTTGAATCCGAACGCATCGGGAGCCTTGCCGGTGAGGGGCTTCACGCGCAGCGCACTGGCGAGTTGCTTGACGCGCGCGGTGGCGCTGCCGCCCAGCGCCCGGCAGCTGGCGCTGCGTGAGCAGGACAGGTCGATGCCGCTCCACACCGTGCCCCAATCAGTGGGGAACCATACGTCAGGCGCGCGCACCGGATAAGCGCTGTCGAGCACGATGCTGCGCAGACGATGTGGGTACAGAGCCGCCATCACCTGGCCGACGAACGTGCCGTAGCTGTCGCCGTAGAAATCAACCTCCTGCACAGCCAGCACATCGAGCACCGCAATGATATCGCCCACCGCAAAGCGGGTTCCGTAGAGCCACGAGCCGGCGCCCAGTTGCGTGACGCAATCCGTCACTGCGCCGAGGTCGGTCGCGCCCAATTGCAGCGCCGGACAATCGATGGGCGCAGACTTGCCGGTGCCGCGCTTGTCGATGATGAGCACGTCGCGCCGGTCGCGCAGCGCATCGAACAGGCCGAGGTAGAAGTCGCGCGTGCCGGTGGAGGAATAGCCGGGGCCGCCTTCCTGCGGAACGATGGTGCCCAGGCTCGGCAGCGTCTGATTGCGGCGCGGATAGAATTCAAAGCCCACCCGGATGGTTCCGGGAACGGCGCCGCTGGGATCGAGCGCGCGGCCGAGCGTGCCGCAGTAGCCCACATCGGCGGCGTTACATAACGACAGCGTGCGCGATCCGACCGTGATGGTGGCGGGCGGTGCCGCCATGGCCGGCAGCGCCGCCAACGTCGGCAGCAGCAGGCTCGCGAGCAGGCTGCGTACGGTGAATTTCCGGGACCGCCACAAGCGTTGAGTCGTTGACCAGTTCATCGATCACTCCCTTTTTCGTTTTTCAAATCCTAGCACGTTCGCTTTGCGACGAAAGGCAAGATCCCATACCCCATGCCCAAGCCGCTCGCCGCGCCGTTCGAACCGTGTGGAACTGCGAAATTCATAGCGTTGAACATAAGTGCCATCCGGGCTGAGCGATTCAAAATCCGCGCACGCGTTGCCATGCGCGAGCATCTGTTCGGCGTAGTCCTGCCAGTCCGTGGCGAGCCGGAGAATTCCGCCGGACCTGATCTTGCTTGCTAGCAGTGAGAACAAACGCGCATCGATGAGCCGGCGCTTGTGATGCCGCTTCTTGTGCCACGGATCGGGGAAGAAGATCAGCACTTCGTCGATCGATGAATCCGCGATGCCGTGGCGCAGCACCTCCACCGCATCATGAGAAATGACCCGGACATTGCCCAGGTTCGCCGCCGCGCACTGCTGCAGCAGCCGGCCGATGCCGGGTCGATGCACTTCGATGCCGAGGTAGTCGATGTGCGGATTGGACTGCGCCAGGGCGCCGATGACCTCGCCGATGCCAAATCCGATCTCCACGCAGCGCGGCACGAGCCGGCCAAAGTGCGAATCCAGGTCCAGCGGCTCGCTCTTGAACTCAATGCCGAATCGCGGCCACAGATCCTGCAGCGCGCGGGCCTGGCCGTCGGTCATGCGGCCTGCTCTGAGGACGAAACTGCGGATGTGGCGCGATGCGGGCATGCGTGCGCAAAGTGTGCCTGATATCATCGACTGATGTTCCATTCCGCTGCGGCCGTGCAAGGCATGGCTCCTGGTGAAAGGCGCCGCGCCGGCTATCGCAGTCTTCCGTTCCTGGCCCTGCTCGCACTGGCGGGGTGCGCCTCGCTGCCCAAGAGCGTGGACAAGCCCGTATCGGTCGCCGTCCCGGCATCCGCCGATAGCGCGCTAGGCAGGCTGGCGGCCGTATCATCGGAGGGAAAAAATCTTTCCGGCGTGCGACTGCTGGCGTCCGGCGAGGAGGCCTTCGCCACTCTGATCACGCTGGCGGATCATGCCGAGCGCAGCATCGACATTCAACAGTACATCTTCGAACAGGACGACTCCGCGCGGGCGATTCTGCGGCACGTGCGTGCGGCCGCCGAGCGCGGCGTGCACGTGCGCATCCTGGTCGATGACTTGAATACCGCGGGCATGGACCGGCGCATGATGCGCCTGAGCGAACAGCCGAACATGGAAGTGCGGGTTTTCAATCCGTTTCCGGCGGGCCGCCTGTCGATGTGGACCCGCTTCGTGTTTTCGGCAAGCGAAATTCCGCGCATCAATCACCGCATGCACAACAAATTGTTCGTGGTCGACAATGCGCTGGCGGTCACCGGTGGCCGCAACATTGCCGATCAGTATTTCGTGCGCAGCAAGAACAGCAACTTCGTGGACTTGGATGTGTTCGCTGCGGGTCCCGTCGTGCCGCAGCTGTCTTTGACCTTCGATGCCTTCTGGAACAGCCGCTTTGCCTACCCCATCGCTTCGCTGGCCGCGCCCGTCATTGAGCCGGCCGCTGCGCAGGCGACGGCGGAGGCGGCGACGGCCGCTGAGGCCCAGTTTCTGGAAAAAGACATTCGCGACGGAAAGTTGAACCTGCTGTGGTCGCCGGCCGCAGTGCTGGCGGACGGTCCCGCCAAGATCGGCGGCGAAATCGATCCGGAGCAGGCTGAGCCGATCGCCGACAGCATTTCGGATCTGATCATGACGGCGAACGAAGAGGTCACGATCATTTCCGCCTACTTCGTTCCCGGCAGGATGGGCGTTGAGCGCATGCGCAGTCTGACCGAACGGGGCGTGCGGGTGCGGGTGCTGACCAATTCGCTCGCGACCACCGATTCTCCGCTCGTGCACATCGGCTACTCGCGCTATCGGCTGGACTTGCTCAAAGCCGGGGTCGAGTTGCACGAGTTGCGCGCCGTGCTGGGTCAGAAAAAGAAGCGTTTTCATCCGTTCCGTTCTTCACATGCGAGTCTGCATGCCAAGTCGGTGGTCATCGATCACAAGACCGTTTTGATAGGCTCGATGAACATGGACGCGCGCTCTGCGCGCACCAACAGTGAATTGGGTGTGGTCATACGCAATGCGGCGCTCGCTCATCAGGTCGAATCCCTGTTCGATGATGTGGTAAGCGAGGGCAGCTACTCGCTGGAGCTTTCTGCGGGCAAGCCTCGCATCCAATGGTTTGTCGGTGAAGGCGATGCCAGGCGCGTCTGGCAGAAAGACCCCGATACCTCGGCGCTGCGGCGTTTCGGCATCAAACTGCTGACGCCGCTGGCCGCGGACGAATTGCTGTAGCCGGGGCCGGTTCAGCGATCCGCGGGCAGCAGCGCAGTCAAAGCCTGCGAGTATTCCGATACGACTTCGCCGGGATTCGACGCGGTGTACTTCAGATCGCGCAACAGGCCATTGTTCAGGCCATAGATCCAGCCATGAACGGTGAGCGGCTGATGGCGTTCCCACGCATCAAGCACGATGGAGGTCTGGCACACGTGGGTCACCTGCTCGATGACGTTCAGCTCGCACAGTCGGTTGGCGCGGTCGGCGGCATCCTGCACCTGAAGCAGTGAGGCTGAATGCTGTTCGCGAATGTCCTGCACGTGCCGCAGCCAATTGTCGCTGAGACCGATGCGCTCATTGGACATTGCCAGACGCACGCCAGTGCAGCCGTAGTGGCCGCAGACGATGATGTGTTCCACCTTCAGCACATCGACCGCGAACTGCATGACGGTGAGGCAGTTCAAATCCGTGTGCACGACGATATTGGCCACGTTGCGGTGCACGAACAGCTCGCCCGGCGGCAGGCCGACGATCTCGTTGGCCGGCACTCGGCTGTCGGAGCAGCCGATCCACAAGTATCGTGGCGACTGCTGTTTGGACAGCCTGATGAAAAACTCGGGATCCTGGCGCAGGATTTTTTGCGCCCATTCCCGATTGCTGCGGATCAAATGGTCCAGTGATGGCATGCGCGCAAGTGTAGCCGCCGGCATCGGGCGCGTCGGATTATTTATGTCACCTGCGTGGTGGGCAAACAACCTATTGAGTGGATCGTGTGTGAGGGGCTACGATGGGGTTACATGAAGCGTCGTCCGTTAGGGTTCGGAATTTCCTGGCTGCTGGCCCTGGTGCTGATGCGCTCGCTGATCCCGGCGGGCTTCATGCCGGCCTGGGTCGACGGCGCGCTCGCGCTGATTGTCTGCGACGGCCAAGCTTACAGCGCAGATACCGGCGCTGCCGCTCACTCTCATCACCATGGCGCCGGTCATTCCGGGACCGCGCACCCGTCCGGTGACGACTGCTCCTATGCGCAGAGCGCAAATCCCGCGCTGGCCTTCGCCATCGATCTCACCCCTGCCGGTTCACAGTCCCTGTCCTGGGACGTTCAGGCATTTCATGCCAGCGTGCCGGTTTCGGCACCGCGTCGATACCGCTCCGCGCGCGGCCCGCCCGCACTCGCCTAAAAATAAACCAGGTGATTCGACGCGATACGCGCCGCGCCCGCTTCGGGCCCGCCGCGATCGCGCACCGATTCTTTATCGGAACGATTTGGCGGGAGAATACTGTGAATAAATTGTCTGTCCTTGCAGCCGGCATCGGCTGCTGTGGTCTGAGTTCATGGGCGGCGGCCTGTTCGAGTTGCGGCTGCACGCTGAACTCGGATTGGTCCAGCCAGGGGTACACCACCCAGTCCGGATTGCATTGGGATTTGCGCTATGACTATTTCAATCAGTCGCAATTGCGCAGCGGCACCAGCGGCGTGTCCCGGAACGATGTGCCCGTGCCGGCCGAACAGGAAGTGCAGCAAAACACGATCAATCGCAATCTGACGCTGGGCCTGGATTACAGCCCCTCGCGTTATTGGGGATTGAACCTACTGGTTCCCTACTTCGACCGGCCGCATACCACCATCGATGAAGGCGAGACTGAGGTGTCCAGTTCGCTCAGCCGCGGACTGGGCGATATCAGACTCATCGGCCGGTATCAGGGATTCCAGCCGGATCTGTCCATCGGCATCCAGTTCGGCTTGAAGTTGCCCACCGGGCAGATCGGCGACACCTTCCAGAACGGACCGCTCGCGGGCGAGACCGTGGACCGCGGGTTGCAGCTGGGCACAGGCACCACGGATCTGCTGTTGGGTTTCTACACCGTGCATTCAATGGGCGCGCGCTTCGCGTATTTCGGCAATCTGCTGTGGCAGCAGCCGCTGAATTCGCGCGATGAGTTCAAACCCGGCGCAGGCGTGAATGTGACGCTGGGACTGCGCTACACCGGTGAACTGCCGGCAGGGTTGAGCCCGCAGCTGCAGTTGAACGTGCGTGCCGAAGGGCGCGAATCCGGCGCCAACGCGGACATCCAGAACAGCGGCGCGACGCTGGCGTACATCAGCCCGGGCGTTGGCTTCAAGCTCTCCGAGCGCCTCGACGGATTCGCCTTCGTGCAAGTGCCGGTGTATCAGCGCGTGAACGGTCTGCAACTGGAGCCGCGAGTGCTGTCCTCGGTGGGCGTGCGCTACCGGTTCTAAGCGGGAATCAGGACGATTTTGCCGATGGCCTTGCGCGCCGACACGGCGTTCAAGGCATCGGCCACTCGTTCCAGTGGATAGCGCTGCGACACCAGCGGCTTCAACGCGCCCGTCTTGACCATGCGCAACAGGTCGGCAAGATCCTGCGCCCACTTTTTGGGTTCGCGGCGCGTGTACTCACCCCAGAACACAGCGACGATGGACAGCCCCTTGAAATGACTTAGGAGCGCACGCATTGCAAACGCTTGACCTACTGCGGAAGTTTCATTTTTCCCAGGAGTGCCCGGTAGCGCGGATCACTGCGCAGCGAATCGAGCAACGGGTCTGTCTTGATTCGCGTCATCCCGCCATCGCGCTGGGCATAGGCTCGGTCAAGCCAGGCAAATGCCTCATCCTTCTCCCTGCGCCACGCGTGGATCTCCGCGATCTGGAAGGCGGCAAAACGAGCGGAATCCGCAGTGATACGGTCAAGCTCGTTCTTCGATTCCTTATCATGCCCCAGTGAATGCTGCACGAGCGCCGCTGCGATCCGCTCCCAGCCACCGCCGCGTTGCTCGATGGGCCTCTGCAACCACACCAGGCCCTGGTCGGGATGCCCCGCGAGAAGGTCGATGATGGCCAGCTGGGCATACGCCCGCGGGTTCTCGGGATCGATCTCCAGAACTCGATGGTAAGCTGCGCGCGCCCCGGGCAGGTCACGACTTGCGATCAGCAGCAGTCCGCGCTGGTTTTGATTTGCGGCCCGCAAGGGGTCGATGCGCACTGCCTTGTCGACGGCCTCGATCGCGCCTGGCAAGTCCCCCTCGGCCTCAAGCAGCAGGGCATAGCCTTGCGAGATCTCAGCATTGTTCGGGTCCAGTGCCAGGGCCTTCCTGAGGTCGGCGCCGCCGCCCTCCCAGTCCCACAGCCACAGCGTACGCAGGTAGCCACGCGCGAAGTAGCCGTCCGCGCGGTCCGGAGCGCGTGCGATGGCGCGCTCCGCATCGCCGCTGGCGCGCGCCAGACCACTGCCGTCCCCGGTCTGGTCGCTCCAGTACGCCTCGGCCAGCGCCAACTGGGAGTAGGCGCCCGCGTACTCGGGGTCGAGCGCGATGGCGCGCCTGAAGGCCTGTTCGGCGCTGGCGTAGCCTGCCGGCGTGGCCCGGTCCATGAGATTCCTGCCCAGCAGATACTGGTTGTACGCCTCGGCATTCTCGGTGCGCCCGGTGCTGTTCGCGGCCGCCGGCAGCGTGACCTTCAGGGCATCCACGACGCGAGCTGCGATCTCGTCCTGGACCTTGAAGATGTCCTGTGCGCTGCGGTCATAGGTCTCTGACCACAGATGGTAGCCATTGTCCGCGCGGATCAGCTGCGCGGTAACCCGCAGTGTATTGCCGGACTTGCGTACGCTGCCTTCTAGCACGTGAGTTACGCCGAGTGCCTTGGCGATTTCCGCGATGGTGACGTGCTGCCCCTTGAAGTAAAACGACGAGGTTCGCGCCGGCACGCGCAGGCCCGCAACCTTGGTCAGCATGTCTATGAGTTCCTCGGAGAGCCCGTCCGAGAAGTACTCCTGATCCTTCTTCTCACTCATGTCGGTGAAGGGCAGAACCGCGATGGAGCGCTCGGGCGCCGTGCCGGGGACCGCCGGGGCCGCCGACACCGCCGGTGTGGCCGGTGGTGCGTTGGCCATTCGCCAGGGCTTCAGCGTGAGAACCCCGGCCAGCAGCACACCGGCAACGGCAACCAGGATCCAGCCCCTGGAGGCTGGCGCCTTGGCCACAGCAGCGCCCTGCAAGGTCGTGTGTGGCTGCAGGTGCAGCGCTGTCTCTTCGGTCGTGCCGAGGAGGCTCTTGATGCGCTGGCAGAACGCAGGTGGTGTTTCACCTGCCGGAAGGCGCGTCCACTGAACTCGGTGGAATGAATCGGGCAGGTCGTCGATCCCTTCTGGCGTTGTATCGATGCACACCGGGACGATGAACGCCTTGTTACGGGCAATCATCTGGTTGCGCTGGTCGGCGATCGCCCATTCGAGACGGAAGTAGCCTTCCGGGCGCGACGCAGTGTGCGCCGAGATGACGGGGACGAAGAGGGCACAGTCACGTATCTGGTGGCGGATCTTCTGGTCCCAGGCGTCTCCGCCACGCAGTTCGCTCTGATCGAACCACACCTCGATCCCTGCTGTGCGCAGTGCCTCGCAAATGCGCCGCGCTGCCGGCGCGTCCTGTGACGCGTAGCTGAGGAATACGGCATGCCCGTACTGAAGCGTCACTGCGACGCCTCTGTGGGGACCCTAAGGCAAAGCGACGATGCAAGGGCGGCCAGCTTGCGCGGCACGGAGCGGTATTTCGTCCCTTTATGTGTTCTGTAAGTCACGACTCTAGTCTAGCCGAAGAGCCCGGCGGAGGACGGCGCCGGCTCACGCTCAACATTCTCCTGGGCTACACTTCCCTGATTCCAATAGGGGAGCTATCCCGACAACAGGAGGATTTCATGGGTTTACTTGATGGCTTGCTGGGTGGAGTGGTGGGTGCGGCCATGGTCAATGTGGTCAACAGCGTGATCGAAAAGCACGGCGGGGTTCAAGGAATCGTCAAAGAATTCGAGACCAAGGGATTGGGTGAGACCGTGAAGTCGTGGGTCAGCACGGGACCGAATCAGCCGTTGTCGCCAGATCAGGTGCATTCGGTATTGGGCGCAGATCTTCTGCAGCAGCTTGCCGCCAAGTCGGGCCTGTCGATTGAAGATCTGAAGCAGAAACTTGCGCAGGTGTTGCCGCAGGCGGTCGACAAGCTCACGCCTGGTGGGACGATTCCGAAGACGGCTTGAAAGCACTCTACGTGAGAGCTTGTACAGCAACCTGATTCAGCGGGGACGCTGGTGCGTGGGATGCAAGGATTCGCAGGGAGTGCTGTTCCACGCGTTGGAAAAACCAAGGCCGGCTCACGCGGGACTAACAAAACACGCTCGCCGGCACCGGGCTGTCTTAGCAGACGAACGAATTGTCGCGCATTTTGCGAAATGTTGATACTTACCCATCGTTAACGACGTGGCTGCGGCGAAATGTGCATGACGGGAGAAGGCAGACGCGCGAAGGAGCTGAATCGCGTTTTTCAAATAGCGCGCCGTGTCTTTCAATCGATGAGCTACAGCGCTCGTCTCCGCAAGACTTGCGTCGAATCTGCCGTCGAGCATCATGCGCAGCGTGTCAAACACAGGAGCGTGTCATGAAGAAGAAACTCAGCTCCCTCGACCCGATGTGGTTTCGAGGTCTCCAGTAAGCGCCGCAAGGGCTTCCCGTCCGAAACCCGCGTCAAGCGAGGCGATCGGATCGTCCACGGCAATAAGGAACTGATCGAGAAACTCGGTCGCAACGACTTGTGCCCCTGCGGCTCCACGCGCCGGTTTCAAGAACTGTTGTCTGAAACGCGACATCTACGACGGTAGTCGACGGAATCATTTCTTGCAGGGAATAAGTACCGCCTGTTGAACGTAGCTGGCCAATTGAGAAATGGTCCCGGGACCGCTCGGCGGTAATCATGCGAGGCAAGAAAAAGGGGGCTCATAAGAGCCCCCGCTCTGCGAAAAATGTGGAG